>QWII01000134.1 GCA_021405325.1 Caldilinea sp. CFX5 | reverse complement strand
AAGTGCTGTTTTGATCCTACGCTATTCTTGCCAAAAGAACAAGCGGAGCGCAGTGTGGAATTTTTGTAAAGTTTTTGCATAGAAATCGCTTGTGCTTGGCCGCCGCCACCGCTAGAGTAGACGCAGAAGTACGTGAAACAAAATGTCATGCAAAGAGGAAAATCACCATGTTTAAACCAGTACGTAACACAGCAGGCAAGACAAAGATACAAACAGTCGGTCTGTGGCTGGTGCTGGCGCTGTTGCTCAGCGCTTGCCAGCCCATCAGCGCGGTCAGTACCGTCAACAAAAGTGTGATTACCGCCGTGACAGAGATGGCCGCAGCGGATCAAGCGCAATGCGCTCTGGACACGCTAAAAGGGCGCTATCTGTTTGCAACGTACGGAACGATTCTCCCCCCAGCCTTTGGGGTAACAGAGCCGACGGAAGGGGCAAGCGCCGGCTTTCATACCTTCAATGGCGATGGCACAGGGACAGACACCGTGACCGTCCGCGTCGGCAGCGCAATCGTGCGCGAGAATGTCGTCGTTCCCATCCGCTATACAGTCAACGCCGATTGTACAGGCGCCTATACGGTACTCATTGATGGTGGGCCGTCCTTCGATCTCTTCATTGCACCCAAGGGCGAGGCAATCGCAGTCATCTCGACGGCGCCACCGGGCAATTACGTGTCGAGCATTGATCTGCGCGTGTCAGCCAAATAGCCCTTGATTTCTACAGGAACTGTAACGGCTCAGGCGCGTGGCACTGGTCAGGGGTAGCGCATCGTGCCGACCAATCTTTGACCAGTGTCGCGCACCTGAGGCTGAGTAGCTACCAGGAGATGACCAAATGCACAAGCAAACCCCCAAGCTGGAATGGCGCTTTAGCGAAAGTGATGCCGAGTGGGCCGCGCAGCAAGCCCTGCTCTTGCCGGCAGTAACAGCGGCGGACAGCCGTCGGCTACGGCTGAAACAGTCTGTTGGGATCGTCATGACAACGCTGCTCTTTTTCACCGGCGTCGCTGGCTGGTGGCGATACACCACCCAAGCCAAGATACATGCCGCCGAAGCGGAACTGCGGGCGACGGTTGCGCAAAACCCCCCGATGTCGGTGACACCTGACGCCGCCCCATTGACCACCACGATCAACCACCAGCGGACAAGCAGCGCTTGGCAGTTGCACGATGGTACATGGGCAGCTTTTGGCTGGGAGTATAGCGCTTCACCTGCGCCCAGCCAGCCAGATGCGCCAACGGTTCCCCTGAACGTAATCGTGCAGACGATGGAATTTTTGGGCGAGCAAGCCATCGCCGACGTTGTCATGCTTGATGAGCGTGGCGCACCGCGCTATCGACAAACCCGCTTCTACCAGCATTTGTCCAGCGGCTGGCAGATCATGCCGCCCGCGGCCACGCTCTGGGGCGAAGAGCGCACGCTAACGACGCCCTACTTCGTCTATCACTTTCGCCAGCGCGATGCGGCGGTTGTCGCAGCGGTCGCCCCACAGATCGATGCCCTCTATACAAGCATGTGGCGCAACTTTGGTCTGCCCCTTGACCCGATGCCAGAAAGGTTAGTCATCGACGTGCGGGTGACACAGCCTCCTGGCCAGGCCACGGTATTCGATGGGGCTAATCACCTCAGCGTCGCTTCGCCAGCGCTCTATCCTATCTGGCGGCGCAGTATGGCGTATCTGTCATGGAGCCGGCCAACCCCTGAGGCAAGACCTGGATGGGCCTCAAAATCGTAGCAAACGCCTCCGCCAGCGCCATCTGCTGCCCGGTGGCGAATGCTTCGGCAAAGTATGCTGGCTCCAGTGCGGCTTGCACCATTGCCAGCGCCTCATCTGCCAGAGTGCGCATTGGCCCGGCAATCACATGATGAATCTGACTGTGCGCCTGGTCAGCTAGACCAAAGAGCGTAGCGGCGTACAGATCGTTACCCCTCGACCTCGGTACGCAGGCCCAAACACCTTTCTGCTGCGGCTACGGCTTGGGTCGGTGTCCAAGTACGGCCATTCTGCCAGGCGGCTTGCCATTGATCGGGGGTCAGTAAACGCTGGGCAGATTCGCAACGTTGGGCAATCAGTGACTGGTAGAGCCGCAAACTGGGTGTATCTGTTTGCATACCCAATCCCGCTTCTGCGCCGAGTAGTGTCGCCACCGTTTGGGCATCTTCGGTTGGCGTCGTATGGACTGCGGCCAGCAGAAGACCGGCAAGTGTCACCAGCCAACCGGGCCAAGAAACAGGGCTACCGCTTCTACGAACTCTTCGCGGCCGGTCACGACGCGATGGTGACACAACCGAATGAATTGGCGAAGATTTTGCTTGAATTGGTCTAGTACACGGCAGCGTAAACAAAGCAAGTGTATCGAATTTCGTAGGTCACGACACCGGCGTGACGAGCCGCTCGTCATGCTGGTGTCCTGACTTCACTTTTTGATCCTACGCTATTCTTGCCAAAAGAACAAGCGGAGCGGCGTGTAGATTTTTTGTGAAGTTTTTGTGGAAAAATCGCTTGTGCTTGGTCACCACCACTGCTAGAATAGACGCATGGGCAGAGAATCATTAACGGTTCATGATCAACTGTTCATCATAAACCGAAAAAGGAGCATACCATGGAAGATAAACCGCAGGTATGGCATTACGGCTTGATGGCCCAACTCTGGGATGAGTTCTGGAGTGTCAATACACCTGAATTAGCCTATTTGCAAAGCCAGATCGAACATTACGGTCAGCCAGTCTTAGATTTGGGTTGCGGCGTTGGACGTTTGCTCCTGCCGCTGCTGCGTGCCGGTATCGACATTGACGGCTGTGACATCTCGCCCGATATGCTCAAGTATTGTGCGGCAAAGGCAGCGCGTGAAGGCTTGACAACCCACCTCTATGCCGAAACGATGCATGAATTCAGCCTACCCCGCCGCTATCAAACAATCTATATCTGTGATTCGTTTGGCTTGGCGGGCAGTCGGACACTAAATCAGGAAACATTACACCGTTGCTATCAGCACCTTGAAGCGGGCGGTGTGTTGATTGTCAATATCGAGGCCGAATATAACTCACCTCAAGGCTGGCAACTCTGGCTCAAGGAAAAGCGCCAGTCATTCCCTGAACCCTGGCCGCAACCCGGCGCACGCCAGCGGGCCGCCGATGGCAGTGACTTTGTCAGCGTCTCACGTATGCTGGCGTTTGACCCGCTTGAACAGAGTTTCACCCGTCAGGTACGCATTGAAAAGTGGCTGGCAGAAAAGTGCATCGCCCAGGAAGAGTACACATTGAAAGGCTATATGCTCTTCAACAACGAAATGCTGCTGATGCTGCAACTAGCCGGTTTTACCGACATCACCGTACAGGGCGATTATCGTGAAGAAACGGCGACCGCCGATCACGGCATGTTGGTCTATCTTGCGCGCAAATAAATTATCATCGTTGTCAAGGAACCCTCGTTTATATGAGCGAATCAATCGAAATCGTCGCCAAGCGCACCGAAGCGCTGGATGCAGCCACCCGTGCTGCGATTATTGATGTTTGTATCAAGGCGCATAACCTAGCGGATTTTCAACGCCTCTTCACCTATATTCCTTCGGGTGGTTTGCACTTTCTCGCCTATCGCACAAGCAGCAATCGGGCGCAGGCGGTAGTAAGCCATGCTGTGGTGACCACGCGTTGGCTCCAACCGGAAGGTCATCCGTTGTTGAAAACAGCCTATATCGATGCTGTCGCCACCTTGCCAGCCTATCAAAGGCAGGGCATTGGCAGTGCCTTGCTGCGTACCTTGGCTTTGGGCATCGCTGATTACGAAATCGGCTGTTTAGAAACCGACCGCCTCACTTTCTATGCACAAGTCGGCTGGGAAGTCTGGCGGGGGCCATTGGCTGGTAGAAGAGGGACAGAGCTGCTACCCACGCCTGAGCAAAAGGGTATTATGATCCTACGGCTTGCCCAGACGCCACCCCTTGATTTGGACAGTTCACTAACGATTGAATATGACGGACGTATCTGGTAAGGAAATCTTGAAACCCGGAGGGAAGCGATGAAAGACCAATTCTTTGCGGATTACCTGGAGCGGCTGGAAGATCTACAGCAGCGGCTACATCAGGCAGTGGGGGAGCTGCCGGCAGAAGCGATGGACTGGTCGCCAGGGCCGGAAATGAACCCAAAAATGAATTCGGTGGCGGTGCTGCTGGCCCACATCACCGGCGTACTGCATGAGGGCATTGATCTCGCCTTGGACAACCCGCCCAGCCGGGTGCGCGCCCAGGAATTTCAGACGCAGGACGTGCTAAGTGTCGAGATGTTGCGCCGCCTGGATGCCGTGATCGACTACGCACGCGCGGCCCTGCCCCGCCTGGGATTGGCGGACCTGGCTACAGCGCGCAAGGATGAGGATGGGATGGTCACCTGCGGTTGGGCCTTGCTGCACGCCCTGGAACACGCCTACCTGCATCTCGGTCATCTACAGATAACCTGCCAGTTGTGGCGGCAGCGGGAGTAAGGATGGTATGAATAAAATAACGAAGACAAACTACTTTGTGCTGACCGGTGCGATGGGCGGCGGAAAATCGACGCTGCTCGGCGAAATCAGTAAAGCCGGCATCCGCTGTGTCGCCGAACCCGCCAGAGAGATTCTGGTAGAACAGCGCGCCAGCGCAGCGGATGGCGTCCCTGAACAGAATCCGGCACGCTTTTGTCAGCTCATGCTTTCTCGATCACTGCAAAACTACAATCAGGCGCTCGACACCGCGGGAATCGTGGTGTTTGATCGCGGTATTCCAGACATGATTGCGTATGCGGAAGGCTGCGCAATTGACACAAAGCCCTTCTACCAGGCGGCCGAGCAAAACCGCTACAATCCAACGGTTTTTTTCTTTGCCGGGTGGGAAGCAATCTACACCAATGACGCAGAGCGAAAGATCAGTTTTGAAGGCGCAAGACAGTCGGGCGAGCGCGTGCGCTTGATCTATGAGCAATTGGGCTATCAACTGGTGAACGTTCCGTTGCAGTCCATTGCAGAACGAACCACCTTTATTCTGGAACGATTGCTTGCTGTCAAACCGTAGAAGAGCAATCAAGGACGGCTGACCGAAAATCTAAGGAAAATACAGACAATGAACCAACCACAGGTTTGGCATCACGGGCTGGTTGCCCGGTATTCAGCGCAATTCTGGTCGCCAGAAGGCGGAGAAGGCACGGAATACTTTGGGGAGTTGATCCAGGCATCCGGTCAACCTGCGCTGGAAATAGGCTGCGGCACCGGACGACTCTTGTTACCCTATCTGCGGGCGGGGCTGGATGTAGAGGGTTGTGATACTTCACAAGACATGCTGGCGCAATGTGTCGCCCGCGCTCAAAAGATGGGACTATCCCCCCAGCTTTATGCACAAGCCATGCACCAACTGGATCTGCCCCGCCGCTATCAACTGATTTATGCTTGTGGCGTGATTGGTCTAGGCGGCGAGCGGCAATTGACAAGGCAAGGGATGCAACGCTGCTATGAACATCTGCGTGCTGGCGGCGCCTTCGCCTTCGATCTATCCACGCGCTGGAATGAGCCAGCGGTCTGGTTGGAGCGATTGGCGGAAAATCGACAGAAGCTCCCAGAAGCATGGCCGCAATCGAGCGAACGTAAAGAGATGCCCGATGGAA
Source organism: Caldilinea sp. CFX5 (assembly GCA_021405325.1). The sequence continues at coordinate 38,286 of QWII01000134.1, read as the reverse complement.
CGGAGATGGAAGTCGCCTTCAGAACGGTAGCCGTTGATCCCTTGGCGGAGACTCAAGTCCGTCAATTGCGCGTTCGCTTATGGCGCAACGGCGAGTTGGTCGAGGAACAAGTGCAAACGCAGCACTATGAAGAATATGGCAAGAATGAGCTTATGCTGATGTTGGAGCAGGCTGGTTTTACCGATATTCAAATTTTTGGCGATTACAGCGCAGAACTCGCCACGGCGGACCACAAAAGTCTGATTTTTGTTGCCAGAAAGTAGAGCGTAATTCTGTGCGGCTATTGTCTATTTTGCCCAGAAATCATATACGCAGTAGCGCGCAACAAACCAGGTTTTTTGGAAAAACCTGGTTTGTTGCGCGCTACTGCGTATACGATCAGGTGTGTTACAATAGTTAGCGTACAGTGGAGGGAATGATGGAAAGAATTGTCATCATCGGCAACAGCGGTTCAGGCAAAACCTACCTGGCCCAAAGCGTGAGCGATCACTTCGGCTATGCCATTGTTCACCTGGACGCACTCTTTTGGGAACCGGGCGGCTTCAACGCCAAACGCCCGCAAGCCACTGTCTCTGCTGAAATCGCTACGCTAACCCAGCATAAAAACTGGATCGTCGAAGGGGTCTTTTTTCGATCAGCCCGGCCAACGAACCATCGGTGCGCGTTGCCGCCAAGCTTGGCTTCCACCCAATTGGCGCCCACCTGGATGATGAAAATGGCCTTGAATATATGTATGAGCGCCGCTTTACACTGTAGATATTTAACAAATGCGCGGCAACTGTTCCCCAATCTGCATATCCACCACCCGCGTGCCACCAATGCCGGTGCGGGCGACCACAACGCCGGGATGTTGCTCCGTCACCTGCCCGATGATGGTCGCTTGCGCGCCGAGCGGGTGTTGGCGCATTCGTTCCAGCACGGCTTCGGCTACCGCTTTGGGGACAATTGCAATGAGTTTACCTTCGTTGGCCACATAGATTGGGTCCATGCCCAGAATATCGCAGGCGGAGCGCACCACCGCCGGCACGGGCAACTTGCGCTCATCATAAGCAATGCCGACTTTGGACGCTTTGGCAATCTCGTTGAGCGATGAGGCAACGCCGCCGCGGGTGGGGTCGCGCAGGACATGAAGCTCTTTGGTGACGGCCAGCATATCCGCTACCAAACCGTTGAGGGGTGCGGAATCGCTCTCAATGACGACATCAAATTCCAACCCCTCACGCACGCTCATGATCGCCACACCGTGCAGACCGATTTCGCCACTGAGAATGACCATATCGCCAGGCCGCGCTTGGGTGGGCGCAATGTTGACGCCATCAGGGATGAGACCAAAACCGCTGGTGTTGATAAAGACGCCGTCGCCATGCCCTTTGTCCACTACTTTGGTGTCGCCGGTGACAATGGTGACGCCGGCATGTCGAGCGGCGTCGCCCATGCTCTGGACAATTGCGCCCAACCGTTCCAGTGGCAGCCCCTCTTCGACAATAAAACCGGCGCTCAGATAGAGCGGTTGCGCACCGCTCATGGCAATGTCATTGACCGTGCCGTTGACCGCCAGATCGCCAATATTACCCCCCGGAAAAAAGAGCGGGCGCACGACAAACGAATCGGTGGAAAAGGCGAGTCGCCCACCCGTCACCGGCAACACCGCCGAGTCGCCCAACGTCGCCAGGGTTGGGTTGTGAAAGGCGGGCATAAAAAGATGCTCCACCAGTTCCGCCGACAATTTGCCGCCGCCGCCATGCCCCATAACAATGTTGGGGTGGTTGCGCAGCGGGACGGGACAACTCCAGGCGGTGAAATCAAGTTGGTTGGACATAGCAGACCTTTAGAGAGACTCAGAGATTAAGAGATTGAGAGATTACGCTCCCCATGATGCGCAATCTCTCAATCTCTTAATCTCTACTTAGACCAAAACGCCTTCACGTTCTTCCAATTGAACAAAGCGCCCATACTGATAGTATGCCGCACAGGCGCCTTCACTGGAAACCATTGTTGCACCAAGCGGGGTGCGGGGCGTACATTCCTTGCCAAAAGCGGGGCATTGGTTGGGCTTGATCCGGCCTTTTAGCACTTCGCCGCTGTGACAGAGGGTTGATTCCTCGGTGCGAATATCTTCCACAGCAAAGCGAACCTCAGCGTCAAAGTCACGGTAGGCGTCGCGCAAGCGCCAGCCGCTCTGTGGGATGACGCCAATGCCGCGCCAGCCGCGGTCTGTTACTTCAAAGACATCGGCCAGCATCTTTTGCGCCGGCAGATTGCCTTCGGGACGCACCGCACGTGGGTAGGCATTTTCCAGTTCAGCCCGCCCTTCCTCCAACTGTTGCACCGTGCGGCGAATCCCCTCTAACACGTCGAGCGGTTCAAAGCCGGTGACCACGATCGGCGCATGATACTTTTCCACCAGCGGCCCATATTGCCACGTCCCCATGACGCTACAGACATGACCGGCGGCCAGAAACGCCTGCACCCGATTGCCCGGCGCCTCCATGATCGCGGCAATGGCCGGCGGCACCAATACATGGGAGACGAGCATGGAGAAATTCTTCAGCCCCAGTTGCTTAGCCTGATAGACCGCCATCGCATTGGCCGGCGCTGTCGTCTCAAAGCCGATGCCAAAGAAGACCACTTCCCGTTCAGGGTTTTGCTGGGCGATTTTCACGGCGTCGAGCGGTGAGTAGACAATCCGTACATTCCCCCCTTCGCTCTTGACGCGGAAGAGGTCTTTGTCACTGCCGGGGACGCGCAACATATCGCCAAAGGAGCAGAAGATGACATTGGGTCGCGCGGCAATCGCCAGCGCCTTGTCGATAATTTCCAGCGGGGTGACACAGACCGGACAGCCAGGGCCGTGGATCAACTCAATCTTGTCCGGCAACAATTGATCAATGCCGTTGCGGATGATTGAATGGGTCTGTCCGCCGCACACCTCCATAATGGCCCAGGGGCAGGTGGTGATACGGCGAATCTCATCAAAGAGACCGCGCGCCAACTCCGGGTCGCGAAATTCATCCAGGTACTTCATGGGCTTGTTCTCCCTCCGGCGGATGGGCGCCAAACTCTTCCTCCAACAACCCCATCTCGCGGAAAAGGCGCAACGACTCCTGCGCCGACTCTTCATCTAACTGGGTAATGGCAAAGCCGACATGGACAATGGTATAGTCGCCCACGCCGATTTCGGGCAGATAGGCCAGGCAGATCTCTTTGCTCACGCCGCCAAAGTCGGCCTTGGCCATACGCACGCCATTTTGTTCATAAATTTCGGTGATTTTTCCGGGAACCCCTAAACACATAACCTATTTCCCTTCTTGTGCATTCGCCACCAGTACCTGTCCTAGCGCCAACCCGCCGTCATTGGGCGGGGTCAAACGGTGGGTCAACACCTGAAAACCGGCAGCCTCTAAACGAGCCACGGCCAAGCGCAATAACAGTACATTCTGAAAGACGCCGCCGCTCAACGCCACGGTGTTGAGTTTCTCTTCCTGACGGACTACCAGGCTCAGTTGCAAGATCAGATCAGCCACCGCCTGATGAAATTTGATTGCAATTTCGCCCACCGGCACGCCCTGCAATAGATCGGCAGCGACGGCTTTGACCACTGGCGCCGCATCAAAGATTTGCCCATCGGGCGCAACGTCAAAACGGTATGGCATATCCGCCGCTTCGACCGCCAGCGCCTCAAACTCAATCGCCGCCTGCGCTTCATAGGTAGCCGTTTGGCGTACACCGGCCAGCGCCGCCACGGCATCAAAGAGCCGCCCCATGCTGCTGGTGGGCACGGTGTTAAAGCCCGTGGCAAACTGGCGTTGAAAAATGCGCCGTTCGGTCTGCGTGGTGGCGGCGACGGGCGGCAACGCCTCATCCCATTCTACGCCCGCGGCCCACAAATGCGCCAACGCCGTGCGACTCGGATGTTTGACCGCGGCATCGCCCCCCGGCAGCGGAATATAACGCAAATAAGAACGCCGGCGAAAACTGGCATAATCGGCCAGTAACAGTTCCCCGCCCCAGATCGCCCCATCTGTGCCATAGCCAGTGCCATCAAAACAGAAGCCGATGACCGGTTCATGACCATCTAATCGATGTTCGGCCATCAAACCGGCCAGGTGGGCGTGATGATGTTGCACTTGGGCCAGCCGTCTTTTCCCTGTTTGCCCCCGTGCCCACTGACTCGATAGATAGGCCGGATGCAGGTCACAGACCAGCAACTCCGGCTGAATATCAAAAATGGTCTGAAAATGATCGACAGCAGGGGTGAACGCCTGCAACGTTTCCAGATTTTCCATATCGCCGATATGCTGGCTCATAAATGCGGCATGACCGGCGGCCAGACAAAAGGTGTTTTTCAGTTCGCCGCCCACGCCCAATGTCGGTCGGACTTCCACTGGTAGCCGCACCGGGAAAGGTGCATAGCCACGCGACCGCCGAATTGGTAACTCATGTCCAGCAAAGACCCGAATCACCGAATCATCACAGGGTACATGAATGTCACGGTTGTGTAAGAGAAAGCCGTCCGTCAGTTCCGCCAGCTTTGTCAGCGCCTCGGCGTTGTCTTTGACAATCGGCTCGTTAGAATAGTTACCGGAGGTCATGACAAGGGCAGTATGATTCGTGCCTGCTTCTAGTTCGTTGAATAACAGGTAATGCAGCGGCGTGTAGGGCAGCATGAGGCCAACGTAGGGATTGCCGGGGGCGACCAGTGGCGAGAGGGGGCTGTCCTCCCGTTTGCGGAGCAGTACAATCGGTCGTTCACGGCTGGTCAGTAGGGCAAGTTCGTCGGTATTAATTTCGGCTAGGTGCTGAGCCGTCGCCACATCACGCACCATGACGGCAAAGGGCTTATCGACCCGCCCTTTCCGTTGCCGCACCGTCTGCACCGCCTGGTCATTGGTTGCATCACAGGCCAGATGAAAGCCGCCCACCCCCTTCACCGCCACAATCCCGCCATCGTGCAAGAGTGCTTGCGCCGCTTGCAATGCCGCTTCGCCCGTAATTCGTGATTCGTGATTCGTGATTCGTGTCTCGTGTCTCGTATCTGTGTAAAACTCAATCTGCGGCCCACAGACCGGACAGGCCACCGGCTGGGCGTGAAAGCGCCGATCCAGCGGGTTTTCGTATTCGTGGCGACAGGCGGGGCAGAGGGCAAAGTCGGCCATTGTCGTAAACGGGCGGTCATAGGGCAGGTTGCGAATGATCGTGAAGCGGGGGCCGCAATTGGTGCAGTTGATAAAGGGGTAACGGTAGCGCCGATCCTGCGGGTCGAAGAGTTCGCGCAAACAATCCTCACAAAGGGCGACATCGGGCGAAATGAAGGTGCGCTGGCTGTGATTGGCCTGACTTTCGACAATGACAAACGCAGTTGCGCCGGTTGGCGGGATGGCGTTGACTGTCACCACTTCAATGTGCGCCAGCGGTGGCAGTGTGGTAACTAGCATCTGATGAAAAGTCGCTAATGTTGAGGCATCGCCTTCGATCTCAATAAAGACGCCGGCGCTGTCATTGCCCACAAAACCGGTCAAGCCCAATTGTATCGCCAGGCCATAGACAAAGGGTCGAAAGCCAACCCCTTGCACAACGCCTGTTACACGTAAAGCATGGCGCTGCATGAATAGTCACGAACTCCTTTCACTTCCTCCCCGTAATTATATCACAAGCGGACCGGCACGGTTAAGTTTCGCTCAGTCGTGATTTAGGCGTCACCACTGAGCGAAATGAGGAAGTGAGTGGAGTTCAATCGCCAAAACAATCCGCGCCAGCACAGAGCGGCTCGTCAACCTTGTCCCTTACTCTTGTACCTTGACCCACACCCGTCCTTCGTGGATCTGCACGGGATATTGTTGTAGCGCGGCGCCAGGCACAGTAATACAGTCGCCATTGGAAACTTGATAACACCAGTTATGCCAGGGACAGAGCAAGAGGCCGTCGCCCGCCAAGTAACCGGCGTGGATTGGCATATCCTGGTGCAGACAGCTATTGCGAAAGGCGGTCACCTGGCCGCCAAAGTTAATCACCACGATCCCATCATTACCAAAATCGATGGTCTGGGTTGTCTTGTCCGGGAAATCGGCCAGCTTGGGGCCGGGTAGCCAGTGGGGTTCAGCGGGCAGAGCGGGTGTTGGTTCAGTCATGCACATTGCCTTGCTTCGATTATGATTGGATTTACTGCAACGACGATGGTAACGACGATGGTAACGACGATGGTAACGACAATGAAGCAAGTATAGTCGATTGTTGACGAATCGGCAAGAAAAAGGAACTTCTCTACCTGTTCAAGTGGTCAACGCGGCGCCGACACCACTCCTCTTTTACAAGCCACCGACGCCAAGCCGTTGCCTCAAGGAGCGATTGGACTAGGCGCCGGTTTTTCGGAACATGAATACGATGGGGTGTGGGAACTTTGCTTTGATAATGTACGGGTGGCGACGTGGTGATTACTGCAGTTTTACCGCAAAAATTAACGTAGCGACGGTTTACGGCCAGGAATTCGCCATTGCGATAGCACACTCGATCTGCCAGCGTCTCGTCATAAGGTGACAGAATGGGCAGAAAAATGGAGACGACGAAACTGCCGGTAGTTCTTGATATGCAGTTCAGTGATATGTTGCTTTGACGCCATGACCGTCCCCTCATCTATTTGAAGAAGTTCTCTTGAACCCTTCCAAGATTATACCTCAATTTCCTCCAATCCCTTTCAGCGTTAGCTCTTTCGCAAAATGACAACTAGCATAATGTCCAGGTTCGATCTCAGTCAAAGTCGGCTCGGTCTGTTTACACAGTTCCTTGGCATAGCGACAGCGCGGATGAAACACGCAACCGCTGGGCGGATTGGCCGGACTGGGAACATCGCCTTCCAGCACAATGCGCTGCATCTGAATATCCGGGTCAGCCGGCGGCACGGCGGAGACCAGCGCTTCGGTGTAGGGATGTAATGGATGGCGCAGCAATTCTTCCGATTCGGCCATTTCGACGATCTTGCCGACATACATGACGGCGATGCGGTCACAGATATGCTCGACCACCGACAGGTCATGGGCGATGAAGAGCATGGTCAGCCCCAGCTCTTCCTTGATCTCTTGCAAGAGATTCAGCACCTGCGCCTGGATCGACACATCCAGCGCCGAGACCGGTTCATCGGCCACAATCAGCCGCGGGTTCAGCGACAGGGTGCGCGCCAGACCAATACGCTGCCGTTGCCCGCCGGAAAATTCATGAGGATAGCGCCGCATATAGGCCGGATTGAGACCGACGGCGCTCATCAACTTGGCGACGCGATCTTCCAGTTCGCGACCTTTGGCGACTTTGTGGATGATCAGTGGTTCGCCAATAATGTCGCGCACCGTCATGCGCGGGTTGAGCGAGCTAAAGGGGTCTTGGAAGATCATGCGCATCTCGCGGCGCAAGGGTTTCATCTCTTCACCTGTAATCTTCACAATGTCGATGCGTTCGCCACTGGCCTTGCGATACCAGACTTCGCCGTCGGTGGGGTCATAGAGCCGGAGAATCGAGCGACCGGTGGTGGTCTTGCCACAACCGCTCTCGCCCACCAGCCCCAGCACCTCCTGTTCGCGCAGGAAAAAGCTGACGCCATCCACCGCTTTGGTGTGACCAACCACGCGCTGGAAAAAGCCGCTGCGGATCGGGAAATGTTGTTTTAAGTTTTTAACTTCCAGAATATAATCGTCGCTCTGCTTGCCGTTTGGCTGTTGCCAGGCAAAATCGACGGGGCCGCGGCTTTGGGTTTGATTTTGGCTCATGGGATCCCTTGTATACTACCCATCGTAGATTAATAGCTATTTGCGATTTGAAGCTTTATGCAGGCACAAGCTGAGTTAAACCAATCGCTGCTGCTTCCTGTAAACGCGTTTCCAAAGACTTAATCTTTTCTTGCGTTATGACCAATTCGTGTTCTATTTCAGCCACTTGTTCCATTGGGCTATAAACCCGTACAAGAATTAAAGATCCTGTCTCAACGTTGATGTCAGTGATCTGTTCGCCGATCTTTTCTTGTAACTCATCACACTCTTCTTCGGTCCAGGAAAGAGGCGGATAAACAGCAAGATTGGTCAACTCACATTCATAAGCAACCCCTTCGTCAATAACGCGCACCTCAGGAGCAAGCGCTTTAATATAATCCATCATTCGATAGATTAAGGAACGCGCATATCTGTTAGCGTCCATGTTGTTTCTCCTTCACTTGCCTAACGAACTCACGCGCCCATTGCAAAATAGTACGCGCTTTTCGTTCTGATAACATCTCATTGGCATAGTCCGCCAATTGTCGTGTCTGAAAACCATTTGGCAGAAAACTGGCAAAATGTTTCGGATACAATTTACGTTGGCGAATCAGTTGATCAGCAAAAACAGCTTGTAATGTGTCGTGTCCCCAGGAACCTTTAGCAGCACGAACGCCTACCTGCTCTAAGGCGGCTATCGCAGCTTGAAACATCGCATAATAGGCTCGATTTGCCGTCGATTATACATCTTTTGTTGAAAGCAGAATTCTGCTGCCCTCAACGATTCCAACGCCTTTTCCAGCATCATATCATTCCTATTATACATCATCCTGTAAGCAATTGTTATTTCTTAGCCACCACAAGCGTCATCTGCTCCATGACAATATCGGTATCCGGCCAATCTTTCCATTCAATCAACTGTTGATAGGCCCGGCGGTAGATCAAGCGCACTTCGATGGTTGCTGCGCCTCTGGTGGGCGCGGCAAAGGTGTATTTGCTCAGATCGGTGGCCAGCGCAGCAATGCGCGTATCTTCCACCAATTCAATTTCCCGCCAGTAAGCGGCGGTGGGCATGTCGCCGCTCGACTTATCGCGCAAGAGTTTGGCAAAGTAGCGACCGGGTTGCCCCGCATAGTTGCCGGCCCAGTCGGGCAATGTCTCCCCTTGTTGCAAGCGCAAGGGTCGGCCATTGTGGTCTTTTGCCTGTACAACCAACAACAGGTGACGCAACGGTGAATCAGTTGGCACACTGTGACCCGTCTGGTCATTGGTGATGCTCACCGCCACCTGCAACTTGCCACGTTCGGCTGAGCTCACGTCGAAGCCTGCCACTTGCGCCGTTCCCGTCATGGTGACAGCATTCTGTAGCAACTGTTCATCGTTGGTGCCGGGCATCCGGTGGCTGCGGACGGCGTAATAGTCGCGCTGTTGTCCACCCTTTTCGGGGTAGACAAAGTACTTGCTATCCAGCGTCGGCATGTGGCAATCCTGGCAGGTTTTACCGGTCTGCGGGTCGCTATAGGGGCTGGCCAACCACTCGGCATAAGAGCTATAAACCAAGACGCCGCCTGTCACCTTCATGTTGCTGACCACCCCACCGAGGACGCCATGATGACAGGCGGCGCAAAAGGCGCTTTCGGTTTGCAACGGCAGATAGCTATCGCGTGGCTCCGGCAGGTCAGTGCGCACCACGTCGGGCACTGGGCCAAAGAAAACGTCGTGTCCCGGTTCCGGGCGGTGCAACTGGAGGGAGAGAATGCCGGGCGCATCTTCATAGGGCAGACCGGTTTCTTCGTTTATACGGACGGCGCCGATCTTATGACAGAATTCACAGGAGATGCCTTCGGCAGCATCGTTGATTAAATAGAGCGGGCTGGCGCCTTCTTGGATCAAATCGGAATATTGGGCCGTGCCGGAGGAATGACAACCCGACCAGCTACAGCCGTCACTGGTTGGCAACTTGGCCGCCATCGGCGTGTGACAGGTGGCGCAACTGCCGGCGCGACTGGGGTTGTCCAGCCGAAAACCCGGCCCGTAGTAAGGCTGGCTGGGATCGGGCGGCGCGTATTTGCCGTCGCTGTCGTAGCGGCTGAGGGGGCTTTTGTTGCCATGAATATCGGTGCCGGCATATAGGTTCAGAAAGCGGTAGTTGATCGCTGTCTGCGCATGGGCGTCTTCTTGCCACTCTGTGTAGGCCGTATGGCAGATGCCGCACGCCGCCGAGCCTTCCACGCCATCCTGCTCAAACCAGTTATACTTGACGTTGTCCGTGATATAGTAGGGGTTCAGTTGCAGTTTGACCGGCGCATCATCAGCGCTAACACGCGTCCAGGCGATGTAATAGCCTTCCGCCCAGGCGGTAAGCGTCACAGTGTCAGTGGCGACCAGATTACGGATAGTGAAAGAACCATTCTGCGCCGTGGTGATCGCCTGTTCGGTCAGGTGTACCCGCACGGTCGCGCCGGCGACGGGACCATTGGCATCGACAACCAGCCCACGAATTTGGTTGATCGGTCGTGGGCTTGGCTGCGCTAAGGCTTTGGGTGTGGGCGTCGCTTTGGTCAGTGGAGCCGCCGTAGAGGGTTGGTAGAGCGCCAATAGGGTCAACGTAAAGCAAATGATCGTTCCAGCAGTGACAAGCCAACTCAGTCTTAGAAATTTCACCATGAATTTCCTGCTACTTGCTATCCATCTTATTGTACATAGGGCCAGGCCTCCCAGTTATTCAAATAGTGGCTGAAATCCTGCTCAGAGCAGATCACAGAAGAATTGGTATAAGACAGATATAGCGATAAAATACCCTTCTGTGTGAATGAACCAAATGAGCGTTGGGTATATAGGGCATCAAGCTCAGGACGTGAAATGACAAAAAATGAATGCCACCGCTCTTGATAGCGATTAGCGAAGATAAACCAGGTTTCCGGGCTACTTGGAAACTGGATCTGGGCCAGCTTAATGGCATATTTTGCCCTGTAGCCGGTAGCAGTTGGCGTTGTAACAGCAGCTTTCACTTGAACTCTAGAATAATCACCGCTTTGGTCTTTCACGACAAAAAATGTCATCCCCAATATCTACTTCTGGGACAGCTACATTATAACCGCGCGCAAGAAACTCTGCCATTACGGCCATTTGACCGGCGCGACCGATATAAAGATTCATTTTCTTAGGCATGGACGACCAGGGAATTGTACACTTCTTGTTTTGTGACAGGATTTACAACGGAAAAACCACCCAGTTGATTGAGCTCTTCTAGTGACAATCCTGTCAATAAGGTTGCGACATGAAGCCAAACTGAGGGGGGGGTCAATCCAATATCCTGCCGTCGATCAAAGCCAATAAACACACTCGCTACCCGCTCCCGATCAGGAAATTTCTCTTGAATCCAGAGATTGGTCAACGGATGTAAGCGAAAGGTATGCCCTTCCCGTTGTGAACCAAAATGAATCACAACATTAGTATGTTCTATGACTGGTGCGGTTTGTGTTTTCGTCTTTTTCATCATGACCTCCGCTCCCTATACTATCACAAGTTGGAATAAGGATCGGCAGCATCACGTAAACCATCACCCAAGAGATTGAAACCCAACACCGCCGCGATGATAAACCCTGCCGGTGAAATAATCCACTGGCGCACGCTAAGGGTGTCCAGCTTTTGGGCATCTTGCATTAGCAAGCCCCAACTGATCAAGGGGCGTTGAATGCCCAAGCCCAGGAAGCTGAGAAACGCTTCGGCCAGGATAATGCCGGGGATGGTCAGGGTCAAGACCACGATGATATGGCTCAAACAATTGGGCAGCAGGTGAACAAACATAATGCGCCAGTCGGAAGCGCCCATCTCTTTGGCGGCCAGCACAAAATCAGTTTGGCGCAGGGCCAGCACTTTGCTGCGCACTTCGCGCGCAAGCGTTGTCCACGACAACAAGGCAAAGATAAACGCAATGATGAGGAAGACCCGAAACGAATCCCACGTGCGCGGCACGACGGCGACGAGCGCCAACCATAACGCCAACTGGGGAAAGGCGGTGATAAACTCGACAAAGCGTTGCACCAAATTATCAATCCACCCGCCATAGTAGCCGGAAAAGACGCCGACCAATGCCCCAATAATCACGCTAATAAAGGTGCCGAAGAGGCTCATGCTCAACGAAATGCGCCCGGCTTCGCAGGCTTTACTCCACAAATCGGAGCCGAATTGATCAGTGCCTAAGAGAAAGATTTCTCCCCCTTCCTCTACACCAAAGAGGTGGCGATCCAGTGGGATAAAACCAAACAGTTCATATTCCCAACCCTTGACAAAGAAGTAAAGCGGATAGGCTTTGCTTGTATCTTCTTCCCACTGGGGGACGAAGGTTTTTGGATCGAGCGTGACCACTTTATTATAAACAAAGGGGCGCCAGTGGAATTGGCCTTCTTCATCCCAAAAGCGGACGCGCGTAGGGGGAATGAATGAGCGCTTCGAGTCGAAAACATCCAGCGGATAGGGCGCAAAAAACTCGGCAAAGATCGCCAGTAGCAGCAAGATTAGCACAATAAAGCCGCCGACAACCGACGCTTTACTCCGGCGGAAACGCCGCCATACCAATTGTGAATAACTTTCCGAACTCTGGGCTTTGTACACCGGTTCGGGGTCAAGAGCGGTCGATTCCATAGCAGTGGTTGTCATGCGTTCAAACTCCAATAACAAACAAAATCACAAAATCAGGTGCGTATTGCTGCGTGATTCGTGTTGCGTGAACCGTGGCCTTCGACAGGCTCAGGCCACGGTTCACGCAACACGAATCACGCAGCACGTTTAACTATAACGAATACGCGGATCTAGCACAGCCAGGAAAAGATCCGAGATCAAATTGCCAAAAATCACCAATGCCGCAATCATTAACAAAATGCCGCCCGACAGATAAATGTCTTGCGAAGTGAGCGCACGCTGAAAAATCGGTCCCAAGGAGGGGATAAGCATCACAATAGTCACTTCCAACTCGCCTTGGATCATATACGGCAAGACCGTGCCTTGATAACCGATGATCGGGTGGAGGGCATTGGGAACGGCGTGACGATTCATCACCTGCCGTTCGGGCAAGCCTTTGGCGCGGGCCGTGGTGACATATTGGGCATTAAGAACATCCAACATATTGGCGCGCATGACACGCATATTGCGCGAAACACCGCCCAGGCCAGCCACCAAAATGACCGGCCAGACATGTTTTAACAGATCGACAAATTTACCCCAAGACCAGGGCGCAACCGCATAATTAAAGGAGAAAAACGATCCAACATCTTCTTGTTTCCAGACATGTACCAGCCAATACATAATCACTAGCGCCATAAAAAAGCGCGGAATCGAAGTCAAAAAGAAGGCAATGACGGCCAAAATATTATCGGCCCAGCCATATTGACGGGGCGCCACATAGATGCCGAGCAAGATACCGACAAGGCTGGAAATCAGATGGGCACAGATCGCCAACATGAAGGTTTTGGGCAATCGATCCAGGATGATCGCACCAGCATCCGTGCGATAGGCAAAGGAAAAGCCGAATTTCCCTTCGGTGACAATGCCTTTGATCCAATACAAAAATTGGATGGGTACGGGCTGGTCTAGGCCATTCTGCTGACGATAGAGTTGCGTCATCTCCTCGGCTTTGTCTTCCGTCACATTCCCTGTTTGCATCAGAAATTGTTTGTAGGTGCTGGCAAAGTCCCCTGGCGGCAATTGAATAATAAAGAACGAAGTGGCCGCAATAAAGAAGAGCAGCACAACGGAGATGAGCAGGCGGCGCAGGATATAGTTAAACATGGTGATTTCCGTATAAATTACGTAACTACGAAATTACGACGTTTGCCGAAGGTGAATCTGGCGTTCACATTCTTCAAAAAGGTAGGTCAAAACACCCAAAATTTGCGCCGGTTGTTGAATGGAATAAGGCTCAGGGTGCTTGCGCAGGATGTTGCCGGTCAATTGCCCAAACTCCCAAATCAGACCGGTCGAAACAATCCCATAGACCGTTAGCGTCTCGTCCCCATTCAACTTCTGACAGGCGAGCATCTCGGCGGCGCACTGTCCCCAGCCTTCTTCAAAATCCTGGCGCTTGGCTTCAACGGCCGTCAGCAGAGGCAAACTGAGTAAACTGCGCGCTGCGGTTTTGGGGCGTGCGGCAACTAGATAATCAGGGGCGCCGGTCAGTTTCTCATCATAGGTGATCGAATAATTTGTCCAAAGCTTGACATCAGCATGATGCTGCCAAACGTAGTGAAAAAAGGGGAAGATGAAGTTTTCGCGAAAAAAAAGTTCGCTTTCTAAAGCGCTACGGTTTTCCAACGAAAAGGTCAAATTGTGCAACAGCCAATCCGGCAATGCTTGGGTTACATCCGGCAAAAAGCGCTGCTGTTCCACCAACAATGGATAGTGCGCCATCACTTGTTCAATGGTTTTAAAATCACTGAAAGCCATTTCGCACTCCTCCGTTGCACAGTGAGACAGTAGGTCAGTGAGACAGTAGGTCAGTACACGTCCGTTACCGCTTTACTGCTCCACTGACTTACTGTTTCACTGACTCACTATCTTACTGACCATACTCCGGAATCACATTCGGGCGCACCTGTTCCTTGTGTTCTTCCACAGGCGTCCAGATGATTTCCGACATGATGGCGTCTTCCACCCACTGGTACAAGCGGGCCGGGATGCCACCAGGGACATTCTTGAAGCGCTTGGCCAGCGCCAGTCCCTTGCGCCCAATGACCGTACCGATAGAGTAGTTGTGGTAAGTCCACAAGTAGTTCCATTCGTTAATCAACTGCTTGCGGGCCGCCGGGTCGCGCTCGGCGCAGTAGGCAATTGCCTTTTCGGCAATCTGCTGTTCCCAGTCACGCAGGACCCGTTCACCGGCACCCTGGCGGTTCCAGCCTGGGGTTTGTGGCGTAATAGGCCCCAAGTTGTTACAGCGCGTGAAGGGCAACAGGTAATCATCGGGGCGGGTAATGCGCATATCCCACTCGCCGCTTTCACGGAGTTCGTCGAGTGTCGCACTATTGAAAGGACGTGCATTGATCTTGATCCCTACTGCACCTAACATGACTACGATTTGATCACCAACAATTTTGGATTCAACCGCATCTTCCGATGTATTCAAGCCGAAGATCAGATCCTGTCCCGCTCCAGGGCCATCGGCTGGGAAGTTAAGAATGCCATTGTTGTCGCTGTCAGTCAAGCCAAGTTCGGCTAACAAGGCTTTGGATTTGTCGACATCGAACCCGTAGTAGACCACCGAGGCCGGATCAAATTCCGGCGAGCCGGGGAAGAGACCGCCTGGGAAAGCACGCAAGAGCGGACCACGGAAGAGCGATTGGGCAATGCCATCACGATCCAGGGCGTGGCTGACCGCCTGGCGGAACTTGTCTTCGCGGAAGAGCGCGCGCACAGCCTGATCACGATCATCCTTGAGGCCCAACGTTTCTGACTGATTCAACTCCAGGTTGAAGGCCAGGTCTTCAGGACCCCAGTTCATCTTGAACTGCGCATCCGGTTCAGCCGCCGCTTGCAACGAAGTCAGATATTCGCTGGAAGGATTTTCGACGTTAGTGTGATCACAACCGCCGGCAATCGTACATTCGGTGCGACCGGCGCCGGTCGGCCCCTTCTTGTAGACCGCTTCATCGATGTAGGGCAGTTGGTTGCCTTCTTCATCAACGGTCCAGAAGTAGGGGTTGCGACGCATGATCAGGAGTTCGTCCGTCTTATATTCAACCGGCACCCAGGGTCCCATGGTGACCGCGGGCAGCAGATCGGGCGGCAGCGCATCCTGAAACTCTTTATAGTCCATATCAGAGTTGTATTTCGGATGAAGCGGCTTCAAGATATGGGCCGGTGAAATGTTGAAGTCCTGCTCGTCCATGATGTAATACTTTTCCAACGGCTTGACCGCAGCAAAAGTGAACTTGATTGTATAATCGTCTACCTTCTCCAGCGTTGTTGGCTGGCCGTCAGTGTCAAACGCGTCAGCCTTGAATGCGCTCAAACGCACGACCTGGGGATCGCTGATCAGATCTTCCCACGTAAAAATGACATCATCAGCCGTAAATGGCGCACCATCGGACCACTTGGCGCCTTCGATCAGGTGCATGGTCAGTTCATGCCCATCTTCGCTCCACTCCCAACTCTTCGCCAGGTTCGGAATCGGCTCCACGTCCTGATTGGCGCGGTAGAGCGGGCCGGTCTTGACCAGCGATTGGTAGTTGAACGACATCGATTCAATACCAAACCAACCGGAGGTGACGCCGGCGCCATTGTTCCAACCGGCGGTGGGACAGGCCGAGAAGTCGCGCCACACATCGCCATAGACGCCAATGCCATCGACCATGCCGGCCGCCAAGATGACCTTGGGTTCCTTGGGCAAGCGTTCGGCAACCGGCGGCAGTTTGCCCTCGTCAACCAGCGCCGTCACCCACTCCGGTTCATGATATTCGGGCAGGGCCTTGTAGGTCATGATCTGGTCAATAGCAACCGGCTCGGCAGTAGTGCCACCCAGATCTAGTTCGGGCGGGGCCGGAAAGGGGATCGCACCTTCGGGGATCGGGCCGTAAGCGCCTTCCGTGGCGGGTGCAGCCGCGGCGGCCGGCGCTTCTTCCTTGGCGGCCTCAGTGGGTTTGGCTTCTTCCTTGGCTGGTTCGGCGGCTGGGGCTGCTTCTTCGGCCGGGGCGGCGGGTTGACCACCACCACAAGCGGCAAGAAGCAGGAGCAACGCCACCAGCGGTAGGATTACATAGTACCTGGTTCGCATGGGTCCTCCATAAAAATACACAAGAAAAATCAATTTTTATTCTGAAAAGAGGTCGTAAAATGCCTCTGTTCATTCAAGTTCAGTAGTCGCGTGGTCCAGAGTCGGGCGATTGCAAGCCCAGTTGGGTTATAGTAGGCCAGCGGCGCGCAACTTTGCTTCCATTTCCTGCGCACGGGCTTCGGCGGCAAGGCGCGCGGCTGTTTCCGTCGTGAGTTGTTGTTCAGCTTGCGCCGCACGGGTTTCGGCCTGCTCCGCACGATCAGCTGCATCATCGATTTCCAGCAGCGCTTCTAAGGCGCGGTGTTCGGCCTGTTCCAGACGTTGGTTCAATTCGACAAATGAGAGAAACCGGCTACCGTCTGGATAATAAAGTTGTAGATCCAACCGATCCAGGACAAAGCGGATATGGAGACGCGGGCTACGCCAGTCATTCATCTGCGCAATTGGCGCCAATGCGCCCTGTTCATTGCGCAGCCACCCCTGTAACCGTCCGCGTGTGGGGTCATAGAGGTAATATTCTTCGACACCGTAGCGTTCATAAAAGGCGAACTTATCGCTCATTTCCTGTTTGCGGTTGCCGGAGGAGAGGATTTCAAAGACGACTTGGGGCGCAATGCCCCCTTCCAGCCATTGTAAATACGATCCCCGTCGTCCTTTGGGACGCCCCAGCGCCACCATGACATCAGGCGCCTGACGAATCGTGTTATCGCCTTCTACCGGATACCAAAGCAGATCGCCGGCAACAAAGACCTGCGGATCATCGGCAAACAAAATTTCTAAATTACCTTCAATAGTCGTGATTAGATGGAATTGTTCCGTATTGTTTGCCATCGGCAACCCATCACTCTCCGGGTAGGTAATGGTTGTTTTGGGTGCGTTGTATAAATTTGTTTTGCTCATCGTGATTGTTTGTCCTAAGTCGCGTAGTCGTTTGGTCGCGTAGTCATCTGTTTTACCGAGCATGACGACACGCCGACGCGACATCACGACTACTTTCACTCATGCAACCAACATGCTGCCTGATGGCCCGGTTGATGTTCACGTAACGGCGGTTCTTGCTGCCGGCAGATTGTCATCACTTGCGGACAGCGACCGGCGAAGGCGCAGCCCTGCACTTTTTCTGAAGGACTGGGCACCATCCCTTCAATCGGAATCAATTTCGCGCTCTTGCGCCCCAGCACCGGCACCGATTTGAGCAAACCGATGGTATAGGGATGGAGCGGATTGTGGAAGAGCTGTTTGGTGGAGCCATACTCCACCACCTTGCCGAGATACATCACTGCAATCTGGTCAGCCATCTGCGAGACGACGCCCAGGTTATGGGTAATGAGCATAATTGAGGATTTGAACTCGGCCTGGAGTTCGCGCATGAGATCGAGAATCTGTGCTTGCACCGTCACATCCAAGGCGGTGGTTGGTTCGTCAGCCAGCAAGACCAATGGGTTACAGGAAAGCGCCATCGCAATCATCACCCGTTGACGCATACCGCCACTGAGTTGATGGGGATATTCTTTCAAGCGCTGATTGGGGGCGCTGATATGGACACGGTGTAACATCTCTTCCGCCCGTTCTAAGGCGGCACGCTTGCTGACATTTTGATGGAGCAGAACCGCTTCGGCAATCTGGCGGCCAATGGTGTGGAGTGGGTTGAGCGAGGTCATCGGCTCCTGAAAGATCATGCCGATCTCGCCGCCGCGGATGGCGCGCATCTGAGCGCCTCTGGGGTCGAGTTTGACCAGATCGATGGGCGGTTTGCCATCGTCGCGATGCAACAAAATCTGCCCATCCACCACCTTGCCCGGCGGCCATTTGACCAGCCGCATCACTGACATGGCGGTCACGCTCTTGCCGCAACCGCTTTCACCCACGACACCCAGGGTCGATTGGCGCGCCAGCGTCAGGTTGACGCCATTGACGGCCTTGACGGTCCCTTTTTCCAGGAAGAAGTGGGTATGCAGGTTTTTGATCTCTAAAATCGGCGGCGTTGCCCCGCTTTGGCGCGGTTGAGAAACACTGATGGACTGATCAAGTTGGGTGGTTGGGCTCATCGCTCCACTTTCATCTCTATGGTACTCACGGACAGCGCAGGAAGTAACCCAGGATCGATCGACAACGCGTTACTGCCTGACGCGCCTTGGTCAATGCCAAGCAAACAAGGTGCAAATCATAAAAATCGGTAGGTCACAAAGATCCGCTCTTACCACGCTCGCCGGCGGGTAGTGGGTTGTGCGAAAACACCAGGGAGTACACCGGGAATGCTGCATTCTACGAAGTTGTGCTGGTTTAGGCAACAGGCGCCGCTGAACCGATCACTGTGTATTTGGGAGTTGGCGTTATGATGAGCAATTGTGATCAGGGACAGCAATCAAGCTACCTTGCCTTGACGACATAGTGCCTTGGTTGGGAGTAGATTTATCATAGCGTAAAGGGTTCAAAGATTTACCTATCCATTTTCTCGGATGCAATCCGTTGCTGACAGCGAGAAGCCGCCTCAGCGGCTGGATATTTATTTCTCGGAGAACGCCTTAGATGATGAACATGGGTGTTGGTAGGGATAGGGCGTGTAGCACAGAGCAAAGGACGGGGCCAAAACCAGCATGCTTCTGTCCTATGCAACGCCCGCTATCCCTACCCCTGATAACGGCGAAAGTTGGGGAAATCAACCGGCCGGCTGCGGTTCGCCACCGATTGCTCGGAAAGCGGGCCGGGTACGCTCCATTCCACCGCGTCATAAACATCAATATCGGGCGGCAAACCTTCATGCAGCGTCTGCAAGAGGCGGTAGATCATGATAAAATCCATGCCGCCATGTCCACCTCGCTTGCGCGCCAGTTCGCCCAAGTTTGTCCACAACGGATCTTCCCACTGCGCTTTATATGCTTCCAGCGGCAGCCATTCTTCATGTTTGCCGACGCCATCTAAGTAAAGACGGGGCGGATAGTCACGAAATAATCCTTTGGCGCCGCCGATGAGGAAGCCGCGATCGTAGGGGCGCGGGGTATGCGAATCATGTTGCAGGAGAATCGTGCGCCCCTGCACGGTGCGAATCAGGCTACTATTCATGTCGCCGCAGCGGTAGCTCTCCTGCCGTTTCGGGTCGTCGGCTGGCAGGGTTGCATTACGATACGCGCTCAAACCAATCTCCCGACTGCTCATGGAGACGAGATAGTCAAAGCGATCCCCAGCGCCAATGCCCAAAATCTTCGCCACCGGCCCCAAGCCGTGGGTGGGGTAGAGATTGCCGTCGCGCTCAATGTGTGCGCGTCGTCGCCATAGTCCTTCGCTGCGATCTTCCAGCAACATGGAACGTAAGTCATGCATGTAGGCGCATTCGGCATGGGTCAGTTCACCCAGCAGTCCGGCATCGACCATGCGCTTGACCAACGTCTCCCAGTAGTCATAGCAACAATTTTCCAGCATAATGCAGTGGCGGCGCGTCCGTTCAGAAGCCTCGACCAGTTGCCAGCACTCCTCCACTGTTGTTGCCACCGGCACTTCGACCGCCACATGCTTGCCCGCATCCATCGCCGCCAGGGCATAAGGCGTGTGCGTTGTCCACGGGGTGGCGACGATCACCAAATCCAAGTCGATTTCCAAAAGATGGCGCCAGCGATCCTTGCCACTCAAAGCTGTCGGCGCCGGCTGACCTGTACTCGTAATTTGACTGGCAGCTTTGGTCACCGCCTCTGCGCTCACATCCGCCACCGCCATCACCTGGACGCCGTCACAGGCGAGCATTTCATGCAGTAACGAACGACCGCGGCTGCCGACACCAATAAAGCCGACGCGGACTACCTCACAGCGTTCAAAAGGAATGCCGTGCATTAAAGTCATAAACTCTTCTTTCTATTGGTTGGATAACTACTTTTGTTGTAGGACACGCAGTAAAGCGTCAAATCCTTGTTTATTCATTAACTCAATAAGTCGGCTACGTTCTGCCTGGTAATAGCGTTGTAGGTCGATATTTAGCACCTGAATCACCCGATCATCAATAGCACGTAACCGTTGCGGGGAGACCCTGCCAATTCGCCGTGTGATTAATGAGCGTTCAAGGGTGACGAGTTTGTTCAAACGAAGGATTGAAGGAACTTTCAAACCAGTTTGTGCAAAATCAGCATCGGCCGGGATCAGAGGAAGTTCGTAAGAATTGACAACCATTGGCATGACCGAGGAAATAAAAGCCAGTATGCTATCAGCGTTTGGCGTGGTTGTTGCCAAAACAAGCGCCGGTCGTCGTTTGCTACCGCTTAAATCGGTAAAAGGGAAAGTAGCAATGACAATATCACCGCGCTGTAGGAGTGGGGGAGGCAGAAGTGGGGGCGGTAAACTCATACAGGCTCACCATCTTCATCGCTGTAAATACCATCCTCAGCAGGATCGTTTAGCCAGTCAAAAGCGCCGCCCGCCATAGCAATCTTTGCCAATTCCGCTGCATTCAAGTCATCTTCTGTCGCTTGTTCCGCCTGATAGCGGGTTAATAAGAAATCGACAAAAACATCGACCATTGGTAGAAGTGAGGGCGGTAACGTTTGAATTTTTTCTGTTAATCGTTCCTGATACAGCATAAACACCTCCTCGCTTGCCATTCCCAGCATACACGAGAAATTATAGCATGTTTCTAACCGTTCAGACAACAAACCTGACAGCAGGCAAAAAGCAATAGCGCCACCCACTGTCAGGTTTAGATACGCATGGTCAAAGTTCGGCGTCTTCAGCAACACCAGCAGCCTGTGAACTTGCATCACTGCTGGGACAAGCAGCAATGAAACGCTTAAATATCCATGCTATCATTAATATCCCGCTGGTATTCATCCAACTCTTCGTTGAGGACCTCATCCAACGTCACCAGGCGACCGGCGACCCCCGATTCCAGGATCGAGTAGGAGACCGCCACCGAGCGGGTGCCTTGATAAAGATCGACTTCCACCGGTCGCTCACCGAGAATACCGCGGGCGAAGTCGTCGTATTCGACGGCGATCAGCTTGCGGTCGATCTGCTCGAAGGGGAACTCATATTTCCAGAGACGGTCGCCGCCAAAGAGGGTGGCGGTGGCAACGTCAAGATGGAAATCAGGGACGAGATCGAGGATACGGCCATCGTCGATCTTCTCATGGCCCAGGCGGTGCAAGACCAGGTGGTGACCACTGCGGTCGTTAGGCATGTCCATGGAGCCTTTGGAGCCATGAATTTCGCGACACCAGATGCCTTTGCCATGCCCGGCGTGGTTCTCAATGTATTGACCGACGGCGCCGCTGGCAAAGTTGACGGTGGCGAAGCAGGCGTCTTCCGCCGTCGCCTCAAAGTCCGCCGGCATCTTGCGCTGGAACTTGGCATAGATCGGGTTGGGGGCCGATTGCGGCTTCTCACCGGCGCCGGCGGGATTGTGGCGCATCTTCTCAAAGAGACGGGTCTGGGCATAGATGCTTTTGATCTCGCCCATGAAATATTCCATGATGTCGGCAAAGTGGACGCCGACATCCAACAGTACGCCGCTCTGATCCTTCTGGTGGCGCCAGACGGAGATGAGCATCTGGTTGCCCTGCGCGCCAACCGTCGTGTGGATCATAAAGCGGGGCTGGCCGATGATGCCGCCGTCGATCAGCGCTTTGGCCAGGCGGTTGATCGGGTCGCGGCGGTAGTTTTCGGCCACGCTCATCACCAATTGTTTCTCTGCCGCCGCCTTACGTATGATGTTGCTGGCGCGCACGGTCAAACCGACCGGCTTTTCGATCATGGCATGAAAGCTATGATGGAGCGCCTGTACGGCCAGCGCGTGATGGAAGCGGGGCGTGGTCGTGATATCGACCGCCTTCACCCCCAGCGGCGCCAGTTCATCCATTTTACCGACGACGGTGGGGCGTTTGCCAAAGTGTTCAGCGGCTTGGTCGGCCAGCGATTCGGCATTTTCCAACACCGGGTCGCAGGCGCCGATCAGGTCAAATTGATTCAGCCCGGCGCGATGCAACTCGGCCAGACCATACATGTGGCGGTGGCCCATGCCGCCGCAGCCGACAATGGCTAAAGGAATTTTGGACATTGGGAATTACCCTTCCTTCTAATTAGATGAGTTGACAAGGTAACAAAAACAACGTAAGATAGCCATGTAGATAGCCATTTAGATTGGAGGGATCAACTGCATGATAAAAACTTACTCAATTGCCGAAGCACGTGATCATTTTACAGAACTTGTACGCGCCGTTGAAGCAGAAAATACAATTCAACTCACACGGCGCGGGAAGTTAGTAGCGATCCTGCTTTCACCCGATGAATATGACCGACTGCAAGACAAGCGGGTCGGTTTTTGGGATGCTTATACTGAATTTCGCAACCATCTCGATCAACAAGCATTGGATCTTGCGCCTGAAGAAGTTTTTGCCGATGTTCGTGACCAAACACCAGGGCGGGAGGCAACTTGGTAACCTTGCGCTATTTGCTTGATACGAATATGGTGACAGAGCCACTCAAACAAAAA
Source organism: Caldilinea sp. CFX5 (assembly GCA_021405325.1). The sequence goes on along the minus strand of QWII01000134.1, from coordinate 15,311 downwards.
CCAAATCCGCATGTTCACCATTACTTGCAGCAATACCAAAACCTACTTGCCATTGCTGCTCCCGTATGGCATGAGTTATGGTTTGGTTGCTACCGCCTGCCTCCTTCCCAAAGACGTAGCGAAATTGAAAGCTATCTCTTCAACATTGTGGCGCGCACGATGCCTATCTTGCCCTATGATACAAAGGCTGCCGCATGGTACGCCGCTGAACGGGCGCGTTTAACCAATATAGGCACGCCTACCCCATTTGCAGATGGCCAGATTGCCGCCGTTGCCGCAGTTAATAACTTGATTCTTGTGACGAACAATGTAGCAGATTATACCAAATTTCAAGGATTACAGATAGAGAATTGGTTTACGCATAAGCTCAATGGTAACTCATGACTCAATCAAACCTATATTCCTCACAAGAAAACGATATCAAGAAAAGCAACTTGTTGGGATTACGGTTTTGGACGCTTTAACACGAGTTTAACCAGCAGCAATCCCACCCGTCGCCCGCAACAACGTCTCTTGCACCAGCAATTCATGCGAAAGCGGGCGATCCGGCAGTTGTTGACCGGTGATCGTCGCCAGAAATGCCACCAGTTCCAGATCATGCGTATCCTGCCGCCCCTGGTCGGGCAGTTCGATGATATGCAGCCCCTTGTCATAGCCGCCGCCGGCCTCTTCCAGACAGAGGCGCAACAGTTTGGCCGGTTCAAAGGGATCGACAATGATCGCGCTGCCCTTCGTCCCGTAGACCTCAAAGCGGCGCGCCATCGGTCGCGGCTCCATCGCCGCAATATCGATAAAGGCGATGGCCCGGTCAAATTCAAAGACGCCCAGCGTATTGTCCTTGAAGGCGGGTACAATCCCCGTGTCATTGCGCAAAAAGGCGGTCACTTTGGTTGGTCGCCCCAGCAACCAGACCACCTGATCAAGCATGTGGCCGCCCAGATCATAAAAGATGCCGCCCTGGTGATAGCTGATCGTATCGCGCGTGTTGTAGCCTAACCCCACCTTCTCCGGCGGAATCCAGGTGGACATGTGGGCGCGCACGGAGAAAACATCCCCTAATAACCCGCTCTTTGTCCACTTGGCAATCTGGCGAAAGCCATGGTGGTAGCGGAACATATAGCCCATCTGCACCTGTAGCCCTTTTTGCGCGGCCTTACCGATAATGCGCTGCCACTGGGGCCAGTTGTCGCCCGCCGGCTTGTCATACCAGGCATGTTTGCCGGCGTCGATAATCGCTTCGGTATGATCCAAACTCTCGCGGTTCAACCCTTCCGAGGCAATGCCCACAATCGTAGGATCGTTCAACATTTCAGCGGCGCTGTCATACCAGTGCAGGCCACGGTAAATCGGGTCTTGTTCAGCGACCACGCGCCGGCGCTCCGGGTCCGGTTCAAAGACGCCTGCCACTTCCACCTGTGGATGATTAACCATTGCCAGCATTTTTGACCCGGCGTGACCATGTTTGGTGCCATACTGGGCCAGACGAATTTTTGCCATGTCGATTCCTTCTAGAGTTTAGGGGGTTGGTCAGTTTATTGGTTTATTGGTAACTACTAAGCTCGTAGCCGGTCCGTGACCGGCGCCCACCGCCGGTCACGGACCGGCTACGAGCGGACTTAACGGTTACGTTTATTGCATCAAATTGCCATAGCGGTGCATGGTTTGCGACACCGCCTGTTCTCGCAAATACCAGCGCAATTCCAGCCGCCCATTGGCCAGCACCGGCGCCTCAATGATGGCGGTTTCCGCATCGTGGGCTGCTTGGCGCAACGGATTGGCAATCGCACCGACCACCCGCAAACGGTCATAGGCGCGGGTCGTCGTCAACCGGGCGGCGAGACCGGCTTCCTCTTCAGCCACCAGAAAGACATTCGCCTCGTCCGCCAGCCATTGCCAACGCTCTTCATCCGGCGGATCGATGCTGATGGTGAGCGACTGACCACAGGTGCGCACCGCCAGCAAGAGCTGCGCCACCGCCACCGGCTCCGCCCCGGCGCCGACGCGCAACACAATGCCGCGACAAGGACGGTAGCGGAAAAGATTGGCTTCCCCCAAGACCTGGCTGGGATCATGCTCCTGGCTGAAATGGCTCTGCCAGGCGGCCGCATAACTATCGGCGCTGGCGCGCAACCGGGCTTGCGCTTCCTGGTCAGGGCAATGTCCCAGACAGCGCGCCAGCAGGACGATCAACGGCGGCGGCAACTCGACCCGTTGCTGGGGCAGGCCAACCTGTTCCCACTGCAGCAACTGTAACACATAGTTAGGCCCGCCGGCTTTGGCCCCCGGCCCAACGACCGAAGCTTTCCAACCGCCAAAGGGCTGGCGACGCACAATCGCACCGGTGATGTGGCGATTAATATAGGCGTTGCCCACCTGAATGCGTGCTTTCCAATGGGTAATCTCCCGGTCATCCAGGCTGTGCAGGCCACTGGTCAACCCGTAGGCGGTGGCGTTGGCAAGACCGATGGCCTCATCCAGATTGACGGCGCGCATCAAACCCAACACGGGACCAAAACACTCAGTCTGGTGGAAGAAGGAGCCGGGTTGCACGCCCAGCTTAATGCCCGGCGACCAAAGCTGTGGATTCTCATCGCTCATCTGTGGTTCGAGCAGCCACTCTTCCCCTTCGTCCAGGGTCGTCAAGGCCCGTTGCAATTTGGGGCTGGGCGGTTGGGTCAGTGGCGTAATCAGGCTGGCCGGTTCCCACGCTGAGCCAACCTGGAGGCTGGCGACGGCATCACGCAGTTGGCGCCGGAAGGCCGGGTCATCATAAACCTCCGCTTCACAGACGGCGAGACTAGCGGCGGAACATTTCTGCCCATTGTGCCCAAAGGCCGAACGCACCAAATCTTTGATCGCCTGGTCTTGATCGGCCAGTGCGGTGATGATGAGGCTATTCTTCCCGCTGGTTTCGGCAAAGAGGCGCATCGCCGGTTGCCAGTCGAGGAAAAGCCGCGCCGTCTCGATACTGCCGGTCAGGATCACGGCGCCGACGCGCTGATCGGTCACCAGCGCTTGTCCCACTTCGTTATCGGGGCAGGGTAAAAATTGCAACACTGCTTTGGGAATGCCGGCAGCCCAAAGCGCCTGCGCCAACTGCCAGCCGACCAGCGTCGCCTCGACCGCCGGTTTGAGAATCACGCTGTTCCCTGCCATGAGCGCCGCTAGTACACCGCCGGCCGGAATCGCCAGCGGGAAGTTCCAGGGCGGCGTTACCACCACAACGCCCAACGGCGTCGGCTGCACATCGGGCATTTCGGCGGTCAGATCGAGCGCCTGGGCATAATAACGGGCAAAGTCAACCGCTTCCGAAACTTCGGCGTCGCCTTCGGTGACAATTTTGGCGGTGTCCAGGAGCATGGCGCCGATCAGGTCGCCACGCCGGCGCGCCAGTTCATCGGCAACGGCCAGCAGGAGCGCTTTTCGTTCGGCAACCGGACGGGCGGCCCAAGCCGGATACGCCTTCAGCGCCGCCGCCAAAGCTTGATCGACCTGGGTCACATCCGCCTGGGCATAGCGGTAGGCGACCACACTGGGCCGTGAAGGATCCATATCCGCGGCTTGGGCGGCGCCGGCAACAAACGCACCGCCAATCTGGAGCGGAATTTCTTCGACGGCGTGTTGCTGCCAATGGGCGAAAAGCTCTTTCGCCCAGGCGACATTGGCCGGCAGCGAGAAATCGGTGTCAGGAGTATTGGCAAACGGTTGCGGTTGGACTGCGTTGGGCTGGGGCTGTTCTTGGCGCCGATCTTGCGTGCGGCGGGGCTGGTCGCTTACCGCCGTGATCTGCGTACAAGCGGCCAGGAAACGATCGCGCTGGCGATTCCAGGCTGGGGTTCCCGGCTCCAGGCCAAAGAGATCATGCAAGAAATTTTCCGGCGCTGTGTTTTCATCGAGTCGCCGCACGAGGTAGGCAATGGCACTGTGAAAATCCTCGGACTTGACGACAGGCGCATAGAGCAACAGCCCCTCTGCCGCCTGCTGGACGGCGCGCGCCTGATGGTTCGCCATCCCTTCCAACATTTCAAACTCAATTTCGTCGAGCAGACCGCGCTCCTCGCGCAATAGCAGGGCGTAAGCAATGTCAAAAAGGTTATGACTGCCGATCCCCAGATGCACCGCCATTGTATGTTCCAGCCGACAGCCGTAATCGACCATGCGCTTGAAGTTGGCGTCTACATCCAGTTTACGGCTGTAGGGCGCCTGTTCCCAACCATGGAGGGCGGCGTCCACCCGTTCCATGGCCAGATTGGCGCCCTTGACAATGCGCACCTTGATTGGCGCCCCGCCCCGCGCCACCCGTTGTAAGGCCCAGGCCGTCAGCCGCTGCTGCATCCGGTAGGAGTCAGGGAGATAGGCTTGTAACACAATCCCGGCGCGCAAGGGTAAAAACTCGTCTTCATCCAACACCTGACAGAAGGCGGCGACGGTCAAATGGAGGTCGCGATATTCCTCCATATCGAGATTGATAAACTTGGGCGTGCGTTGTCCATCGGGGTGGATGTACTCATGGGCCAATGCTTGCCGATAGAGGGTGCGCAGCCGCGCTTTGACCAATTCTACCGTACTGTCAAAGGCAACCAGATTGATCTGACTGAGAATGGAAGAGACTTTCACCGAAATATACTCAACATCGGGCCGCGCCAGCAGGTCGAGATAAGCTTGCAGGCGCCGTCTGGCCTCATCCTCACCGAGAATGGCTTCACCGAGTTGATTGAGGTTGAGGCGGGTGCCGCTCTGGCGCCGTTTCTGCAAATAGCGGCGCAATTCGGCTTCTTCGCCGGGGAGGATCACTGTGCGTGTCTCCTGGCGCAGGCGGGCGACCAACGGCGGCACAACCATGCTGGGCAGGTAATGGGCCAATACACCGCCCAATGTCAATGCGCTGCGCTCCCACCACTCCATATACCCCGGCGCACCATAGCGATCCAGGAGGTGGCGCAACTGGTCGGCCACGCGCGCCGGGCGATGGCTGCGGAAGGCTTGATCGGCCAGGGCAATGGTCAACGCCTTGCCGCGCGGATCGTCCATCATGCGGGCGATCTTTTGCGCCTGGTCGCGTTCGGCCTCGGTTTGGGTGGCCTTGGCGGCGGCTAAGAGTTGTTCGGCTAGGGCAACGGCCCGTTGGGGGAGGGATAGGGTGTCGCTTTGCGGTGTTGGTTCCATAGCTTACCTGTAGTGGTCTCAATCCGAGGAGTAGACACGCCGCGTGCCGGATCAACACGTAAAATAGGCCGGCACATGGCGTGCCTACTCCTCGGAGGTACAGTCCTTACCTGGTTACGCACAAACCGGATTTTCCGATGTCCAACGGTTGAACTTGCCCGTGCCTTCGGTTGCCAGCTTATAGCGCGCGTCAGCCCAGAGTTGATCCCAGGCGGCGGGGTCATGCAGTTCGCTTGCCGGGTTTTGACGGCTGCGGGCGATAAAGCCGGGGAAGGCGCCGCGACCGGTCGGTTGGCCGATGGGGTTGTAGCGCAAGTCGAAACTCCAGCGGATATTGTCACTGTGGTTCGAGTGGGAAGCATGAACGGTCAACTTGGTCATAAAGAGCGCGCTACCCCGTTTCATGGGCAGGGAGATCGCTTTGCCGTCGAGCAACTTGCCGGGAATCTTCAAGCCGATGTCACTAGGGCAATGGTCGAGCAAGCCTTGGTTGTGGCTGTTCGGCCAGACGCAGAGACAGCCATTTTCCACTGTTGCGTCCCACAGCGGGAACCAAACGGTTAGGATGGTAGTGTCATCGGCTTCCGGGTTGACCACACCATTGTCTTGATGCACTGGGGTCTTGCCCAATTGCACCTGCCCCTTTTCGTTCTTGGGACAAAGATGTTCCGGCGGTTTCAGGCGCACATGTTGCACCGGGTTGGAATAGATCTCCGGGCCGATGATCGACTCGACGGCATCGAGCAGTTTTTCATTGCGCAACATGCGGAAGATTGCCGGGCCGGCCCAATAAGGCGTATCCGCTTTGACATCGGCCTGGGGCAGGGAAAAGTCGAAATATTGGGCATGAACTTTGCCGCTCTCTTTGTAGATCTCGATTAAGCGCTGGCCGAAGGGCAGGTCGGCATAGGTGGATGAGATTTCGCCCTTGGCATACAGTTCGTCGGCTAGTTTGTCCAACACCATTTTGTACTCTTCAATGATCGGGTCAATATCTTCCGCCGGATCAAAGAGATTCTCGACCACCAGGTAGCCGTCGCGATGGAATTGGGCCACCTGTTCCGCACTCAAAAACGCCATTGTTCGCCTCCCTCATCTGCTGTAGACAAATGTATCAAATAATGAAAAAGCGCTTCGGTCTTCATAGCTTCCTATTCTATCATAGGTCAATTGGACGTACCAATAGCGTTTACGCGTCGCCAGGGTAGGCGGGCAAATTCTCATTCTCAATGATTGCTGAACTTTCACCTTGTCGGCAGGCGATAACCCGGCGCCAGGCGCGCTAACGGCCATTGCGATTGCTGTCAATAACAATAGGTCGAAATTTTCAACGGCCTTTGGTGGCGTTGACGCTCTTGTATCTGGCACAACTGGAACAGGAGGGAGTGCAGCAGTCTCATCGCGTATTCATGCCGCTGACCGTGCGCTAACGGAGCGGGAACCCACATCGAAAATGATTTTACCACTGCGGAGTAGGCGCGCCCCATGCCGGTTCAACAAAAGCCAAGCTGGGCGCCAGACCGGCACGGGGCGCGCCTACTCCGCAATGAATAGTTGGTGTGCGAATCAAAGACCTCGGCCAGCGACAGACGGAGTATATACGCTACTACTCAGTATCACTCGTCATCCGTTCACCACGCAGCAAGAACGCCCGAATATCGTACCGTCCGGGGCGTTCCGGCGTCAAATGGCCGGACTCGACCATGAGATCGAGCGGGTTGACCCGTGTGCGCACCGGCATGACCACCTTTTCGTGCATCCGCGCCGATTCGTAGACGGCGTGGATCATTTGGAGTGCTTTGTAGCCATTCTGCGCATTTCCCCGATGAACCACCTTGTCTTCGATCCAATCCGCCAGTTCATCAGCCTGACCGGCGCCGCCTTCGTCCCACTCAAAGCGTTTGCCCAACTCTTTCAATTTGAAGAACTTGCCATCCGGCTCTTGCAATTCCCATTTACCGCCGGTATCTTTATTCAGCACCATCACCTGTTCGGTAGTAATGTCGAGCATCCCGTCGCTGCCGAAAATCTTGGCGCCCTGGTAATAATTCGGCACCAGATCGCTCAGGAGCATGGCACGGGCGCCGCCCTTGAACTGGAAGACGCCGAGCGCACAATCTTCAATGCGGGTGCTGCGTTCATATTGGTCGGTCTTGCGTTCAATGTTGCCCATGACCCACTCGCACTCGTCATCACTGAGCAAGTAGCGATACATATCAGTCTGGTGCGAACTATAGTTGGGCAGACCGTCGCCGCCAAAGCTCTGGATCAACTGCACCTGGCCGATGGCGCCCTGGCTGATCAAGTTTTTCGCCAGCGTGTAGGCCGGCAGGAAGCGACGCTGGTGGGCAATCGCCAACTTGACCCCATTGCGCCGGCAAGCCACTAACATCTGTTCGGCGTTGCCCAGTGTATCGGCCATCGGCTTTTCACAGAGGATCGCTTTGGGTTTGAACGCCGCCGCCGCAATCGTCCACGGCGCATGACCGCCATGCCAGGTGCAGACCGAAACCACATCCAGATTCTCCTCGGCCAACATCTTCCGCGCGTCCGTATAATGATTCGTCTTGAGCTTGAAGCGGCTGTCCATATCGGTCATGGCGCTCTCGTTGAGGTCGGCCAGGGCGGCGATCTCATAGCGGCCACAATTCAGGTAGCCATTGACATGGTTGCGACTCATGCCGCCGCAGCCAATAATCCCTACACGATATTTTCCACTCATGGTAAAACTCCTGCTTTCTTTTTGTGCGCGCGGGCAGCGCGCAATGGCAAGATAGAAAAACTGCTTTTTTGCTTAAGGTGAGCAAGGGATGGCTATAGTATACTACGGGTGGAAAAGGCGAACAACGTCAACTTTTTTGCTGGGTGGCTTCTCTCCGCGCGTAATGCGTTAGCCTTAATTTGTAACACTGTGTGCTGTATGGGGGATCAAAGGAGAGATTGCATGAAGCCGTTCCGTTTCCTACCGCTTCTTCTCGTGAGCTTGCAGTCCTTTGAATCATGGTGGTGCGAACGACAAGAAGTAACCTCGATCAATTCCTCACCGGCAGTAAAGTTTTGCGCTCTTCGACAAGAACACACAACTTGTATAGCATCAGAGCTTGTCAGCTTTTGGGAATCTAGTCGATCTTTCTGATATAATGAGACTTACACTTGATTCATAAACATTACTATTAATTAATGATTGATTACTCATTAATAGGTATGAACCACTGGTGAGAAAGAGATGATCGCCCACGCTTATGGCATAAGCAAATTGACTCACGCTGAAAATAGCCCTTCCCAAGCCTACGCGTCAGCAGAGACGGGGCCGCTTGCAAACGCGCGGCTCTGTTTTCATGGTTATCGGCGCTGTCAAAGCCTGTGGCCTAATGTGTTGTTGTCCAGTTCAAGCAAAGTTTGATTGGTTGGAATAAGGAGATAATCGGCCAATGATGATGACCGCCACCCCCCCTACACTATCCTATGCACCTGAAGATGTGATGCGCCGTTACCGTCACCTACGCACGGTTTATGGCGAACGTGACAGTGACATCTATATCAGCACTTATACCCGATCCGGCACAACCTGGATGCAGTTGATCCTGTACCAACTGACCACTGACGGCAATATGGCTTTCAAACAGCTCTTCGATGTCTCACCCTGGCTTTTTTATAATGCGCTGCGGGGAACCGAACCGGTGCAGAGGCCGGAACCCCGTATCCTAAAAACTCATGACGACTACGATTTTTATCCGGCGAACACCAAAGGGCGCTTTATTTATGTGATCCGGGATGGCAGGGATGTTCTCGTTTCCTTTTACCACCACCGCGTCAATGCCAAAGGCTTCACCGGCACCTTTGCGGATCACTTTCATGAGTTTATCTATGGCATGAAATACAATGGCCTGGATTACAATTGGTTTGAGCATGTGAAAGCATGGGTTGAAAATAAAAACAAGCTGCCTGTCATGTACGTACAGTACGAGTCTTTGCAGAAGGATTTCGACAATACTATCAAAAGGATCGCGCGGCTCTGCGACATTCCCATTACCGAGGCGATTCTGACGCGTACCCGCGACCGCACCAGCTTTGCTTTCATGAAAGCGTATGAATTGAAACTCGGCCCAACATCCGGCATGTTCAAAGCAACCGAAGACGCCCCCTATAAAGTGAAAAACGAGACGCAATTCATTCGGCAAGGGAAGATCGGCGAAGGCCAGTTGGTGCTGACGCCGGAGCAGAAGGAAATCTACCGCCAAAAATTTCATGAAGTTCTTGGTCATATTGATTTTCTGGCAGATTACGGGAAATAACTCAAAGGATAACAACGAAGCGCCTGGCTGGTCATAAACCGGCCAGGCGCTTCGTTGTTATCCTTGGGAAAAAAAGTAGGAGCAAGCATGTTGGTTGAAGCGACCATTGTCGGCGGTTTACTATATACGGGCAAGGTGATCAGGAAAAAGAAGGTCAAAGCCCGGACGCCCAAACTCATTGACATCGTCACCGGGGCCAAAGCGCTACCGGGCCAGCCGGCGCTGGCCCAACCGGCCGCGCTAGCCGCGGAACAGAAGCACAAAGTTGCCGCCTCTGCCAAGGAGGTTGATCGGAAATTGGCGATTTCTGCGATTTCGACGGCGCTCTCTGCCGCCGGTGCGCTCTTTTACCCACCATTGGCGCTCTGCAGTATTCCGGGGCTGATCTATACCGGGGCGGACATTTTCAAAAGCGCCTACCAGGCCCTTGTCACCGAAAAAAAGCTGACGACGGATACGACGATTGCCGTCATTATGGTTGCCTGTATCGCCCAGAATTTTCTGTTTGTCTGCAACTTGAATACGCTGTTGGCGATGGTCAGTCGGAAACTTCTCTTAAAAGTCAAAAATGATTCGCGCAATGATATCATTGATGTCTTCCGTCAGCAGCCCCAGAAGGCATGGGTGCTGGCGGACGGCGTCGAAATCGAAAAATCGGTGGAGACACTGCAGCGGGGCGAGGTCATTGTGGTGAATGCTGGGGAAACCATTCCCGCCGATGGTTATATCTGTTTCGGCAACGCTCTGGTGGATCAACACATTCTGACCGGCGAATCACAACCGGCAGAAAAAGGGATGGATGAAAAAGTCTTTGCGTTAACCCTGGTCTTGGCCGGCAGAATTGGCATTCGAGTTGAAAACGCCGGTCAGCAGACGACCGCAGCGCAGATCGGTCAGATTTTGAACCAGACCACGAATCTCAAAACGGAGATGCAGTTGTGGGCGGAAAAAACGGGCGACAAAGCGGTTCTGCCGGTCATGCTCCTCAGCGCGGCCTGTCTTCCGATCATGGGGAGCAGCAGCGCGCTGGCCATCCTCAATTCGCATCCAAAATACAAAACTACCATCACTACGTATATCGGTGTCCTCAATTTTCTCAGTATCGCTTCCCGTCAAGGGATTCTGATCAAGGATGGACGTGTTTTTGAACTGCTCAACAAAGTGGATACGATCGTCTTTGACAAAACCGGCACGCTGACGGAAAACAAGATGTGTATCACACAGATCCATGCTTGTGACGGCTATGCGGAAAACGAAATTATGACGTTGGCTGCTCTTGCCGAAAAAAAGCAGACGCACCCCATTGCTCGCGCAATCTTGCAAGAAGCCGGGGCGCGCCAGCTTGCGCTGCCCGAAGCCGATGAGACCGAATACAAAATCGGCTACGGCCTTACCGTCAAAAAACAGCAGGAGCTGATTCGGGTCGGCAGTCTCCGCTTTATGGAGAAAGAAGGCGTTACCATTCCAGCATCAATCCTGGCAACGCAGGAAGCCTGTCGGCAGCAGGGCCATTCGCTTGTATTGGTGGCCGTCAATGCCAACGTGATCGGCGGGATCGAACTGAAGGCGGTTGTCCGGCCGGAAGCCGAAAAAATCATCAAAGGGTTGCGGCAACGGCAGATTAAGGCCATCTATCTGCTTTCCGGCGACCATGAAGCACCGACAAAACGGCTGGCCCTTGCGCTGGGCGCCGATCATTACTTTGCCGAGGTGTTGCCCAATCATAAAGCGGATATTATCGAACAACTGCAGCAGGAAGGCCGAACGGTCTGCTTTGTCGGCGACGGCATCAATGATTCGATTGCGCTGAAGAAAGCTGATGTATCGGTTTCGCTGCGCGGGGCCTCAACAGCAGCCACTGATACGGCGCAGGTCATTCTGATGGATGAGAGTCTGCACCGTTTTTGTACGCTTTTTGATCTGGCCAGGGAATATGATGTCAATATGAAAAGAACCTTCATCGCGGTTCTCATCCCCCACTTCATCGGTTTGGGTGGCGCGTTGTTTTTTCATTTTGGGCTGCTCCATTCGGTCATCTTCAACCAGATCGGTTTACTTTTGGGCGCGGGCAACGCCCTCTTACCACGAATGCAGCACCATCAAACTGTGGCTGATGATCGGCTTACAAGCCGGTACACCACTGAGTGATTTGGCCAGCGTGATTGGTAATTAATCGTTGATGAAAAGGCGGTCTATCCATCGGGTAGACCGCTTCTATCGATGAGGATAACTGTTCGACCTGTAAAAACCTATGATGAATGTGGTAGTTTGTTTTTCCCAGAGGCGTCTCGTATGGTGGGGGTATGTCCAGTGTGTTCACACCGCCTTTACGGCTACCTGCCATGCCCACATACTTTTGTTGATGGTCGTTGTTCGCGATGCCATTGGGATGGCTCCGTATCCGAAGATTGTAGCAAACGCAAACGGCAAGAGTTGCAAGAAGATGACTCAGCCTGACAATTTGTCAGGTGCGGTCATTCTTGCGAAACCAGGCCAAGTCGGTTTCCGCACACCTATGCTTTGCCAGTCTTTTTGCGGCGTCGCGATGGACGTTGGGGCTTGTCAGTTTCTAGTGGGCGGACGCTTGGCGGTGCAAAGTCAGTGCGGATGATATAAGTGCGAATGCGCTTGCCTATGATTGTCTCATCGAAAAAGAGGGTATCCGCAGCCGTATGTTTCTGACTAAAGACCACATAAAAACCTTCCCGTAGTCCTTCACTGGTCAGATAATCGGCCAACTGTTGTTTGCCATGCGCAAAGGCAAACGTATCCGTAAAAATTTTGGTCTCAATGATATATCGATGCGTTTGGTACAAGATCAAGATATCAGTGCGCCCGCGACCGCTGGGAACTTCCACCAACGTGTCACCCCCCAGCCGTTGAATAAAGAAGTTAATAAAACTATCGAGTGAATAGTGCCAGGCCGCTTCTTTGAGTTGTTCCGTATCAAAGGCGTGAAAGCCGCGGCGCTGGACATACTCGCCATAGCGTTGCAAAATTGTGTGTAGGTTGAGACTGTCGGCGGTGACATAGTCACGAAAGGTGTCGTGGGCAGAAACATACTCCTGCGTTTCCCCATTGGTATGGGGGCGGAAGGCTGTAATCAGCGCCTTGCTATAGAGCGGCGCCGGCAGATGTACATAGCCATCGACGTTATCAACCACGCCGTTGGCATAGAGATAAGCAATGTCCGGGTCATTCACCGTAAAGGGAATGGCAGCCTCCCCAAATAATAGCTTGACCATAAACGCTTTTTTCGTGCGCGCCTTTTGCACCACGTTGAGAATATTCTTATCAAAACGCTCGGTCAAAAAGTGTTTCAGTGTCGGGTAAAAGGCGGCCATCGTCACTGGTTGCGTGCGGTCGGGCGTCATCACATCGACTAGGTGCTGACAGAGACCATTGACCAATCCTGGTTGCCCTTGGGTGTTGTTATAAATGGCCTGAATGACCTCCGGCGCAAAGACCTGACCGGTTTCCTGGCGATGTTGGTCGATCAGATCTTGGACTTCGGCAAAGGTGAAGTAGGGAATTTGCAGTTGATCAACAATGTTGAAGGGTGATGAAGACGAGACCACTAGCTCGGCCAGCGTGCTGACCCCGACCAGGATCAGGGAATGGAGCGCATAATATTCCTTGCGGTGATAGATTTTACGAAAGGTGTGGAGCAAGTCACTGAGCGCAACATCGGGCACACTTTCAAACTCATCGATCACTAGCACCAATGCCTTGATCTGTGGCTTGATCTGTTCCAAATAGAATTGCAGATCAATCGGGTCAGTGATCGTTACCTGAGATACGCCGCCGGCCTTTGTCACTTCCCGTTGTAAATCATGGCCGAACACTTTGTAGAACTTTTCCACCGTTGCATGTTTCACTCCTTCCAAGCTGATCCAGACTGGGGTGTAGCCTTGGCGGACCAACTGCCGAAAGAGCAGTTGAAAATAAGTGGTCTTGCCCGCTTGTCGGGGTGCAAAGATCGTGAAGAAACGGCCACCAGCGACCAACCCTTCGCCTTGCGCCACCAAGCGCTCGCGCATCACCGTATAATGTTGAGCCGGATCACAAGGTCCCGATGTGTTGAAAATCCGCATTGCCAATGCCTTCTTCAATTTGTATCACGCCACCCGTCACCCGTCGGTTTGAGGCAAAGCTTTGTTGGATCGTTACAAACTTTACCTAAAAATCTGACTAAGTCGTCATTATACCATGTTGGACGAAGTCATAAAAAGCGTGCGTGGCACTGACCACAGACGGCCGCCATATCAAATTTCTCCTGGTCAATGCCACGCACGCTTTTTGTACTTGCTATCCTCCGACGCCTGCTGTCGAAGCTCCTCAGCCGACCCTTCCCTCCCGCAACAGCACGGTTTCCACCTCCCATTGGGTGGCAACCAAAAGCTGGTGCAGCGTCTGGCAGAGTTGCGCCTCCACTGGATTTGCCCCATGACCACTGTGTAGAATCAAGGCTTTCATAGCGCCTCCTGCTGCTGTTGGCTCCACGCGGCAAGCGTAAGGGTCGGCGCACCCAGGATGCGATTGGCCTCGCTTGGGTCGCCCCCTTCGGCTACCTTTTCGGCATAGCGGAAAAAGGGCAGGATCGCCTGTAGCTCTTTGTTCCCGCTCAAGCGGGCAATAATGGCCCCCAACCAGAGTGGCATCGAACCGACCTGCGCCGCCGGGTGAACGATTTGGCAATACCGGGCAAGCGCGGCTTGTTGGCTCATTGCTTCGGGGCCGTGGAGATAGAAGATTTTGTTGGTGGCCTCAGGGGTGCGGAACGCCTCCGGGTCCATCCCGTTGTAGAGATTGATGTGGACGCCGTCACATTGCGTTATGAAGGTTACGAAAATAAATCGGTAAAATCGTAGGTGCGGTTTGTAACCGCACTTGTCCACTGGAGCCAGTGCGGTTACAAACCGCACCTACGATTACCGAAATAAATAGATAATGTTCATAACGCTTGTTCTAGCGCCGCTTGATCTTCCACATCCCCACCTGCAACTTCAAAGTCGTTGCCAAATTTACTACGCGCTTTTTCTGGTGAGCGCGAGAAAATCCTTACTGCAAAGCCATCCTGTTGTAAACGACGGGCCACTGGTTCCCCCAACATGCCCGTAGCGCCAATGACCAGAATTCGTGTTGACATCGTTGTCTCCTTTCATGCAAGTAGCCGACTTCATCCATTTTCGAGGACAATCGAATTTGAATATTAATCATATAGCGAATAATGTTCGGAATTTTGTAAAATTTTTTAAGCTTTCACCCGCACCAAACAAGACGAAACTGATACAGATAGGGGTTACGCAGTTGCTCAGAAGTTCGGCTTTCATCAAAAGTCGAACTTCTCTGGTGTCAAACCGTAAATGCGCAACTCCTAACAGAATCAATCGGAACAAAAAGGGGCGACAAGTCAATCTTCCAGGAAGAGACCCATGCACCATTGTGCGCCACAGCTAATGAAAACAACAGGGGTTTCGCAGATTGCGCAGATGAAAACCTTGGAAAAATCTTTGAAATCTGCGGAATCCCTGTTGTTTGCAGGACAGATAGTTGGCAAGCCCCTGCGTTCCCATGAAGCCTTAGGGAAAATCAGATCGTTAGTAATTTTCCGAATTTTGTTTGGATTGTAGCATGGCGTTAGAGGCTTGTCAATAGTGGATTTTGTAATTAGAGGCGCGCTAAAGCAATAATAGGAAATATTTGAAGATTTTTGCCGAAGAACAGCATTGGCTGATGACTATAGTTGCATCTAGCTACCGTAGGGTTTCATAAAAAGTAGGGAATGAGTCTGATCGAGACAGATTGCCCATTGGTCAAGCATCGTTCGAGCATATCAAAACCGATCCG
>QWII01000133.1 GCA_021405325.1 Caldilinea sp. CFX5 | reverse complement strand
CGCGGGTGAAGCCGCTGCCCCGGCCGCCGGCAGCAACCAACTGGAAATCTTTTCCTGGTGGACCTCCGGTGGTGAAGTGGAAGCGCTGAACGCGATCTACGAAATCTACAGCGCCAAGTACCCGGATGTCGAAATTGTCAACGCCGCGCTCGCCGGCGGCGCCGGTCAAGGTGGCAACATGAAGGCGCTGCTCGAAACCCGCATGCAGGGTGGGCAACCGCCGGATTCCTTCCAGGTTCACCTGGGCCGTGAGTTGATCGACAGCCATGTGGTGCCGGATCGCATGGAAGACCTGAGCTTCCTCTACGAAGAAGAGGGCCTGAACGATGTCTTCCCCAAAGACCTGATCGACATTGCCTCCTACGACGGCAAACCCTATTCGGTGCCGGTCAACATTCACCGCTCCAATGTGCTTTGGTATCGCCCTAGCCGATTAGAGGCCGCTGGGATTACTGAAGCGCCCAAGAGCTGGGATGAATTCTTTGTTGCTGCCGAAGCGCTGAAAGCGGCTGGTATTCAAGCGTTAGCAGTTGCGGAAGATCAGCCAAACTTCAGCGGCCACGTTTTTGAAAACATCCTCCTCACCCAATTCGATCAAGCCGGTTATCTGGGGCTTTTCAATGGCACCACCGGCTGGGATGACGAACGGGTCACCAAGGCGCTGGAAATTCTGAATAAGGCGTATGACTATGCCAACCCGGATTACCTGAGTACCAGTTGGGGCGACATCAATGACCGCTTTGTCGCTGACGATGGCCCGGCCATGATGATCATGGGCGATTGGACCCATGGCGTACTGATGTCCAAGGGCTTTACGGACTACAAATGGGCGCCGGCGCCGGATACGGCGGGCATCTTCATGGTCTTGTCCGACTCCTTCGGTCTCCCCAAGAATGCGCCGCACCGCGACAACGCCATCAACTTCCTGCGCGTCTGCGGCTCGCGCGAGGGGCAGGATGCCTTCAACCCGATCAAGGGTTCGATCCCGGCACGCACCGACCCCGATTTGAGCAAATATGACGAATATCTGCTCTCGGCCATGGACGATTTCAAGAGCAACGTGCTGTCGCCCAGCATTCAGCACGGTGCAGCGGCTAAGCAAAGCTTCGTCCTCGACTATGCCATTGCCATCAACAATCTGGCGACCAGTCGCGATGTCGCACAGGCGCAGGCGATGCTGGTGCAAGCGGCGACGGATGCTGAATTTGCGATGTAGTAGAGAATAGGAGATTGAAGAGATTGAGGGATTGAAGAGATTATATTGATAACGCGATCTCTTCAATCTCTCAATCTCTCCGATCTCTGGATGATTTCGAGGGAATAAAGTTTTGGCGACAAAATCGATAGCAGCGCAAAGCGGACAGGCGCGCTCAACAAAGCAGACGGTTAACAAGCGGCGGATCAATACCGATATGGTGATCGCCTTTTTTGTCTTGCTGCCGTCGATCCTTGCGGTAGCGCTCTTTATTTATACGGCGATCGGGTGGACCTTCTATATTTCGACGGTCAAGTGGAACAGCCAGATCATCGATTATACCTTTGTTGGTCTGCGCAATTGGTCACGGCTCTTTAACGACAATCGCTTTTACATCGATCTACGGAATCTGGTTTACTATGCTGCCGGCTTTATGACCCAATGTATCATCTTTGGGTTTATCATCGCTTCGTTGCTAGATCAGAAGATCAAGGGTGAAGCCCTCTTTCGCACGATCATCATCTTTCCCTTTGCTGTCTCCGGCATTGTCACCGGTGTGGCCTGGCGCTGGCTTATGCAGCCGACGACAGGGATCAACCTGCTCTTTGCCCAGATGGGATGGGAGAATTTCCAACCAACCTGGAATTCACATCCACAGTACGGGATGTTTGCCGTGACGATTGCAACTTCCTGGCAATTTACTGGTTATGTCATGGCGCTCTATCTGGCCGGCCTGCGCGGCATTCCCCAAGAGTTGCGCGAGGCGGCGTCGATTGATGGCGCCGGCACCTATGCCACCTATCGTTATGTGATCATTCCGCTGCTCATGCCTGTGACCTTTACGGCGATCGTGTTGACTGGTATGAACTCGATCCGCGTCTTTGATGTGTTGGCCTCCATGAGTGGCAGCGGCCCCGGCTTTGTCACCGATACGCTGGCCTTTTTCATGTTCCAATCGACCTTTAGCGCCTATCGCTATTCGTTAGGCGCCACCATCGGCGCGTTTATGATCCTGCTCTCCGCCTTTTTGGTCATTCCCTACTTGCGCAGCATGAGGGGCGAGGTGGAACGGTAAAGGAATGGGATAGAACATCGCATTCAGAGGGCAATTGACACTTTTGAGTGTTGACGCGATTTTTGCCCAGTATCCGGTTGCCCTAATCGGCAAGTAAAGTAGGAAAGAACAATGTTACAACGACTTTGGACGCGCAGTGCGATTTATCTGGTATTGATCGCCTTCTGTGCGTTTTATTTAATGCCGTTCTATGTGATGGTCATCACCAGTCTGAAACCATACGCTGATGTGAATGTAACGCGCATGTGGGAATTGCCCAAAGGCATTTACCTTGAAGGCATTGCCGCTGCATGGGTCGCAGTGTCGCCCAACTTTTGGAATAGCGTGAGCATCACTGTGCCAGCGGCGCTCATCTCGGCGCTGATTGGGTCAATGAATGGCTATATCTTTGCCAAATGGCGTTTTAAGGGCGCGGATACTCTCTTTATTCTTTTTCTGGTCGGCATGTTTCTGCCCTACCAGGGCATTCTGATTCCCTTGGTGCAAACCTTAAAGGTATTCAATCTGTACGGCTCGATCTATGGCCTGATCATGGTGCATTGTATTTTTGGCATACCGATCACAGCGTTGCTCTTCCGCGGCTACTACACCGGCATTCCCAACGAGTTGTTAGACGCCGCCAAGATCGACGGTTGCGGCTTCTTTGGCATCTATCGCTATATCCTCCTGCCGATCTCCATGCCGGCTTTTGCGGTGGTGTTACTCTGGCAATTCACCTCGATTTGGAACGATTATTTGATTGGCTTGGTGGTCTTAGGCAACCCGCAGACTGCGCCGATCAACGTGGCCGTACAGAATATTACCGGCAGCTTTACCACCGAGTGGAATGTGCAGATGGCCGCCGCCCTCATCGCCGCCTTGCCGACCATTGTGGTCTATTTGGCGCTAGGTAAGCTGTTTATGCGTGGTTTATTAGCCGGCGCGTTGAAAGGGTAGATAGCGGATACTATCGGTACAGTTTACAACCGCACGGGTCTCACAACATCCCGTGCGGTTGCTATTTATTTATTGAGCGCTGTTACCACTCTCACTGTATTTGTGACACTTGACCAACACTCCATCCACCACCAGATCCGGTGGCGTCATCTGCCGACAAATGTCCATCACCAGCGGGCAACGGCCGGCAAAGCGACACCCTTGCTTCAGATATTCTTCCTGCTCCGTATTGGCGAGCTTCACACTGCCCTGCCAGCGTTTTTGCGGGTCGGCCTCCGGGATCGATTCGCGCAACAGTTGGGTATAGGGATGTTTGGGCGCCATCAGCACCTGCTCCACCGCGCCCATCTCCACAATGTTGCCACGAAACATAATGGCGATGCGGTCGCTGACATAGTAGGCGGTCGCCAGATCATGGGTGATATAGAGGACGCTGACGCCCAGTTCATCGCGAAGTTGTCGAAAGAGGTTGACAATCGCCATGCGTAGCGACGCATCGACCATCGACACCGGCTCGTCGGCGATCAAGAGCGTCGGGTTGGTCAGCAAGGCTCTGGCAATCGAGATGCGCTGCAACTGGCCGCCGGAGAACTCGCTGGGGTATTTGCCGGCAAATTCTTCATAGGAAAGCCCGACCGCTTTGAGCTTTTCATCAATTAACGCAATCGCCGCCTGGCGGTTCTTTGCCAGTTTGTAATTCCCAATGGTCTCAAAGAAATAGCGATCAACCCTGCGCAACGGGTTGAAGGTGGCAAAGGGGTCTTGAAAGACAGCCTGGATGCCTTCGGTCAACCACACTTTCTCCTGCCTGGCCTGCGCTTTGCCGCTGTGGAAAATCGCGCCGGCGCTGGGTTCCTCAAAGCCCATGATCAGCTTGGCCGTGGTGGTTTTGCCGCAGCCGCTCTCCCCGGCCAACGTAAAGATCTCTGCCGGCTTGATATGAAACGAGACCTGGTCGGCGGCTGTGATATTGACGCGTGAAAGGATGCTGCCCATTGCAAACACTTTGGTCAGTTCTTTGACCTCAAGCAACTTTTCCATGAAGCTTTTCTCCCTGCATCTTCTCCCCTTGCATTTTCTCTGGCGTTGTTTCTGCGCTGACCAACCAACAAGCGGTTTTATGATTTGTCTCTAGGGTGAGCAATGGCGGCATTTGGGTGGTGCAGATCGCCTTGACATGCGGACACCGTGGATGGAAAGGGCAACCCGGCGGCAAATTTGCCAGCGAAGGCGGGCTGCCCGGCGCACTGGTGCGTGGCGTCTTATCGCCAAACTTGGGTAAGGAGTTGATCAGATATTGGGTATACGGGTGTTGCGGATTGCCAAAGATTTTCCCGGTCGGCCCCTCTTCGACAATCTTGCCGGCGTACATAATCCCGATGCGGTCGGCCACATTGGCATGAACGCCCATATCGTGGGTCACCAGGATAATGGTGTTGTGCAAACGGGCTTGAATATCTTTCAACAGTTGGATGACGCCCCGCTGCACCACCACATCAAGGGCCGTGGTCGGTTCGTCGCCGATGATCAGGCGTGGTTTGAGCAGCGCTGCCAATGCAATCGTCACCCGCTGGCGCATACCCCCGGACAGTTGATGGGGATAGGCGTCGAGAATGGTAAGCGGCAAGCCCAATTCGGTAATGTGTTCTTTGGCCAGGGCAAAGGCATCGATGCGCGTGCTGCCGTCGGCGTGGCTGGCAATAAAATCGCGATAGGTCTCTTTGAGTTTCAAGACGGGGTTTAAGACGCTCATCGACCCCTGCGGCACGTAGGAAAGATATTTCCAGCGCAACTTGCGTTTGGCCTCGGCGTCGAGGGTGGCAATGTCGATCTCACGGCCATTGACCGTATAGTAAATCTGCCCGCTCACCAGCCGTAGCGGCGGCTCAATGGCGGCGGCCAGCGCTTTCAGCAAGGTTGATTTACCGCAACCGCTCTCACCGGCAATGCCGTAAACCTCGTTTTCATAGATGGTGAGATCCACCTCGTTGACCGCTTTCACCACTTTGGGTTTGCCCAAAACGTCGAGCATGTAAAAAGCTTTTAACTGTTCCGTGCGTAAAATCGGTTGCGGCATGGCGTTCTTTCTGTACATGTGCGCTGGCTCGATGCGCTGCGCTGACTATGCCCCCACCCGTTGAATGCGGGTTCTGGGATCTAAATATTCGCTGATGCTGACCGAGAGCCAGTATAGCGCCACAAAGAGCAGCAGCGACAAGGTAACCGGCGTCAACACCCACCACCAATGGCCCAGCAGCACTGCCTGATAGCTGATCGCCCATTGCAGCATAGTGCCCAAAGTGGGAATCTCCATCTTGACCAACCCCAGAATCGCCAGCGTCATCTCCAAGCCGATGGCCCAGGACATGTTGTTGATCAGCGTTGAGAAGACCAGCGGCGTGGCATAGGGCATATATTCAT
The DNA here is from genome assembly GCA_021405325.1 of Caldilinea sp. CFX5. The sequence continues at coordinate 19,177 of QWII01000133.1, read as the reverse complement.
TCAGCACCAGACGCACTGTACTGGTGCCTGATAGCACCGCCGTTTTGGTGAAGTCGCGCTCACGCAGCGTCAGGATCAATGAACGGATCAAGCGGGCATCCCAGGCCCAGCCGAAAAAGGCCAGCAACAACCCCAGCGTGACCAGATTCATCCGCTCGCGCACCAACATGGCCGTCATCACAATGATCAGAAAGAGCGGAATCACCAGCAGGCTATCGCTGATAAACATCAATGAGCGATCCAGGTTTCCGCCCCGATAGCCGGCCACCATGCCGACGATCACCGCGATCACCCGTGAGACTGCGGCGGCGACCACGGCAATCGTCAACGAATTACGCACCGCAAAGGTCGCCTGCCAGAAGACATCCTGGCCATTCGAGTCGGTGCCAAGCCAATAGTCGGCGGACGGCTCCCGATCGCGCGGCACAACACTCCAGAGCGTCGGATCATAGGGCGAGAAATTGGAGAGCAGCGCCAGGGCGAGTAACAAGCAAAGAACGCCGAAACTACAAACGAAGCGGTAATCCCGAAAAAGATCGCGAATAATGTGCATGAACCCGATATTCCTTACCAATAACCCACTATTCGCTCGTAGCCGGTCCGTGGCGGCTACGAGCGGATAGCTTTCCTTACGTGTAGCGCACTCTAGGATCGAGGAGGGGGTAGAGCAGGTCGATGACCAGAATGGTGGTCGTAATCGCCAGAATCGACAGGACGGTGATGCCCATGATCAGGTTATAATCGCCGGTGACAATGGCATTGTAGAGCAGCGACCCCAGGCCGGGATAGGAAAAGACGATCTCGGTAATCAAGGCGCCGCTAAAAATCTGCCCCAAGGAGAGCGCCAGCCCCGTGACTTGCGGCAACATGGCGTTGCGGATCACATAGCGCATCACAATCCGGCTTTCGTGCAGCCCGCCCAGTTTGGCATATTGGACAAAACTCTCGGCGTTTACATTCTGCACCACCAGCTTCATGGTTTGGAACCAAACCGCGCCCCCTAAAATCGTCAGCGATAAGGCCGGCAGAAAGGCATGTTTGAGTACATCCAGCGCATAGGAGAGGGTGAAGCTCGGTTGGCGTCCCAGGCTGGCGCCGCCGGCAATGGGAAACCAGCGCACGTAATAGGCAAAGAGCAGGAGCAGGCCAAAGGCAAAAATGTAATAGGGCAGGGGCCGAATGATCATGGCAAAGAGATCCAGGGTGCGCGACCAGGGTTTGCGCGCAAAGTACCCCGCCAGCCCGCCGACGAGATTGCCGACCACCCAGGAGAGAATGGTGGTGGTCAACAACAAGCCCAACGTCCAGGGCATGGCAACGGCAATCAGCCGATTGACCGGCGTTGGAAACTGAAAGAAAGAAACTCCGAAATCGCCGCGCGCTAAGCGCAGCCAAAAGGCGCCATACTGTTGGAGCAGCGAACCTTCCAGCCCATACATCTCAGTCAGATCAGCGATAATCCGATCCATTGAGCCAGGATCAAGCGTCGCCCCGCGAGCGCGTAACTCGGCAATGGTGCGCATAATGGGGTCATTGGGCAAAAGCCGGGGAATAATAAAAACCGCCGTCACCCCGAAGAAGATGACCAAGATATACTGGATCAGGCGGGGAATTAGATAGCGTCGGATGAACATGCAGTGCATTATCCTTTAGGGCAGGGTGCTTGGGTGATTCGGTGATTGAGCCTGTCGAAATCACCGAATCACCCAAGCACCTTGTCATCAACAACTCATCCCTTATTTACCGGTCGGCTCCAGGGAGGGTGTCATGTATTTGAACGGCCCCCAGTGCGTATAGGGTTGGGTATAGGGATTTTCCGCCCCCGGCCAGTTCGTCCAGTGTGTTTGATCCCAGGCGATAAAGCCGACATAGCCAAAGGTGGGGATGCCGGGCATTTCGGTGACGGCGATCTTTAGCCCTTCAATGCCGGCGGCGATGGTCTTTTCCCGGTCGGTGGGATCGGTCTCGCGCAGGGTTTTGATCACCCCATCCATGTCGGCGTTCGACCAGCGCGAGACATGGCCGCTGGTGCGCTCACCCACGGCTTTCACGTAGATCGAGTTGTAGAAGTCGAGGGTGCGGTAGAGATCCGGCCCGGCGCCCCATGGCTCATAAGCCGGCCAGTCGCTCGACACATCAAAATCGCCGGTGGCGTTCAGGTTGGACATCGCTTCGGTGGAGTAGACTTCGGCCTCAATGCCAAATTTCTTCCACTGTTGCACAGCGGCCACACAATTGCGCTCACCCATACCGGTGGTCAACTGGGTGCCGGTGAGACACTTGATCGTCCACGGCGTGCCATCGGGCAATAACCACTTGCCGTCGCCATTCTTGCTAAAGCCATTTTTCACCAACAGCTTCTCGGCCACATCCGGCGCATACTTATACCAGCCCAGACCGAACATGCTGTCCTGCGTCGCGGCGTCATCGGTAATTTCGTAGCCGCGGCCCTTGGCATACTCGACAATACGCTGCGGCGCATCGGGGTCATAAGGCTTATAGCTTTCGCCGTTGCCCAGATCCAGGGTGAAGTCAGCTAGCCAGCTTTCCATGGGAGCAATGAAATCTTTGGGGTAATTGCTCAACGATGGAATATGCACGGGACTCAACGCGCCGGTGCCATCTACCGCTTGGCCCATATACTCAGCAATATCGATGGCCAGGAGCAACGCCCAGCGTACATCGCGATTGTCATAGGGCGCTTTGGCCGTGTTAAAGGTGATGCCGGTCTGCGCCGGATCATTGTTCACGACCCAGGGGAAACCCAGGCGATAAGCGCGTGAGCTTTCCGATTGCTCCAACACGGCTTTGAGACCGTCCGACGAAACATTGATCACATCGGCCTGGTGGGTCACCTGGGCCAGAATCTTGGCGCCCTCGTTGGCAAAGTGTTGGAAGACGATGTATTTGGGCTTGGGTTCGCCATACAACATGCCGGTGGGGCTTTTGTCCCAATCGGCCCGCTTCTCCCAAATCGTCCAGAAACCGGCGGGGTCAAAGCTGTGCAGCTTATAGGCGCCGGTGCCGACAAAGGGGTTAAATTCAAAGGTGACCGGATCTTCGACGCCTTCAAAGATATGCTTCGGCATGATCCAGGTGCAGCCCCAGCGGTCGAGGAACTTGGTGTGGAAGCGCGAGTTCGACTGCTTGAGTTTGAAGACAACCGTATTTTCGTCCGCTGCCGTAACGCTCTCGACGTTGTCAACAAAATAGCTATGATCGTTGAAGCCCTCATGCTTCATGAGCGTCTCCACCGTAAAGACCACATCCGCCGCCGTGAAGGGTTGTCCATCGGACCAGGTGACGCCCTGGCGCAGCGGGATGGTGACTTCGGTAAATTCGGCGTTATAGACCGGGTCGCCGGCCGCGGAACCGTTGATAATCTCGCCGGTGGCGAAATCAACGGTCCACAGCGGTTCGTTGGCCAGATTTTGCATCCCACGATCCCGCCACTTCCAGCCCACCCATTCGTTGAAGTTGCTCGGCGTCCCCACGCGCCCGGTGAGAATGTCAACAATCAACGTTTCATTGCGGGGCAGCGCACCCAGCGCCGCCGCGGCATCAACAGCGGCCGGCGCGGCGGCTCCCTCTTGTTCGGCAGCCGGCGCTGGTGCGGGTGCGGCGCCGGCACAGGCCGATAGCGCCAGACTAACTACCATCAACAACGTAAACAGCAGCGAATGTCTTTGTTTCATCTTGTTCTCCTTTGACTATGTGAGTAACCCGCTGACCATCGACCTTTGGCAGGCGCTGGGTATGACCAGCCGGGTAGGCAAAGCGCATGATCGGTTAGGCTGATTGGGATGTTTACCAGTTCTGTCTTTATGTTTGTGGGAAAAGCTATCTATATCGACAATACCATAGCATAGGGGCAAGGGCTTGTCAAATAGGTAACGTTGCCTACAATTGCTTGACCCCTCCCGTTGCCCTGCGTTCCTATTGCGCCGCTTATTTTTTATCGGAATGTTTTATGTTACAATTCTTGGTAGCAATTCATCCAATCTTGCACCCCGCTGAATGAACTAGAACTGAGAGCGTTTCACATGACAAGCAAGCTGTTGATCGGCTGCGGCCAAATTACCTGGCGCGGCGTACCGGAAGAACAAATCCTTGCCGAGATTGCCCAGGCCGGCTATGTGGGCGCACCAGCCGGGCCAAAACCAGACCAAAGCGCAGCAGCGGTGGTCGCCGCCTTTACCCGCCACGGCTTGAAGCCGGCGCCGGGCTATCTGGGCGCCGACTATTGGGACAAAAACCAGGAAGCCGCCATCCTGCAACGGGCGCGTGACTATGCCGCCTTTGCCAAGGCCGCCGGTTGTACAGAACTCTATGTGGCGGCGGGTGGCTTTAACAACTATGTCACCAGACGCGGGCTGACCCGTAACCAAATCGCCGGTCATGTCAAGCCGGAAGATGCCATGAGCGATGCCGAGTATGCGCAGTTTGCCAGGGCGCTCAACCTGGTCGGCGAAATTACGCTGGCGCAAGGGGTCAAAAGCTGTTTCCACAACCATGTGGGCAGCACGATTGAGACCCGCGAAGAGATCGACCAACTTTGGCGCCGGATCGATCCCGGCCTGGTCTTTATGGGGCCGGACACCGGTCACTTGGCGTGGGCCGGCGCAGACGTTGTGCAGTTCTGTCGCGACTATGCCGGCAGTATCAAGACCATGCACATCAAAGATGTCAACAAACAGGTGATGGACGAAGGCGTGGCCGCCCAGTGGGACTACCGCACCTTCTCCGACAAAGGCATCTGGACCGAATTGGGCCAGGGCTGTGTCGATTTCCCGACTGTCTTCCAGATTCTGGCCGCTGCCGGCTTTCGCGGCTGGCTCATTGTCGAAACCGATGTGACCCAGTTGCCGACGGCGTTGGAAAGCGCGATAATAAGTCGTCAGTACTTGCGCACACTTGGTTTATAGATGGAGCTAATTGCCATGCCTACCGTACAATCGCCTTACTACGAACAGGTTATTGAAGAACTTAATGAATTTCCACGCGAACATTTACCTGCGCTTTTGGAAATGATGCGTTTGTTCCGTAAAAGCCTGGCGGTAAAAGACCCCGCTGCGAGTTTTCGGCAGGCATGGCAAGAAGCAATGAATGGCGAAACTCTTCCATTAACTGAAATGTGGACGGGCATAGATGTCGACTAAACGGGAGATACGTCTAACCCTAGAGTTCAAGCGTAACCTTCGCCATTTAGCGAAAAAGTTTCGACATATTAAGTCAGACTTGGCGCCTTTGTTAGAACAATTAGAAATGGGTGCAACACCTAGTGATCGTGTAATGCGTGTGCGACACGTTGTCTACAAAGTTCGTGTCCAGAATTCTGATATTGATAGGAGTTACGCAGTTGACGGGCGCTACCAGAGACCTGTCAGGTTTCGCAAACCTGACAGGTCTTGTCCAACTGCGTAACTCCTAATTGATAAAGGTAAACGTTCTGGGTATCGCCTTTTGTATTACATTAAAGTTGAGAATTTGATTGTCCTTCTGACCATCTACGCGAAGAATGAACAAGAAGATATTCCTCTAGAAAAGATCCGTCAAATCATTAACGAATTTGATGAAAGTGAGAGTTGAAGCAATGAGCTACAAAGTTGGTTTTATCGGCTGTGGCCGCCCCTGGAAGAGTGATGGCGCCACCGGCTTTGGCATGTCCCACGCCCACGCCATGGGCTACAAAAGCTCCCCCGATTGTGTGATTACGGCAATGGCGGATATTAGTTTGGAGAACGCCCAGGCGTTTCAAGAGTCGCATGGCGGCGAGCGCATTTACACCGATTATCATGAAATGCTGGCGAAAGAAAGCCTGGACATTGTCAGTGTCTGCACCTGGCCCCATCTGCACGCACCGATGGTGATCGCCGCTGCCGAGGCCGGCGTCAAAGCCATTCACTGTGAAAAACCGATGGCAACCACCTATGGCGACGCGAAGCGCATGGTGGCAGTTTGTGACAAGCACGGTGTCCAACTCACCTTTAATCACCAGCGACGCTTTGGCAAACCGTACCGCAAGGCGCGTCAACTCTTGCGCGAAGGCGCCATCGGCGATCTGGTGCGCCTGGAAGCCACCTGTTCCAACCTCTACGACTGGGGCACCCACTGGTTTGACATGATGTTCTTCTACAACGAAGAGACGCCGGTCGAGTGGGTCATCGGCCAGATCGATACGCGCAATCACAGCAGCGTCTTTGGCGTCGATCTGGAAGGGCAGGGCCTCAGCCAGTTCAAATTCACCAACAATGTCATGGGCCTGCTCATGACCGGCGTCGGTGGTCATGGCTTAACCAACCGCCTCATCGGTACGCACGGCACGATTGAACTGGACAACAGCCAGGAGATCCCCCTGCGCATCTGGGGCAAAGGCCAGAGCGACTGGCAACGTATTGATCTTGGCGAAGGCTTACATGGCACGTCGCTGGGCGATCAGGTGGCGATGGGCGTTCACGATCTGGTTGAGGCGCTCAAATATGGCCGCGAACCGGAACTCTCCGGCCATCGCGTCCTCAAGGCCACCGAGTTGATCTTCGCCACCTACGAGTCCAGCCGCCGGCGCGCCCGCGTCGATCTGCCGCTGACGATTGAGGATTCGCCCATGCACGCGATGGTGGCGGCGGGGCAGATGGCGTTTGCCTAGAGACGAGACAGGAGAGACGAGACACGAGACAGGAGAAATCGACGCTTTACTTCTCGTATCTCCTGTCTCGTGTCTCGTCTCTTATCAAGAAAGGACAACTCGATGAAACTCGGCGTCGATGTCTTCTCCCTGCGTTTTAACGACTGGACGGCCTTCGACCACCTGGACTATGCCCACAAGATCGGGCTGGCGGTGGTCATGTTTCCTGATCCCGATTTCTTTGCCAGCCTGGATGATGCTTACTTGCGTCAGGTGAAGGCTCATGCCGATGGCTTGGGGCTGGAACTGGAAGTCGGGTTGTATTCTATTTGTGAAACGTCTACTTCCTTTTCTAATCGACGGGGGAGCGCCGTGGAACAGCTTTCAACGATGTTGCATGTGGGGGAGGTGTTGGGGTGCAAAGCGGTGCGTACCTTGCTTGGCTCCAATGCCGACCGGCGCACGCCCACGCCATTGGCAACCCATGTCCAGAACACGATTGCCACCCTCAAGGCCGTGCGCAACCAGGCGCTGGATCTGGGGATCAAGATTGCCATTGAAAACCATGCCGGCGATCTCCTCGGTCGCGAACTGAAAGCGTTGGTTGAAGAGGCCGGGCCGGACTTTGTCGGCGTCTGTATCGATTCGGGCAACCCGCTCTGGATGGGCGAAAGTCCCTATGTGACGCTGCAACATGTCGCCCCCTATGTGCTGATGAGCCATATTCGTGACACGGTCGTCTGTCCGCACCCCAAGGGCGCGGCGGTGCAATGGGTGGCGATGGGCGATGGCACGATTGATATTGCCCGTTGGTCAAAGCTCTACCAGGAACAATGCGCCAATACCAACTTCACGCTGGAAATCATCTCCACGCTGGCGCCCAAGGTGCTTAACTATTTGGAGCCTGAGTATTGGAGTGTCTACCCTGATTTGCCCGCCGCTGAGTTTGCCCAGTTCTTGCAATTGGTGAAGGCCGGCAGCCCCTACACACAGCCGGTCTTGACATCCTCTTGGGCGGATCTATCAACCACCGTCAAAGCCGCCCTGGCTTTGGAACAACAACGTCAGTTGGAAAAGAGCGTCAAGTATTGCCGTGAGGTGTTACAAATTGGCGTATAGTGTGCATGGGATGAACACGGATGTGTTTATCCCATGCCATAAAATTACTTTTCCTACAGATCCTCTTCTCATGGTATAATCACCGCAAAGGATTGTAGTGGGATGGGAGCGCATGCTATGACAACAATGATGGCTGAAGTATACAAGCCAACGGGAACGATTGCAGAACGGCTTATGCGGCTGGCACAATACTATCAGGAAGAGCAAGCCAGCCCTGTGCTGATCCAGACTCTTGATAAAATTTTTGCTTATGAAATCACCGAGGCTCGTTCCCAACTTGCACAATTGCACACAGATTTAGCCGCCTTTGAAACTCAGTATACCATGTCATCGGACTTGTTTTACCAACGCTATCAGCAGGGGCAAACGGATGATCGAATGGATTTTGTTGAATGGGCATCATTGGTACAGATGACTCACAATTTAGAAAAACGCTTACATTTCCTAATTGGTGAGAACGATCTGTGACCGTTGCTGCGTATATTGAATTAGTGAAAGCTCTGTTGCTCACGGATCCAATCATTGCCCATTTTCATATTATCCGCGAACGCCAGACATTTATCGATGGTCATCTACGGGTGCGTATGACTTTGGTGGATGTCAGCCTGTTAGAATTTTCCGAGTATGTCCAACATTTGCCTAATCGTGGTACTTTTGTAATTACCTACAGTTATCATTGGGCTGATTCCCAAGGTAATTTGATCCGACGCTGGGATAATACGCCTCATTTTCCGAATCTTTCCGGTTTTCCACACCATATTCATGATGGCATAACCAATACTGTTTCTTCGGGCGCACCTATTGACATTTTTGCTGTAATAGGAGAGATCACCCAGCAGTTCAACAATTCATCCAGTACTCAAACATAAATCTTAATCCACTCAAACGCAACTACATAAAGATTGCAAGACCGCCAGTTCATAACTGAAAAGGAACGCTGATGAAAAACTGGTATCAATTTTTCTGTGTGCGCCAAGATCAACTGGCCAGCGCGCTGGTCAGCGCCGGTAATCCAGTCGATAACGGACGCTGGTCGTTGTTTGCCCAACAACAAGATGATGATGTCGTGCGGGCGCGCCGCCGGCGACCGACCACGCCCACCGCGCCCGGCGAACGTGAACAAGCCGACGCCCCGCGTCGGCGGCGGGATGAGGGCAATTTGCCACCCTCCGGCGGGGGACCAGGCAAGCCCACTGGCGGCGGACCATTGCCCGGCGGCGGACAACTCCCTGGCGGGTGCGGCGGCATATTGATTGTGTTATTGCTCATCTTAGTGGCGGTCTTTGGCGGGCCGAACCTGCTGAATCAGGGTGGCGGCCAAGATGATGGGAGCAATCAACCGGTCGTGCAGGAACCACCGCTGGTGGCAAACACCGACGAGCCAACAGAAGCGGAGGCAACCCCGACCGAAGAAGTGCAGGTCGCACCCGCCGAGCCGACCAAAGCAGCGGCGCAACCGGCAGCAACGGCCACCAAACGCGCCGCCAATCAGGCTGCGGCGTCGGCTAGCGGCAACGCCGGTGCGACCAAAGGCCAGCGTTGGACGGTGCTGCTCTATCAAGATGCCGATGATAAAGTGTTGGAGAAAGACATTTATGTCGATCTCAACGAGGCGGAACGGGTCGGCTCCACGGATCGGGTCAACATTGTCGCCCAGATCGATCGTTTCCGCGGCGGTTTTGCCGGCGATGGCGATTGGGTGTCGGCCAAGCGCTTTTATGTGACCAAAGACAATGATTTGGAAACGCTCGGTTCCCAAGAAGTGGCGGATCTGGGCGAGATCAACATGGCTGATCCCCGGACGTTGATCGACTTTGTCACCTGGGGCGTCAAGAACTATCCGGCGGATAAATATGTGTTGATCCTCTCCGATCATGGGTTGGGCTGGCCGGGGGGCTGGAACGATGCCTCGTCCGCCGCAACGGCTTCCCCAAACCGGAACATCCCCATTGCCGAAGCGCTAGGCAATGCTATGTATCTGATGGACATTGACAAGGCGCTGGGGCAGATCCGCCAACAGAGCGGGGTGGATAAATTTGAGATCCTCGGCATGGATGCCTGTCTGATGGCCCATTTGGAGGTCTTTACGGCGCTGGAACCGCATGGCCGTTACGCCGTAGCTTCCCAAGAGACCGAGCCGGCGCTGGGCTGGGCCTATACCAGTTTCTTGGGCGCTTTGACCAGCAACCCCGATAGCAGCGGCGCCGAGTTGAGCAAGTTAATTGTCCAAAGTTATATTCAGAATGACCAACGCATCCTGGATGATAATCAACGGGCCGAATTGGTTTCGCGTGGCTCAACGCTGGGAGGCATTTTTGGCATCTTAACCGCTCCTGCCGTCCCCTCCGCTGCTGAGGTCGCCTCTGAGATGGGGCAGAACATCACGCTGACCGCTTTCGATCTGGCGAAGACCGCGGCCTTGAATGCGGCAGTCAACAAACTGGTGACCGGGCTGCAAGAGGTTGATCAACGGGCCGTTGCCCAGGCGCGTAGCCATACCCAATCCTACACCAGTATCTTTGGCCCGGAAGTTCCCGCTTCTTATATTGACCTGGGCCATTTTACGCGCATTTTGCAACAAATGGGAGCCAGCGGTGATCTCGCTCAGGCGATTGCCGCGGTGCAAAGCGCGCTCAAGGGCGCGGTGATTGCCGAAAAGCATGGGCGCAACAAACCGGGGTCAACCGGGGTCTCAATCTACTACCCGATCTCCCAGCTTTATCGCTCGCCGGTGGCCGGGCCAGTTTCTTATACAGCGGTGGCCAAGCGCTTTGCCGACGCTTCGCTCTGGGACGATTTCCTGCTCTTCCACTATACTGGCCGCAACTTTGAACCAACCGCCCAGCGGGCGGCCGTGCCGGAGCGTGGGGTTGCCGTGCGCGGCCCCGGCGCCGGTCAGATCGACGTTGGCCCGCTCACCCTATCCGCTGACAGCGCGGCGCCGGGGCAACCCGTCCTCATGCGCACCGAAGTGACGGGCGAAAATGTTGGTTACATCTATATCTTTGCCGGCTTTTATGACCAGGCGTCCAACGCCATTTTTGTGGCCGACACCGATTATCTGGAGAGCAGCGACACACAGGAGGTCGATGGCGTCTATTACCCCACCTGGCCGACTGATGGTCAATTTACCCTGGAATTTGAGTGGGAACCGCTCATGTTTGCGATCAGCGACGGCACGACCAGCGAGACGGCACTCTTCCAACCGCAGACCTATGGCGCCGCCCGTGAAGAGACCACCTACACAGTTGATGGCATCTACACTTTTGTCGAGAATGGCGCCACCCTGGCCGCCCGTCTCTACTTCCGTGATGGTCTGCTGCGCCAGGTCTTTGGCTTCACCCACCCCGACCAGACCGGCGCGCCCCGTGAGATCACGCCCGAACAAGGCGACACCTTTACCATCTTGGAACATTGGATGGATCTGGATCAGCGTGGCCGTGTCACCCAAACGGTCCGCCAACCGGGGGGTGTCTTGACCTTTGGCGAGGAGCCGTTTACCTGGCAGGAACAGAATGCGGCGTCAGGGGATTACGTGATTGGCTTTATTGTCAAGGATTTGGACGGTAATGCCACGGAGGCGTATGCGCAGGTCAACGTGCCCTAAACGCTGACTGATTACCCCCATCGCCTCACCCCCTTCAACGGATGTTTTCATCGATTGAGTGTAACCATCCCGCCCGCTCCAAGCCGGTTCGTGACCGGCGACCAGTCGCTGGTCACGAACCGGCTTGGAGCGGGCGGAATCATTGGTATCGGCAATAAGACTTTGTCAATGGAGAATAACAAGTGACGCAACGCCAACAAGACCCAACCCTACACCGTTTTGCGGCCTCACGTCAGGCGCTGGCCGCTGATCCCTACCGCCCGCTCTACCACTTTGTCAGCCCGGAGGGCAATTTGAATGATCCGAACGGGCTTTGCTTCTGGCGTGGGCAATGGCATCTCTTCTACCAAGCTTTTCCACCGTCCAATCCGATCCCCCATTGGGGCCATACGGTCAGTGATGACCTGATCCACTGGCGCGACCTGCCCTATGCCATCAGCCCCGGCCCGGAAGAAGCTTGCTGGTCAGGCTCAACTTGGGTCGAGGAAGAGCGGGTGGTCGCCATCTACCACGGTCACAAACTCGGCAATATGGTGGCGGTGGCAAGTGATCCGCTGCTGCTCGATTGGCAAAAGGTGACAGGTACGACCATCATTCCCAATCCGTGTCCAATTTGGACGCGCACGACCGGTAACGAACAGATGCCCGGCGTGAGCGGCAACCCGGTGCCGCCAGGGGCCATCAACTTTGTCTACGATCCCTGCATCTGGAAAAAGGATGGCTTCTATTACTCAATCTCCGGCGGAACCCTGCCCCACGGCCCCAGCGGACGGCGCACACGAGCGCAATTCCTCTTCCGCTCGCCCGATCTGGCGCACTGGGAATATTTACATCCCTTTGTTGATGAGGATATTTACGGCCTGGTGGGTGACGATGGCGGCTGCCCCTACTTCTGGCCCATCGGCGACCGCCATATCCTGCTGCACTTCAGCCACATGAGCGGCGCCCACTATCTGCTGGGTGACTACGACACGGCCCGCGACAAGTTTGTCGTCACCTATGGCGGGCGTTGCACCTTTGGCCCGTGGTACCCCGGCGGCGTCCACGCCCCGACGGCCACGCCCGATGGCAAGGGTGGTCTGATTGCGCTCTTCAACATCAATGTCGGCAAGCCCACCGCCGGTTGGAACCAGATCATGAGCCTGCCGCGGCGGCTGACCCTGGTCGGCAACGATGAACTGGCGCAGACTCCGGCCGGTGACCTTGAGTCGCTGCGTTACGATCACAAGCAGGTGGCGGCGCAAGTGCTGCCGGCCAATCGCGAGATAGTGCTGGCTGGTGTACAGGGCAAGGCGATTGAGATCGTGACCGAGATCGATCTACAGAGCGCCCAGATGGTCGAACTCAACGTCCTCCGCTCCCCCGGTAAAGAGGAATTTACCCGCATTGCCCTCTACAAAGAGCGAGGCTATGTGGATTGGGATCGCAGCGATGGCTGGGTGCGCTTCCGGGAAAGTAAAGACAGCCTGTTGGTGATCGACAGCACCTATTCGTCAGAACTGCCCGATGTCGAGTCGCGCGCACCGGAGATGGCGCCGCTCTACCTGGCGCCGGGAGAAACCTTGAAGCTCCGCATCTTTATCGATCAGAGCGTGGTGGAGGTCTTTGCCAATGATCGCCAGTGTGCGGCTGTGCGCGTCTACCCAGGGCGCCCGGAGAGTACGGGTGTCTCATTGCGCGCCCAGGGGGCGGAGGCGCTGCTGCGCACTCTTGATGTCTGGCAGATGCGCAGCATCTACGATGACAGCGCCTCCTGATCACGCTTTTTGTCAGGGAATCCCCTGACAACGATTTCGTTCTTTTCCCACAACCGGGCAGAAAAATAGCGGGATTCTCCCGCTACACAAGCCCCCGGATGCGCAGTATACTGAAGGCGTAACAAGAGCAGTACAAAAAGAAGTGAATCAATAACGTTCTCGCAGAGAAAATCTCCCAAAGGGAATTTTACAGGGGAACTGGTACGATAAGGAGCTACTATGAACGCCGTCTATACTCGTAAAAACGAAAAACTGCAAGACCCCGCCTTTGCTCGCTTCCTGTTTGCTGACACACGAGCTGCCTGGTTCTGGTTACTGGTACGGGTCTGGTTAGGGTGGGAATGGATCGACGCCTCGCTGCACAAAGTCAACAACCCGGCTTGGGTACAAACGGGTGAGGCGGTGAAGGGCTTCTGGACCAACGCCGTCGCTATCCCCGAAGTCGGTCGCCCGCCGATTAGCTTTGAATGGTATCGCAGCTTTATCCAAATGCTGCTGGACAACGAAGCGTACCGCTGGTTTGCACCGCTGATTGCCTACGGTGAGTTGTTAATCGGTATCGGCCTGATTCTGGGCGCCTTCACCGGCATCGCCGCCTTCTTCGGGGCGCTGTTGAACTGGAACTTCATGATGGCCGGCACTGCCAGCAGCAACCCGCTGCTCTTCGTCCTGGCTATCGGCATCATCTTGGCCTGGAAGGTCGCTGGGTATGTGGGTGCGGACTACTTCCTGCTCCGCTTCTTGGGGACGCCGTGGCACGGGAAAGTGGAAAAACCGGTGGTGTTAGTCCCCGGCGCTGCCGCTGCTGACTGACAAGCGGAAGTAGTATAGATAAAATTACATAACAACAGAAGCGACGCCACAGATAATGGCGTCGCTTCTGTTGTTATGGCTCATCCGCTGTCAACAATCCCTGTTTCAGGGCGAAGCGCACGAGGGCGGCGCGTGAGGTTAAGTTTAACTTCTCCATAATGCGTGTTTTATAGGTCTCCACCGTTTTGACGCTCAGGTAGAGCATCTCGGCAATCTCTTTGTTGGCGTGGCCTAGCGCAATCAGCTTTAACACTTCCAACTCACGCTCACTCAAAATCGAGAGGTCATCACTAGCGGCGGATTGTCCGCTTCCCGGCACTGCTGTTGGTGCAAGCAGCGCCTGGGCATGGCTAGGGTGCAGGAAAGCGCCGCCATGATAGACAGTGCGAATGGCCGTGAGCAGTTCACTATCCGCCGCCTGTTTGAGGACATAACCGGCCGCGCCCTGAGACAGTGCCTGGCGTAGATAGGTCTGGTCGTCGTGCATAGTGAGAATCAGCACCCGACTTTGTGGGGCAACCTTGCGCAATTCCCCTAACGCCTCCAGGCCACCCATATTGGGCATATTGATGTCAAGCAGCACCACATCGGGTTGACGGTCTGCAACCACCCCTAAACTGACGGCGCCATCACCGGCTTCACCGACGACAGTCATGTCCGCTTCGGCGTTGAGCAAGGCCGTCAAGCCGGCGCGCAAGACAGCATGATCATCGACCAGCACAATCCGAATCTTCTCACTCATAGCGGAATCTCCACATAGACGGTGGTGCCGTCGTCATTGCTCTCAATGGTCAGCTTACCGCCCAACAACTGGGTGCGCTCAACCATACTATGCAAGCCCACACTGCTGCCGGCGCGTCGCATACATTCGACATTGAAGCCGTGACCGTTGTCTTCAATAATCGCCTGCACCCGTCCTTCGCGCTGCGTCACTAACACACTGACCGTGCTGGCGCCACTGTGGCGGGCGGCATTGGTCATCGCTTCTTGGATCACCCGATAGAGCGGGGTTTCAATGGTAGCCGGCAAACGACTGGTAATGCTACTATGAAAATCAACGGTCAACTCCGGGTAGCGACTGGTGAATTCGCTGATGTAGCGCTCTAAAGCGGCCGCTAACCCTAAGTCATCCAAGGCGCTGGGGCGCAACTGGCGACTGAGTAAGCGTACACGCGTCAATGCCTCGTTGACAATTTGCCGTAGTCCGGCAATCTTTTCCTGTGCGTCGGCCGCTTGCCCATTCTGTTCCAACAACTTGATATTGACCAGGGCCGAGGTAAGCGTCTGCCCCACATCGTCATGCAGATCGCGGGCAATGCGTTTGCGTTCATCTTCCTGGGCTTCGATCAGGCGCGAGAGGATATGGGTGCGCGCCGCCTCTTTTTCCAACAAAGCTTGTTGACTCTTCTCCAGTTCACCGATCATCTGGTTGAAAGCGTCAGCCAACTTGCCGATCTCATCATCCGTCCAATGGGGCGCACGGGCGGTCAAGTCGCCGCGCCGCACGCGATTGGTGGTCGTTACCAGATCGAGGATCGGACGAGTTAGCAGCCAAGTGAGCAAAACCGCGGCGAATACACCGGCCAGCGCCACGTAGAGCGTCGTTAGCAACATGCGCCGGGTGGTCTGGTCAATGATCGCCTGAAGTCGGCTCTCGCCCAGCCCTAAACGGACAAAGGCGCCATTAGCGCCGGCAATCGGCTCGGTAAAGTCATGGATTTCCCCCTCGTAATTTTCGTAGTGGATATGATACTCATGCGTTGGCGGCATGGTGGGGGTGAGCGCCAGCAGATCCGCCGGCACTTGATGGTCAAAGGTATGGCCCAGCACCTGACCGCTGCCGTCAACGACAAACGCGTAGCGGGTGTCGGGGTGATTATGCACCGTCTCGGTCAGCAAAGCGGTTAATTCATTGTATTGCTGCGCCTCCAGGAGACGACTGCCGCGCCCGGCCAAATCACTGACCACGGAATGGCCGCGATTGTCGAGTTCTGCCAGCAAGGTTGTCGTCATCACCTCGCGCACCTGTAATGTCACCCCCAGACCCAGGGTGATGCTGAGGGCAAGGACAATGCCCAAGATTTTGGTGCTGACACTGACCCCGCTGACGGCGACGAGCAGCTCTTCCAGCCATTGGCCCACTTTATGCTGCACTTGCTTATACTGTAGCACCGGTGCAAACTCCTCCCAAATAAACAAACGCTGATCAAGCGTACTCGATCAACGTTTGTTGAGCAACTTCAAGGATGGAGATGTTGACCGTTAGGGGCCATAAAAATATAAGTTGCTGCTCACCGCGAGTCCGTGACTCGCCCCAGCCGGTTGCGAGTCACGGATTCGCGGTGAGCGCTGTCTCAGGTTATATATTGAGGGCGGGTAACACCTGTTCTCCCAAAAGGCGGACACCGGTTTCGGGGGTCAAGCCGTGGGGCGTGCCGAACTCAACCCGGTCAGCACCGGCGGCGAGGAGGGCGTGGGCATGTTCGGCCACTTCGTCTGGTGTACCGGCAAAAGCGAAACGGCGCAGCAACGCATCCGAGACCAGGGCCGCCGCTCCGTCGAAATCGTAACGGGCGGCCATCTCTCGTAGTCGTTGCGCCAGTTCGGGATCGAGATTGATGGTCGGATCCAGCGCCGCCACCACGGGGAGGTAGAGTGCGACTTCCCGTTTCACATGCCGGCGCGCGGCTTCACCATCTTTGTCCACGACACAGACGGCGCCAATCGCAATGCCGATCTGCCGATCCGGGCTGGCGGTCGTCAGGATTTGCCGAAAATGGGGAATGACATCGGGGTTGGCGCTGCCGCCGATCTTGATCTCGTCGATCTGGCTGGCGCAGGCGCGAATGGTGGCTGCACCCCAGGTGCCGAGAAGGAAGGGAATCTCGGCACGCAAAATCGACCAGCGCAAGGAATCACCGCCGGCCAGGGGAAAAATCGCGCCGTTGTATGGCTCGCGGGATTGGCGCAAGAGATGACGCACACAGGTGAACGCTTCCCGGAGCGCGGCCACTGGTCGTTGCGGTTCAACACCGATAAAGTCGAGCCAGCCGCCACGGGCTAACCCCAGATAAGCCCGACCGTTGGCCGCTTCATCGATCAGCGCAATGTTGCCGGCAATGTTGATCGGATGGCAGGTGAAAGGGTTGACCGCCGCCACCCCCACGCGCAATCGGCTAGTCGCCTTTGCCATCTCCATCAACGGCAGCCAGGCCGGTTGATAGAGCAGATCGTTATAGACGGTGACGCCGTCGAAACCATAGCCTTCGGCGGTCGCGGCCAAAGGGCCATAGGCGCTGAGCGGTTTGTCGGTTTGGAATGCAATGGAGATGGATGGATTGGTCATAAAAGAGATTGAGAGATTAGGAGATTAGGAGATTAGGAGATTCAGTTGTCCGCCCTCCGGCTAATCTCTGAATCTCTCAATCTCTCAATCTCTAAAAGAATCGTCGCGCCTTCCGCGCCGTCACCAACTCGGTATTCATGCCGACCCAGTGCAGGCTGCCGTTGTAGCGACCATGTTCCATTTTGATACAGCGGTCGATGATCACTTCCAGGCCGGCCTCTTCGGCCATACGAGCGGCTTCCAGATTGACAATGCGCAGTTGCATCCAAACCGCTTTGGCGCGCTTTTCGATAGCTTGTTGGACAATTTCCAGACAGGCCGGCGCGGGGCGAAAGATGTCCACCAGATCGACCGGGCCGGGGATGCTCAACAGATCAGGGTAAGAGCGTTCGCCCAGGATTTCGTCAGCGGTCGGATTGACCGGGATTACCTTATAGCCCTCATATTTCAGGTACGAGCCGACAAAATAGCTGGGGCGCTGTGGGTCTTTGGAAAGGCCCACCATCGCAATCGTGCGCGTTTCGGCCAGCAGGTGGCGAATGCGTTGGGGGTCTTGGTATTTGGTTTGCAGTTCCGGGGGCAGAACCGAATTCATGCGGATATCGCAGACAAGGCTTGATCCAGGTCCCATTGTAGATCCTCCAGGGTTTCCAACCCGATGGAAAGACGAATCATCTCCGGGCCGACGCCGCCGGCGCGTAGCTCTTCGTCGGAAAGTTGTTGGTGAGTGGTGGATGCCGGGTGGATGACCAGACTGCGGGCATCGCCGACATTCGCCAGATGCGAAAAGAGATGGAGCGCTTCAATAAATTCTTGCCCGGCGCGCCGCGGGTTGGCCGCCTTCAAGCCAAAGGTAAAGACGGCGCCCGGCCCTTTGGGCGTATACTTTTGCGCCAGTTCATAGTAGGGGCTATCGGGCAGGCCGCCATAGGCCACCCAGGCCACCTTGGGATGGCTGTGCAAAAACTTTGCAATGCTGTGCGCGTTGGACACATGGCGATCCATGCGCACCGACAGCGTCTCCAATCCTTGGATCAACATAAAGGCGTTGAAGGGGGAGAGGCAACCGCCGGTGTCGCGCAACGTCTCGGCCCGCGCCTTCATGAGAAAGCCGTAGTGCCCAAAGGTTTCATAGAATTTGAGATCATGGTAGGAGGGCGACGGGTCGGCGATGGTGCGGAAGCGGCTGTAATCAAACTTGCCGGATTCGACAATCACACCGGCAATCGAGGTGCCATGACCGCCGATAAACTTGGTGGCGGAATGGACCACAATGTCGGCGCCGAAATCGATAGGTCGACAAAGATAGGGTGTTGCAAAGGTATTATCAATGATCAACGGGATGCGCTTGCTGTGGGCCAGTTCAGCCAATGCACTGATGTCAAGGATGCTCCCTTTGGGGTTGCCGATGGTTTCGCCATAGAGCGCCCGTGTTTTAGGGGTGATGGCCGCCGCCCAGGTATCCAGGTTGGTCGGATCGACAAAATGCACCTTGACCGTGAGCTTCTTAAAGGTATGGGTAAATTGCGTCACGGTGCCGCCGTAGAGATGGGCCGAGGCGACGACTTCGTCACCGGGTTCTAACAATGTCATCATGGTGATGAACTGGGCGGCCATGCCGCTGGCGGTGGCGACCGCGCCGGTGCCCCCTTCCAGTGAGGCGATGCGTTCTTCAAAGACGGCCGTCGTCGGGTTGTTGATGCGGGTGTAGATATTGCCGTATTGTTTCAACTCAAAAAGCTGGGCGGCGTAGTCGGTGTTGTCAAAGACATAGGAGGTGGTTTGATAGATGGGGACCGCGCGCGCCCCTGTCACGGCGTCGGGAATATGCCCGGCGTGCAACATGCGCGTCTCAAAGCCAAATTGACGTTTTTTTGTTTGCATAAAGAATGGTCCAAATGATTGTGCAA
>QWII01000203.1 GCA_021405325.1 Caldilinea sp. CFX5 | reverse complement strand
ACATACTCCGGGATGAGAAGTTTCTTGTTGCTCGAATATTACGCTGTTAGCGGTTGCAGACTTAGTCGAGTGCGCCGGGTGCTGCGCCGGCGGTCAAGCGCATAGACCACGAGTACGGTGGCGACACCCACCAGCAAGGTCGGGAATAGGCGGGAGAAGGCCCAACGACTGCTGCCCAGATCCAACCGTTCGCTCGGATACTCCAGGGTAAGCGCTGAATCGCGGGCGTCAGCGCTGTTGCTCCACTTGGCCAGATCAGGCAGGGTGACATCAAAGGCGAAGGTCGTCGTGTCGCCGGGCTGGTAGAGATACTCAACCGGTAACTGCTGCGCCTGTTGCGCCCAGCTTTCTAAGCCATTGGCATCGGCGATGGCGGCCTTGCTACCAGGAACCAGCACCCGACTGATGTCCTGGATCTCCGCCATTGTCCAGCGGGGAATCAGGTAGAGGCCGTGGCGGGAGCGCATGATCGCCCGTTTTTCGGCAAAGGTAACGGTGCGGGCGGTGTAGGTGCGACCATAGGTGTCGAGGACGGCTGTCAGGTCGGTTTCGCCCACACCTTCGTACAAATAGACGCCAAACGCTTGTTTGAACCAGAGAAAACCCGCATTGAGATCGGTGCCGGCCACGCTTTTCCGGGCCGGCGGCTGGTAGGCGGGGTCGTCTAAGAACTGAACATACGGGTAATTCATCTTTTGGGCGGTGGCAACGGCAACCGCCTTGCCGGCCAACTTGCGTACAACGTGCAGGCTGGCGTCAATGCCGGCGGTGATCCCAGCAGAAGTAATGGTGTTGCCATTGTCGGTATAGCGCACCCCCTTCACCACTGCAATGGTGGGGAACTGCTTCGTAAATACCGGAAAGACACCTTGGTGCGTTGTCACTTTGCCATCGTCAACCAGACCGGTGGCTGCTAAGACCAGCGCACCGCCGCAGATCGACACGGTCACGGTTTCTGGGCCGGCATGGCTGCGAATCCACTGGATGATCTCCTGGTTGTTATAGTCCTTGATAAAGGGAATGACGACCACATCGGGGTTCTTGCCCAGCAATTGATCCAACTCGGCAAAGGAGTAGTGCGGCATGATGTCCACGCCGCCCCACATGAAGGGGGTGAACACCCGCTTGGGGGCGACTGTGTAGACGTTGAAGGCGCCGCTGGCGGCAAAAACTTCGTAGGGCGCCAGCAGGTCGGTGATCTCGGTGCCGTTGTTGCTGGCAATGATCGCCACCGTGGGCTTGGCCGGATCATGCATAGGCGGGGGGAGGGCGGCGCCGGTGAAGGGTTGCGCCGGCGCCGCGATCAAGGCGTTGTTAGCGCCACTGAAGATCACATAGGTCAGGCCGACCACTGGGAGAAGAAAGGCCAAGCCATATCCGAGGGCTTTCAACGTGATTCGTGTGATCTGCTTGCGACTCATAGGTAGCTCCTTTTGTTGGGTGAACCAGAACTGTGTTGTTTGTGTTGCTGGCTTGAGTCTACCCGATCGCTTTGGCCTTCGCTTCGGAAGGAGGGCGGATTGTGGTTTGGGCTTTCAGGGGAGGAGGGATCTCCGCCGAAAGGCGGAGATCGGTTGCGACGTCAAAATAAGGGGTAGGCTTGGTCTTTAGAGTACATAGGGGGAACGCGGACAAACGCGGATCAAAAAGATCCGCGTTTGTCCGCGTCCTAATTGATGCTACTTTGATAACAAACTGCACTGTTTCCCTTAGAAGCTGTTTGAAAAGGTATCGTAGGTGCGGTTTGTAACCGCACGGCTCCGTAGGAACCACGAGACCGTGCGGTTACAAACCGCACCTACGAACCCCTAAATGCCCCTTTTCAAACAGCTTCTTAGCGTCCTTTTAACCAGCCTCCCAGCGTAATCAGGAGATCACCGGTGCCATCAAGCAAATGCTCAATGATCGTGGGGTGATCAGGCTGGATCTCGTTCAGCAGGTGGTGCATGGCTGCCTGATGCAGCAATTCTTTCTGTCGTTCTACCACCTGTGCGTGAATGAAGAGCGGATTGGTGATCTGCGGCCACATAACGATTTCCTTCCTTCTATTTGCCTAACGAATCGCGTTGTATGCCCCTATGATCGCGCCAACTCGGTCGTAGTGTCATGTATCCAAAGTCACAGCGTGGGCTGGCGACCGGTCACAAAAAGTTGACCGGCGCAATGTGACCAGGGTTGTAGTGCGATTAAGGTGGTAGAGGAAGGTTACAGCAAGCCCAATTGGCGCGCGGTCGCTACGGCTTGGGTGCGACTGGTAACACCCAGCTTGCCAAAGATGTTGGTCACATGCCGTTTGACTGTACCAACTTCGATCACCAACTCCGTCCCGATCTCACGGTTGGCGCGACCGGCGGCAATGAGCGCCAGCACTTCCAGTTCGCGTTCACTGAGTGGTTCAATCAAAGCGGGGCGGGTCGCTTGGGGCTTTTCGACCAGTGGCGGCGCATCGGCGGTAGGGGACATGGTTGCCTTGGCGCGCGGAAAGGCGGCCAGCAGTTTGTCAACATAAGCCAGGCGGTTAGCTGGATTGGCTTGTGCCGCACGCAAGTGATGGGACGTGCGAAACGCCAGCAGCAAAGCGTACATGGCCTCGCCTTCGTCAACAAAGGTACTGACGTAGCCTTCCGGCGCGGCAAGGCGTAAGGCTTCTGCTAGAGTGGTCATGGCCGCCGCTACCTGTCCTTGCGCCTTTTGGATCAGCGCTGTCAGCGCCAACAGTTGAATCAACCCACTGATACGACCAGCGGCTTGGGCGTCGGCCATCAACGGTTCGAGCAGCCGCAGCGCAACCGCCGGTTCGCCCTGGGCCAAGCGTAGGCGCGCCAGGGTCATCTCCTCAATGGCTTGCGGAAAGTCAGCAGGGGCGCCTTGGTTCCGTTGGCGCGCGGCGGCCCACTGTTCGGCTGCCGCCAGATCGCCATAAGCCACCCAAAGTTGGGCTTGATACGCATCCAGGCGCTCGATCAAGCGCCCCACTTGATAATGGCGCGCCAATTGTTGGGCTTGTTGCAGCGCAGCCAGCGCGGCGGCGGATTGCCGCTGCGTATGCTTCAGCTTGGCTTGTAACGAATAGGAACTCAACAAAATATCGGTGTTGCCGCTACGTTCGCCCAGCTCCAGGCTTTTTTGCAGATAGTGTTGCGCATTGGTCAGGTCATGCCATTCATGCAGTAAGGAAGCCCAGGTAAAATAGACCTCACTGGCAATCGGCAGCGCCTCACCGCCTTGGGCCTCCACCAACGCCAGGGCGCTTTGGATGGTCTGGGCCGCCGTGCGCAGTTGGCCCTGCATCACCTGCACAATACCCAGGTTACAAAGCGCGTCGATCTGCCAGAAAAGCTGGTTGCTCGCGCGACTCAGGGCCAGCGCTTCGGTAAAGGCTTTGTTCGCTTCCAGCACCTGACCGTTGATCCGGTAGGCAAAGCCCAACGCCTGCATGGTCATGGCGCGCAGATAGGTATTTTCCGGCGCAATGAGCAGCAACGCTTGATGGCAGAGTGCGATGGTGCGCGTGGTCGCCCCTTGAAAGGAAGCCACTGTGGCATAAATGGCGGCAATTTCTCCGCGCAAGCTGGACTCTTGGGGATGATGGGCTAAAGCCGCTTCGGCAGCTTGTACATACCCTTCGACCGCCGCAAGTGGCCCGGTATAGGTCAGCACCCAGGCATAAGCTAAGGCAAGACGGGGGCGGGCTTGCACGATGGCAGGGGGCAAAGCTTTGAGCCAGCCCAGCAACAGACCCATCTCGCCGCGCATCCAGGCGCTATGCGCCATCTGCTCAATCCAGTCGGCAGCCAGGTCAAAATCAGGGATGGCGAGGGCGTGTTTGATCGCTTCGCCAGGCTGGTTTTGTTGTCGATGCCAGGTGGCGGCGCGCCGATGCAAGCCGGGCAGTTGATCGGGCGCCTGGCGCTGAAGGCGATGGCGCAACAGGTCAGCAAAGAGGGTATGATAGCGATACCAGACGCCCGCATGATCCAGGGCGGCGATAAAGAGATTAGCCTGTTCTAACGTCTCTAACATGCTCTGGCTATCGCTGCGTTCTGTCACCGCGTCGCAGAGATCAGCCGACAACCGTTCCAAGATCGAGGTCTGCAAAAGAAACGTTTGTAAGGCTGCCGGCTGCTGTTGCAAAACTTCCTCGGTGAGATAGGTGAGGACAAAGCGGTGGCTGCCGGTAAACGCTTTGACAAAATTCGCGTAGTCGTCGCGCCCCTGCATTGACAGCGCGGCCAGTTGCAAACCGGTGATCCAGCCTTCGGTGCGTGCTTCCAGGGCGGCCACATCCCCTTCATTTAGGTGTAACCCCATAACATCATTCAAAAAGATAGTCGCTTCCGCCGGCGTAAAGCGCAAAGCTTCGGTGCGCACTTCCATCAGTTGGTTGCGGCCCCGCCAACGCGCCAAGGGCAACGGCGGATCGGCGCGACTGGTGAGAATAATGTGTATCTGGCGCGGCAGGTGATCGATAAAAAAGGCTATCCCTTCCTGAATCGCCGGGGTGGTAATGACATGATAATCGTCCAACACCAGCGCAAAGGGCGTAGTCAAGCTTTCCAGCTCGTTGAGCAGGATGGTCAGGATCGTCTTCATCGGCGGCGCCTGGGGGGTCGCCAACAGTGCGGCGGCATGAACGCCGAGAGCGGGGTGACAGGTACGTAGGGCGGCGATCAGATAGGTCAGGAAGCGGGTGGGGTCGTTG
>QWII01000132.1 GCA_021405325.1 Caldilinea sp. CFX5 | reverse complement strand
ATCATGGGGGTCAACTTTATCGTGGCGTTGGTCGTCCTCCTGAGCAATCTGCTCACCGACATTGCCTACGCCTTTGCTGATCCGCGGATTCGGTATGAGTAGCAATTGCGGCAATTAGCCACGGCGTGGCGGCTGAGGGTAGACCGGTCTTTCAAGGCCGGTTTCTGGGGTTACGACAACCGTGGGTTGCGGTGGGCCGGGATCGAGGGTTGAAACCCTCGGCTACCCTCAGTCGTCACTCCGTGACTGGTCACGGTGGAAGAGGTAGGAGTTGGATAACGAATGACCATGACGCAAGAGCCGACCTTGGCGCGTAAGGAGCAAGAGACTGGCGCTACACTCCAAAAGACGCTGCCGACCCGCCGCGACTCACCATCCTATCGCTTCTGGCGGCGGTTGTGGCGGCATAAATTGGGGATGCTGGGGCTGACGATGCTGTTCTTGCTCGTCTTTGCCGCGCTCTTTGCGCCGGCGCTGGCTGGGATCGACCCGGCCAAAACGGATCTCAAGCTCAAGAACAAACCGCCCAGCGCCGAACATATCCTTGGCACCGATGCGATTGGCCGCGATGTGTGGGCGCGTCTGGTTTATGGCGCGCGCATTTCCCTCTCCGTGGGGTTGGTGGCGGTGGGGATCTACACCACCATTGCCCTGGTGCTGGGCAGCATCGCCGGCTATCTGGGCGGGACGGTGGATAGTGTGATCATGCGCATTACCGACATTATCATGTGTTTTCCCACCTTTCTGCTGATCATCACGGTGGCGTCGGTCTTGCCGCCCAATATCTTTAACATCATGGTCATCATCGGCATCTTTGGCTGGCCCGGTATGACCCGGCTGGTGCGTGGGCAATTTCTCACCTTGCGCAATCGGGATTTTGTCACGGCGGCTGTGGCGTTGGGGGTGCCGACCCGGCGCATTATTTTTCGCCACATTCTACCCAATGTCGTCGGCCCGGTAGTGGTCGCTGCCACACTGGGGCTGGCCGGCGCAATCATGACCGAATCGAGCCTCAGCTTTCTGGGTCTGGGCGTGCAACAGCCGACCCCCAGTTGGGGCCAAACCCTGACCACCGCCATGCAACTGCCGACCTTAGAGAATATGCCCTGGCGCTGGTTGCCTTCGGCGGCAGCGATTGCCTTTGCTGTGTTATCGGTGAATTTTTTCGGCGACGCCCTGCGTGATGCCTTTGACCCGCGCACAACGCTAGAGTAGTGAGGAACAACATGAGCGCAATGCCACCCCGCGTTTACCACGAAACCTTTGACGACGGCCCCGGTGGCTGGATCGCCTGGTTGGGCCACAATCGACCGGTCGCCGCCGAGGTGGTCGATGGCGCGCTGATCTCGCGCAGCCCGTGGGGGATCGATTCCAACCACGCCTTTCCCGGTGGCGGCTATCTGCATCTGCTCTTTATCCTCTTTACCGCGCCGCAGCCGAACCCCGGCCCGGTCTATGGCCCGTTGATGGCCGGCAACCGCTTTGTTGAGGGCGGCTACTCGACCGATCTGCGCAATGCTAAGCTGACCGTGCGCCTGAAGGGGGATGTCAAGCTGCGGGGGGCCAAATTGGTCTTGCATTGCCAGTCACGCGTGGGTGACAAGGCCATCAACTTTGTGCTGACCGGGCAGCCCTTTGCGATCACCCCCGACTGGACTGAGCAGACGATCACACTGACAACCGACCCAGCGCAGTGGCTCTGTATCGGTGCGCGTCACGATCTGAACCATATGTATGGCTGGGGCGAGATCGATGAAGTGCTGCGTGATGTCAACATCGATATTATCCTATTGCTCCACCCGCTGGACATTGTGCCGTTGACGCCCGAACCACAAGGCATTCATCATCGCCGCCCGGAGGTGGATTATCCGGTGGATCGCAGTTATTTGCCGGAGGGGTATGTGTTGCTGGATGAAGTTCGGTTGGAATACCCGCGTAACATAAGGCGTGGTTCGTGATACGCGTTGCTGAAGGAGACTATTAATGATTGGTTTAGCCAAAGCGGATGTCGATACACCCCTGCTGTGGGTTGATCTGGATCGGTTGGAGCAGAACATTGCCACTCTGGCCCGCCACTTTCGCCAGGCGGGCGTTCACTGGCGCCCCCACACCAAAGGGATCAAAATTCCCGCCATCGCCCACAAGTTGATGGCGGCGGGCGCCATTGGCGTCACCTGCGCCAAGTTGAGCGAAGCCGAGGTGATGGTGGCGGCGGGGATCAAAGAGATCCTGATTGCCAACCAGGTGACCGGCAAGTTGAAATTGCCTCGGCTGGCCAATCTCTGCCGCCAGGCGGATGTGAAGGTGGCGGTGGACAACCCGCAGAATGTGGCAGCGCTGGGCGCGGCGGCAACCCACTATGGCGCCGTGATTGGGGTGCTGATCGAACTCAACTGCGGCATGGAGCGCGCCGGTGTCCAACCGGGTGAGCCGGTATTGGCCCTGGTCCGGTTAATCACCCAAACGCCGGGGCTAAAGCTGCGCGGGTTGATGAGTTGGGAAGGACATACGCTCGATCTGGCAGACCCGGCGCAAAAACGCCAGGCCATTGAACGAAGCATTGAACTGGTCACCAGCAGCGCCGATCTCTGTCGCCGGCATGGCATCCCCATCGAAATTGTCTCCGGCGGGGGGAGCGGCACCTATCAGGTTACACCCTTTTTGACAGGCATGACCGAGATCCAGGCGGGGGGCGCCATCTTCTGTGATGTCACTTATCAAAGCTGGGGCGTTGATCTGCAACCGGCGCTCTTTGTCCAGACTACCGTCACCAGCCGCCCCAACCCGCGACGCATTATCTGTGACGCCGGTTTCAAGGCGCTGCCCAGCACCGATGGCGCGCCGGCGCCGCTGGGGTTGGCGCAGAAGGTGGCCAAGGTCATCTCTTCCGCCGAACATGGCGCGCTCGAACTGGACAGCCCCAACGAAACGCTCATGGTCGGCGATCTGCTCGATTTTGTCGTCGGCTATGGCGATGGCACCGTCTATCTGCACGAGATGATGGTGGGAGTGCGCAACGGCATTGTCGAATGCGCCTGGCCGATTCTGGGGCGCGGCAAACTGCAATGAATGGGATTCTGTTCCTGGTTTATCAATTTAAGCCATCGCCCAGCCGCACCGGAGGTCGGCGTCGGCGCAGCGGCATCAGTAAAAGGAGATTTCAGCACACATGTACCCAAACCCGCTTAGACAGAAGCTGGGCAATGGCGAGTTGATCCTCGGCACGGTGTTGCCGGCGCTTTCAAATTATATCGCTACCCAAACTTGCCTGACAGACATTGACTTTCTATGGATCGACACCGAACACGCCCCCGAAGGCGTCGAGTCGCTGGGCGCGATTCCGGTGCTGGCGCGCCAGAAAGGGGTGGCGCCCCTGATCCGCGTGGCCTGGAATGACCCGCACCTGATCAAGAAAGCCTACGATGCCGGCGCCGTGGCGGTGATGGTGCCGCAAGTCAGTACGGCAGCAGAGGCCGCCTTGGCGGTGCAATATGCGCGTTATCCTCCGCTCGGCCAGCGTGGGGTTTCGCCCATGTGGCCATTGGTGGCCGGCGAGGATTGGGCGACCGTGGTGCGCACGGCCAACGACGAGACGGTGCTGGTCTTGCAGATCGAAAGTGTACAAGCCTATGAGAATCTCGACGCCATTGCGCGCGTGCCGGGCATCGATGTCCTCTTTGTCGGGCCGACCGACCTCTCCGCCTCGTTGGGGGTGATCACCCAAACCGATGCGCCGCAAGTGCAAGCGATCATGCGCGAGATTCCGCGGCGTCTGCAAGGCAGCGGCATCGCCGTCGGCACGACGCTGGAAAGCCTCAGCGAGATCCAGGAGAAGATCGACTGGGGCTACCGCTTTCTCAATGTGGGCAGCCCGTTAGGCTATGGGTTGCAGGCGCTTACGGCCAATCTGGCAACGTTGCGCGGCGGGCAGCGCCGCGCCTAGTGGCGCCGCCGCGTATTCGCTAATTTCATTTTGGACACAAAACAGAGACAAAACCGAGCCATGAGCGATAAAGCCCATTTTCATCTGTCAGTCGGCGAGCGCCAACTCTTTCTCGACGAGGCGGACGTTGACCAACTGGTGGGTCTCCAGAAAACCTTCCACCCTGCCGAAAAGAAGGGGCCGGTCATTCGGCGCATCCCCGCCATTGGCGGCTACCCTGAAATCCGCACGGCGCCGGCCTGGGACCCCGCCGCCGGGGTCTGGAAAATCTGGACGGTCTGCGTCACGCCGGAGGAATTGCAAGGGCAGGCGGGCATGTCCGGCTACCATGAGAGCCGCGACGGGTTGCACTGGTACGCACCCAACACCGGCCAGGTGCAATATCAAGGGTCGGCGGAGAACAACTTTGTCTTCATCCCCATGGGCGACGGCCACACCAGCGAAATCTTTGGCGCGGTCTATGACAGCACCGAGCGCGATCCGCAGCAGCGCTATAAGGCCATCAGCTTTACCCGCGTTCCCCAACAGGCGATCATCTTTGCTACCTCGCCCGATGGCATTATCTGGCGACGGTTAGATATTGCCCCAATCGCCTCGCAAGATGAACCTAACTTTAGCTTTGACGAACTCCGCCATCAATTTATTGCCACGGTCAAAGTCAAGGGGCCGTATGGCCGTTCCCACGCGCTGACGGCAAGTCATGATTTTGTCCACTGGACGGAGCCGCGACTGGTCTTTCATGCCGACGCCCAAGACCAGGAGGAGGCCAAGGCAATCATTGCCCGCCATGTCAACGACCCAACGCGCCAACAGCCGGTCTTTGTCCACCCCGAAGAGTGGGCAACTGATGTGTATAACTTCGCCGTCTCGCGCTATGAGAGCCGCTACATCGGCTTTGCTTCCTTCTTCTACCACACGGGCCGCGCCTGGCAGGATCGCAACCACGATGGTTTCCATCAAGTGCAGCTTGCCGTCAGCCAAGAGATGCACCACTGGGTGCGCGTCGGCAACCGCCAGGCTTTTATCGCCCCATCGCCACTGGATGCCGGGGCCTATGACACCTTGCAGATTTTAGGGCCGTCACGCCCTGTCTTGCGGGGTGACGAGTTGTGGTTCTATTATTCCGGCCTCAAACACCGCTGGCCGCCGGAAAATATGACGCCCGACCGCAACGCCATCTGTCTGGCGACCTTGCGCCGCGATGGCTTTGTCTCCCTGGCCGGTGATGGACAAGGTGGTACGGTGACGACCAAGCCCTTTCGCCATGACGGTACACAGCTTTATCTCAATGCCATTGCCAGACCCGGTGCGATTATTTGCGAACTGTTGGATGCCGCCGGTCAGCCGTTGCCGGGCTTTACGCAAGCCGATTGTCAACCGATCACCGGTGATGGCGTCCGTCTCGCAGTGCAGTGGTCGGGCCAAGAGCGGTTGCCAACCGGAACCCTGCGGCTGCGCTGCCACCTATACGACGCGCAGCTTTTTAGTTATTGGGTGGAGTAGAAAGAACCATGACAACCGATCCCAACCCGCTGGCCTACAAATTTGCCGTTGCTGATGAAATTCAGGTCTATCGACCGCGCCCGGTCAACCGCTATCTGGTCTGTCCGTCAGGCGGCTATTACATCAAGTTAGCGCAATTATGCGATGGCACGCTAGCTGCGGTCTTCAAAGGGGGCGACGGGATTGTCGGCTTGTGGGGCCATCTGCAAATCGCCACCTCGCACGATGGCGGCGAAAGTTGGACGCCGCCGCGCACCATCGTGCAGATGGCTCACGACACCGACCACATGGCGCTGGGGCAGACCAGTGACGGAGCGCTGGTTCTCTCTTTTGTCCAGCCCCATGCCTACGAGAATGGTCGCTGGGACACTACCCAAGTCCACGATGGGCCGGTCTATGTGGTGCGTTCGCACGACGGTGGTGCGACCTGGAGTACACCTGTCGCCATCGACACCGGCAGTACCCCTGTGCCGCAAGGCTGCAATCCTCACGGCAAAATGGTGCAACTGCCCGATGGCACGCTCTTGATGAGTCTCTACTTTCGCTATCGTGAGGGACAGGCGCGACCCTCCTATCAACAACATGGCAACGACTTTGGCACCTATCTGTTGCGTTCGCGCGATGGCGGCCAAACTTGGGGCGACGGCTCGTTGCTGGCCGATGGCTTTGTCGAACCATCGCTCTACTTGCTGCCGTCGGGGCGGCTGCTGGCGATGGTGGTGCAATTTATGCCCGGACGCAATCTCTGGCTTACCGAGTCGGACGATGGCGGCTACACCTGGGGCGCGCCCCGTCCGGTCACCGGCTACCATGAATATTCGGGCAGCAGTCTCTTGCGCTTGCAGGATGGTCGGCTGCTGTTGGCTTATGGTCACCGCTCTTTCCCCGGCGGCGTTCATGCCATGATCAGCCACGATGACGGACGCACCTGGCAGGAGGAAAAGCTGATCCTGGCCGCGGAGAGCGTCTATCAATTTTGTGGCGGCGGTAGTTCGGTGCAATTGGCGAACGGCCAGATCGTCACCGCCTATTTTCAACATCAAGGAACGGGGCCATTCCTGCACCCACGCACCTATTGGGTCAGTGCCGGCTTCTTTATGGGGCCATACGCCGCCGTGGTCAAGTATAGCCCGGTGGATCTGCCGTGATACGTGATTCGTGTTGCGTGATTCGTGAACTGGTCAATGGTTGTCGTACGATATTACCCAACGAAAGGAATTCTACGGTTCATGCACTCTTTGCACTTTACCGCACGCGTGCCGGTCTTTGATGCCAATGTGCGCGTGGGAGACCTCTATGATGAACCCTCGCCCTGTCGCGACCGGGCAGGGCTGTTGGCCGAGATGGATCGGCATGGCGTGGCGCGCGCCCTTATCTACCATGCCCAAGCCGAAACCCTTAGTCCGCTTGATGGCAACCGCTATTTAGAAGAGTGGCTGGGCGCTGATGGCCGCCTGGCGCCGCAATGGCTGGTCATGCCGACGGAGGAGTCGCTGGCGCAGATCCAGACGTTGCACCGCCAGGGCCAGGTGCGGTCGGTGCGGCTCTTTGACAGCAAGGTGGTGGGGCTGCCCTTCCGCCCGTGGGCCTATGGCGAATTGCTGACCTGGCTGAGTGCAGAGCGCATTCCCCTCTGGATCACGCTGCCGGAAGCCAACCTGGACGAGCTAATCACCACCTTGCAAGCCTATCCCCACCTGGTGACGGTGCTGGTCGGCGCACACTATAGCCATGCGCTCTGGGTGCGCCCCTTGTTGCAGACGCTGCCCAATACCCATCTAGAATTGAGCCGCTACGAGCCGATTGGCGAGTTTGAGGCGTTATGCGACCGTTTTGGCGCTACGCGGCTGATCTATGGCTCCTGGTATTGGCGCTATGCGATGGGGCCGATGCTCTTTTATCTGCACCACACCCGCCTGCGTGATGAGGAACTGGCGCTTATCTGCGCCGGCAATCTCGACCGAATCTTACGAGGGGAGGGAGGCCATGATTGAAGGCAACAAGGTGATTGATTTTCATGGGCATGTGGGGCGCTGGGATCTCTATGGCATGAAGGATGACCCGGCGCTGATGTTGCACGCCATGGATCAGGCCGGCATTGATATTTCCTGTCTCTTTCAGATCTTTCACCCCGACGGCACTACTGGTAACAACCTGGCGGCCCGTTTTATTGCCCAACACCCCGACCGCTTTGTGGGCTTTGCCTATGTGTCGCCCACCATGCCCGACCGCATGGTGGCGGAACTGGCGCGCGCCATTGACGAACTGCACTTTGTGGCGATCAAGCTCTATCCCCCATATACGCCCTGGGAGTTCAACCGGCCCGAATGGCAGCCCATCTATCAATTTGCTCACGAACGCAAGCTGGCCGTGATCTTTCACACCGACCATCTGCGCCAAAACCGCCCCCGGTTTCTGCAAGACATCGCACCGCTCTACCCTGATGCGAACTTTGTGGCCGGTCACAGCGGCAATGTGCCGGAAGCCCGCGCCGAAGCCATTGCTGCCGCGCAAGCGCACCCCAATGTCTATCTGGAGACCTGCTCCACCTTTCGCACACCGGGGGTAATTGAACAGTTGGTGAACGAGGCCGGCGCTGACCGGGTTCTCTTTGGCTCGGATGTGCCGCTCATGGACCCGCGCCCGCAACTGGGCAAAATCATCACGGCGGCGATCTCGCCTGAAGCCAAGCGGTTGGTCTTAGGGGGCAATGCCCAGCGATTGTTGAAATTATAGTTTTAGGGCTTACGCAGTTACTCCTGGGAACGCCGGCATCCTGCCGGCCTGCCGCCAGAGATGGCGGCGCTCCCAGTGTACAAGTCCTAAGTTTTTAGAAATGGTAGAGACCCAGAATGACCGATAAAACTCAATTAGCACACTACGGCGGCACCCCAGTGCGGCGCGACCCCTTTCCAACCCGTGGGCATATTGGCGCGGAAGAGAAAGCGGCAGTCAATGCCTTTTTGGATGGCGTGATCGACAGTGGGATCCTCCCGGCCTATGACGGCGACGAGGAGCGCGCCTATTGCGCCGAGTTTGCGGCGTGGCTGGGCGGCGGGTTTGCCGACGCCGTCAGTTCCGGTTCGGCGGCGGTCTATGTGGCGCTGCGGGCGCTCGACCTGGAACCCTTTGGCGAAGTGATCATCGGCCCCTTCACCGACCCCGGCGGCATGATGCCAATCCCGCTGCAAAACCAGATCCCGGTGATCGCCGACAGCATCCCGCACCATCTGGTGACCGGGCCGGAACAGATCGCACCGCTGATCAGCCCGCTGACCCGCGCCATCCTTGTGCCGCACATCGCCGGCGAACCGGCGGACATGGAAGGCATCATGGCGCTGGGGCGGCAACAGGGCATCCCGGTGATCGAAGATTGTGCGCAGGCGCATGGCGCAAGCCTTAACGGTAAACTGCTTGGCAGCTTTGGCGATCTGGCGGCTTTTTCCACGATGGGTGGCAAACATCACAGCACGGGGCCGCAGGGGGGCGTGGTCTTTACGCGTGATGAAGCGCGCTATCAGGCCGTGCGCCGCGCTTCGGATCGGGGCAAGCCCTTTTTTCTGCCCCCCGGTTCGACCAATCAGTTTGCCTCGCTCAACTTCAACCTCAACGATCTGGCGGCGACGATTGGGCGGGTGCAACTGCGCAAATTGCCGGACAGCGTCGAACGGCGGCGGGCGATTGTGGGCCAACTGCGTGAGGGGTTGAGCGAACTGGGTGCGGTCTCGATTGCGCCGCCTCGCCCCGGTTATGCGTCCAGCTACTGGTTTTTGCCCATCCACTTTCACCCCGCCGCCGTCGCTTGTGACAAAGCGACCTTTTGCGACTGTCTGCGCGCCGAGGGCTTGTCCATTGCGACTGACTATCGCGCCGGGTTGCCCCACCAGATGGAGTGGTTTGTCAACCGGCGCGTCTTTGGCGCCAGCGGCTACCCGTGGGCCAGCCCAGAATACAAGGGCGATCCAGATCGGCAATTTCCCTGTCCCAATGCCCAGGCCATACTCGCCAGCCATTTTATTCTCTTCTTTCACGAGAACTGGGGCAGCCAGGAGATCGACGACACCGTGGCGATCTTTCAGAAGGTGGCCGGGGCGTTTGCTGTCCGTTAAACCACAAAGCAGATTAACTTACAAGGAGAACCATCGTATGGCGATTGCAATTGAACGCGACTCCCCGCCGGTCCGCTCCGGCGCGTTTGGGCCGCAGTGGGATCTGGGCGACGAAGAGATTGAACAACTGACCGAGGTCATCCGCGCCGGCAAGTTGAGCCGCTTGGGCGGGACCAAGGTCAACCAGTTTGAAAAAGATTTCGCCGCCAAGCAGGGGGTGAAGTACGCCCAAGCTGTCACCTCCGGCACCGCGGCTGTCCACACGGCCATCGGCGTGATCGACCCCAACCCCGGCGACGAGATCATCACCACCAGCATCACCGACTTTGGCACGGTCATCGGCATCCTCTACCAGAACGCCGTACCGGTCTTTGCCGACATTGACCCGGTGAGCGGCAACCTGGATGTCAACGATGTGGCCGCCAAGATCACCGAGCGCACCAAGGCGATTGTGCTGGTCCATCTCTATGGCAACCCCGGCGACCTCACGCCGTTTGTCGAACTGGCGCGCAAACACAATATCTTCCTGATCGAGGATTGCGCCCAATCGCAACTGGCCGAATACAAAGGGCGACCGGTCGGCTCGTGGGGCGACCTGGGCTGCTTTAGCTTTGGCGGGAAACACATGACCACCGGCGATGGCGGCATGGTCATCACCAATCGCGATGATCTGGCGGATCGCCTCAAATGGTTCGCCGACAAGGGCAACCCGCGCCAGCCGGTCTATGAACACAACTATCTCGCCCCCAACTATCGCATGACCGATTTGCAGGGCGCGGTGGGGCTGGCCCAACTCAAGAAGGTCGGCGCGGCGGTGGCGAAAAAGCAGTGGGCAGCCAACCAGTTGAACGAAGTCGTCGCCAGCGAGCCGGGGTTGTTCATGCAAACGGTATTGCCGGAAGCGCGCCATTCCTATTGGGTCTTTGCTTTTCATATGGAGCCGACCGCCTTTCGCGTCCCCGCCAAACAATTTGCTGCCGCGCTCCAAGCCGAAGGGGTGCCAGCCAACTCGCCCTACCTGGTCTACCCGATCTATAAATATCCGGCCCTGGCCCAGCGGCACACCTATGGCACATCCGGCTTTCCGTGGGCCTACCCCAATATAGCGCGTGACATTGATTACGGTTCACTCTCGCTAACCGGCTCCGAGCGCTTCCTGGAAACGGCGATTGTGATCCCGATGAATCCATCCTATACTGAGCAGGATGTTGAAAACTTTGGCATCGCCATTCGCAAAGTGGCGGAGCATTATCGCGCGTAATAGAAAACGTCAATCATCGACAGAAAGTCACCTCACCCCCAACCCCTCTCCAAATTGGAGAGGGGTTGGGGGTGAGGTAATGGCTCAAGGAGCGAACCCATGCCCGAACAACTAAAAGAATTACGCGTCTCCAACGACGCCATGCACGACCCCGCAGAACTACGCCGTCGGCTGGACGAAGAAGGCTATGTCTTTTTCAAACGGCTGCAAGACCCGGCTAAATTGCGCGAGTTACGCCGCGAAATGTTCACCGTGATTCAGCGCGGTGGCTGGCTCGTCGCCGGCACTGACCCGTTGGACGGCATCGCCAACGTAGCGGCCCAATGCACCGAGGGCGACCTGGGCTACACCGATGTCTACCACGAAGTCTATAAGCTGGAGAGCTTCCACCGTTCCGCCCACTGGCCGGAGGTGCTGACGATGATGGAGACCTTGATGGGCCGCCCCGTGATGGCGCAGCCGCAGAAGGTCGCCCGCATCTGGTTTCCCAAATATACCGAACATACGACGCCCATCCACCAGGACTTTGTCCACTTTCAGGGCAGCTTTCATAACTTGACCTGTTGGGCGCCCGTTGGCGATTGCCCGATTGAACTGGGCGGACTGGCGGTGCTGCCCGGTTCGCACAAGGTCAACCAGGTGTTAGATCACCACTTCTCGCTGGGGGCCGGCGGTCTCTATGTCGATACCGAGCAGGATGCCAAAACCCACAAAGAACTAGATGTGGCCTGGCACTCGACCGACTATGAGATCGGCGACTCGCTGATCTTCCCGGCGCTGACCGTCCACAAGGCGCTGCCCAACTACACCGAAGATCGCTTGCGCGTCTCGCTCGACAACCGCTACCAGGCCATCGGCGACCCGATTGCCGAACACATGTTGCAACCCCATCTCAGCCTCAACATTAAGTTTACCTGGGAAGAGGTCTACGCCAACTGGCAAAGCGACGATCTGAAGTATTATTGGAAAGCGTATGACAACCCGGTCGTTCCGCGTGATACTAGCTTTGCCGAAAAAGGCTTTGCCGAAGCGGTCGAGTTGGCAAAACGGGGCGACCCACGCGCCCAGTTACAGTTGCGCCGCATTGTCAAACGGGACCCCAATTCCCCCTTTGGCCGGATTGCCCAGCAAGCGTTGGCAGAGAGTGCGACGGAAGGGGTAGCCAATGGCTGAACTGATCCGCTTCACCGAACACTTGATTGCGGGCGGTTACAATTACGCCTACGGCATCAGCGCCGCCGACCTGACTGGCAATGGTGTGTTGGACATTGTCTCGGCGGACACCGATGTCGGGCTGTACTGGTATGAAAACGATGGTCAGGGCAACTTCACCAAACATATCATCCACGAGCGGGCCAAAGAGTGGCTGGAACGGCACGCCGTGGTGGACATCAACGGTGATGGTCGGCCAGAGATCGTGAGCGTGGATAACACAAACGGTTCACTGCTCTACTTTGCCTTTGACGGCGACCCCCGCGACCGCAACAACTGGCGCTATCACTACATCATTGAGGGGGAACTACCCGGCGCTTATGATGTGGCGGTGGCCGACTTTGACGGCGACGGCGATCTCGACGTGGCGGCTTCCAGTTGGCGCAAAGGCAACCGCTTTGACTGGTTCGAGCAACGCGACGGTCAGTGGATCCGCCACCCCATTGAGGAGAACATCGGCGAGACGCGCACCATCTGCGCCGCTGACATCGATGGCGACGGCAAGATCGATCTGCTCGGCACCGCGCGCACCGGCAACCAGGTCGTCTGGTATCAAAATCCCGGTGATCCAGTCAACCAACCCTGGCGCAAGACGATCATCGATGACGCCCCCCAACCGATCCACGGCCACCCGGTTGACATGGATGGCGACGGCGATGTCGATGTGGTGATGGCGCTGGGTATGTTGTCGCCCGACCACGATCACAAGGGGGTTGGCTTTGAGCATCACCAGATTGTCTGGTATGAGAATGCGGGCAACCCCACCGTCGGGCCGTGGAAAAAGCATATCATCTGTGAACGCTTCCCCCACGCTTTTGAAGCCATCGCCGCCGACCTGGACAACGACGGCCAGATGGAGGTGGTGGCGACCGCCTGGGACATGACGGGGCGGGTGGCGCTCTTCAAACATCGCGGCGACCCGCGCGGGCCGTGGGATATGCAGATCCTCAAAGATGGCTGGTTGCGCGCCGACCAGGTGATTGTGGCTGATCTGAATGGCGACGGTCGGCTGGACATCATCGCCGCGGCCGAGCGGGGCAGTAATGAATTGCGCTGGTGGCGCAATGAGGGGAAACCATGACCAAACAACGTTATCGCGCCGCCATCCTTGGCCTGGGCTATATCGGCGCGGCGGATCAAGTCTCCGGTGATGCGCTGGGGCAGTTTGTCAAAGACCTGGATGGCACGCACCTGGAAGCGTACAGCAAAGAACCGCGCATTGAACTGGTCGCCGGCAGCAGCCGTGACCAGGGCCGGCGAGACCGCTTTGCCGCCCGCACCGGCGCGCACACCTATGCCGACTGGCAAGCGCTGTTGGCCGCTGAAAAACCAGAGATTGTCAGTGTGGCGACCTACGCGCCCCAACATGCCGAAATCACGATAGCCTGTGCCGAACAGGGCGTGCGCGTCATCTACTGCGAAAAGCCGATTGCCACCCGCTTGCTTGATGCCGAGCGCATGGTGCAGGCGTGTCAAGCCGCGGGGGCGTTGCTGGTCATCAATCATCAACGGCGCTTTCACCCGAACTTCCGGCGGCTGCGTGACCTGATTGCCGGCGGCGACTTGGGTGAAATTACCTCCGGCTTTTTGCAGTGGACAACTGGGCGCTTGGGCGGCGTCGGCACCCATGTGATTGACGCCCTCTGCATGGTGACGGGACGCAAGGTCGCCGCAGTCGCCGGCACGCTGGATCTCGCCGCCCGCCCCGATTGTCGCGGGACGCAGTTTCATGACCCCGGCGCGTGGGGCGTGATGCAGATGGACAACGGCCTCAAGGTCTTTGTCAACGCGCCCGACTATGGCGCAATCCCGCTGCAACTGGTGATCAGCGGCAGCAAAGGCCGCGCCACCATGATGGGCAATGCCATAACCCTGGACTATTGGGACGGTCGCCGTGACCACTGGCCCAATGTAGGCCGCGATCCCTCGTCGATGGATCAGGCGGTGAAGGAGATCGTAGCCTGGCTCGACGGCAGCGCGCCCTTCCCCTATGCCGCTCAAGAAGCCGTGGATACGCTCGAAGCGATCCTCGCGTTTCATGCTTCCCATGAACGGCAGGGGGCGTGGGTAAGTTTGCCGCTGACCGGCGCTGATCGCGAGCGCACCGTACACAGCGGGTAAACGTTGTTTGTCTCTTGCCCTATCACCGCGAATCATGGGGACTAGCGAATTTTTCTCCTGACGTGATTCGCTAATCCAATGATTCGCGGTGATATTGGACAGCACACCAATGAATCTCGAATTTAAGAAGTTTCAGCAAACAGATTATCCAGAATACGCCGCCTGGTTTGCCGATCCTGAACTCAATCGTCGCTTGGGGCCAATGGATCAGGAATGGCTTGCTGCCATCCTGGCTGAGTCGGAGGCCGAGGGCATAACGTGGGCTGTCTTGCGCGATACTGAATTGGTCGCTGTCGTTGAAACCGGCTTTGATCCGCAAGGATATTTGCCCGCGGCCATTATGGCGATCGCCGTCAAGCCCTCGCTCCGCCGTCAAGGCATTGGCACGGCTGTGTTACAAACCCTGCTGACGATGCACCAGGCCAAGGGCATTGACGAGCATGTTGCCTATGTTGCCCAGGACAACGAAAACGCACGTCGGCTGCTCGAACGGGTGGGCTTTGTGCTGGAATCGGATGAACCGGATGAACATGGCTATCTGGAATTTCGATACACTACAACGGGGCCCACTGGGCCCCGTTGTAGTGTTGTGCGGCCACCAAACACATCTATCTTTTGTGCGATCTTTATCTGGTCTCTCTCTAAGTTATGGCAGGGGAAGCGAAGCAGAATCATGATCAACCCAACACGACAAAAACAACTCTTCCTCGACGATTCCGCCATCGACCAAATGACCGGGGTAACGCACCGTTTGCATCAGCCGACGAGCCACGAACCGGTCATCCGCCCCGACCGCAGTCAGGGGCAGGTTTCGGTACAAAGTCGCAGCGCGCCGCAGTGGAACAGCGAAAAGGGGCTGTGGGAGTGGTGGTATTGGGGCTATTATCGCGTGCCGCCCCATGGCAAATACCACAGCACTACGGCCTGGGCTAACTGTTACGCCACCTCGCCCGACGGCGTCCACTGGGAGCGGCCCACCTTGGGGTTATACGAATGGCGTGGTTCCCGGCAAAACAACATTGCCCGTGACCCGGCGGAGCCGCGCACCCTCTACCACATTATCCGTGACGAACAGGAGGCCGACCCCGCCCGTCGTTACAAGGCGCTCTTCGATGTCCATGACCGCTATCTCGGCGTCTCGCCCGATGGCTTCACCTGGACCATGCTCGATGTGCCGCCCATCCCCAGCCAGGATGAGTCCCATTTTCTCTACGACGCCAGCACCAAGCAATATTTGGCCTTTGTCAAACAGCCGACGGCATGGGGCCGCTCGGTCTGGCTGGCGACGAGTACCGATTTTCAGCACTTTAGCGCGCCAGAATTGGTCTTCCACACTGACGAAACCGACCAGCAG
Organism: Caldilinea sp. CFX5; assembly: GCA_021405325.1. The sequence goes on along the minus strand of QWII01000132.1, from coordinate 33,900 downwards.
ATTCGCCAACAGCGGGTGCAACAGGTCGTTGACGATCCGGCTTATCTGGCGCCGCCGCTGCTCAACAATGAAAACCTGCTCGCCCAGGTCTATCAGATGGCGGTGCTGCCCTACCATGGTCTCTACGTCGGTTTTCCGGTTCTCTTCAATCCAGCCGGAGCGATCCCGCCGCCGCACATGAACTTTACCGGTCTCAATCAGGTCGAGTTGACCGTTTCGCATGATCGCTTGCACTGGCAACGAGTGGCCGACCGCGCCTTGTTTCTGCCGGTCGATCCGCGGGCGGATCACACCTATGGCTGGGCGCAAAAGCTGCTCTGCGGCACGCCCCATATTCATGACAACCAAGAGATTTGGCTCTATTACAACGCACTACGCTTCCGTGGCCCGCATGAACTGTACACAACGGTTGCCGATGCCTACTTTGAGGACGAAAGCGCGCTCATCCTCGCCAAGTTGCGGCTGGACGGCTTTCTCTCCTTGGATGCAGAACAAGCGGGAACGATTGTCACCAAGCCGTTCCACGCCAATGGTGGGCAACTTATGGTCAACGTTGATGCCGGCCAGGGCGACCTACGCGCCGAACTACTCGATGCCGCCAGCGGGCAACCCTTGGCCGGCTATCAGGCGGCGGACGCCGTTCCCTTGTCAGGGGATCACCTGGCTGGACAGTTGCGTTGGCAAACCGCAACGGCGCTTCCTGTAAAGCAGACAGTACAGGTGCGCTTCTACCTACAGCGGGCGCAGCTTTATTCATTTTGGATTACCTCGCAATAATTAATGGACAACGGTTAATCATTAATTGTTAACCGTTGTCCATTAATTATTATTTAGTTAAAGGACAAACTGGTCATGTACGCCATCGACTTTATCTCTGACTTTAGCGTCGATCCCATCGCCGAACCGGACACGACGCTGGCGCAACTGTTGCAGCAGACCGCAAAACACAACACCACCCTCACCCTCACCACCTCTAAGCGGGGGTTGATGAATCAGGTGCCGAAGGAAGCGATTGCCGAGACCCTGGAAGTGGTCAAGCAGCACCCGCGCCTGTTGCCGGTCGGCATTCTTGACCCGCGTCACTACCTCGGCTGGCAGGATGATCTGCGCACTTGTGTCGAGGGGGGCTGTGTCGCCATCCGCATGGCGCCGGGACCGCAAAACTGGTCGCCCAATACGCTGATCTTCCGCAAAATGGCCGAAGCGGTGGGCCGGGCCGCGACCAAAACGCCGCTGCCGCTCATTGTCGATTTTAACGGCGCCGGCAAGGAAGCGCTCGACTGGATTCACATCGTCGCCGAGACGACTCACCGCGCCGGCGTGCCGGTGGTCTTAAATGAAGTCAGCTATGGCTACCTGGGCGAGTTGATCACTGTCATGCAGGAGTATGACAATGTCTATGCCGCCATCCGTTGGCTCTGTCTGGCTGATGGGTTGGAGGTGCTGGTGGAGGCGGGCATTGGCGACCGGCTGCTCTATGGCAGCAACGCGCCCAAATATTCGGTCACGGCGCTGCGCAACCAGGTCTTGATGGCGCGCCTGAGTGATGAACAGAAACAGGCAATTTTGGGCGGTAACGCGCTGCGGCTGCTGGGTAAGGACATTGAGGAGTTAGGCGTCGAGCCGCTGTTGATCCGCACCCAAGCGCACCTGCCCGACCGGCCAATCATTGACATGCACGCCCATGTCTCCGGTTTCCATGTCGCGCAACCCTTCAACACCCGCACCGAGACCAATGTCCACGAGATGTCGGCGCGTTGCAATATTGAGCTGACCTTTGTCTCATCGTACAACGCGATTAACTATGACATGCGCCAGGGCAATGCCGACACCCAGAAATTTCTGGATCGCTACCCAATGCTGCGCGGCTATGTCACCGGCGATGCGCGCGATATTCCCGGCTCGGTCGAGCAGATGGCACGCTACTTCCAAGATCCGCGCTTTGTCGGCGTCAAGCTCTACTGCCCCTTTGGCGGTAACATGGCGACGCAACGGATGCAAGACTTGCTGGTCGAAGTGGCGAAGTTTGGCCGCCCGGTCAAGATTCACATGGATGAAGGCGGTTCCCCCTATCCGGGTCTGCGGCAAGCGGCCCTGCGCAACCCCGACCTGGTGATCATCAAAGCCCACGGCGACGATATTGACGGCGCGCGCCAGATTGTCGATCTGCCCAATGTCTACTTTGAGTTTTGCAGCAGCGGCATCCAACCCGGCAAGATCCGCCGGGTGATCGATCTGCTGGGGCCGGAGCGCATCTTCTTTGGCACCGACCAGCCGCTCTTTGCGCCGTGGTTTGAATATGGCGCCTATCTCGACGCCTTCCAAAATGAGCGGGAAGCAGCATTGATCCTACACGAGAATGTGCGACGGGTCTTCAAACTATAAGATGGTGCTGTCAGTCAGAATGCAAACTGGTGGGCGAAAATCCTACTTTCGCCCACCAGTCGTCTTTACTACGCAATGGCTCAACCCCATCGCTCACGCATGAACCAACTGCTTGGCCGCATATTCCTTCACGGTTGTGAGCGCCAAGGGGAATTCCTTTAGCGTCGCTTGCATGTCGATGACATCACCGCTGGCATAGCTCAACATCAGGGTGGCAAAGGCTTCCGACAATGAATCGGTGGCTGATTCGCGCTGCACTTCAAGCGTCTCCACCGGCACAAAGTTGACGGTAAAGGGGCGCCCGGTCACCGCTTCAAAAATCTTCACCACTTCCAGCGGACTGAGGGCTGCCGGGCCACCCAGTTCGAGGATAGCGTTGCGCGCTGCCGGGTTATCGAGACTTTCGACGGCAAACTCGGCCACATCATAAAACGAGATCCAACTGAGTTTTTTCTCGCCCGCGCCGTAGATCGTGGCTTTGGCATTGGGGTAATCAAAACCAACCGCCGGACTGAGCCAGATTTCCATAAAGCACGACGGGCGCAGGATGGTGTAGGTCATGCCGCTTTCCTTGAGCGCCTTCTCCACCGTGCGCTTGGCAACGGTGAGGGCGCAAGGGTTCGGCCCTGGATCCAGTTGACCGGAATACGACGTATAAACAAAATGACGCACATGGGCCGCTTTGGCCGCCGCCACGAGTGCGAGTTGCCCAGCGTTGTCAGTCACTTCAATCGAGTCGCCGGGCTGGCGTGAGAAGGTGGTGGAGGCGGTGGTGACGACTTCCTCCACGCCCCGACACGCCGCGTCGAGCGACGCCCGGTCGCGCAGGTCGCCGTAGACTAGCGCACAGCCCATCTTTTTCAACGTCTCAATCTTGGCGGGATCAGCCGTGGTGCGAACCAACGCCCGCACATGGCGGCCTTGATTCGTCAGCCGCCGGGCAATTTCACCGCCCAGCAGGCCAGTGGCGCCAACCAATAGGGTTGTCATAGGAACCTCCTGAAATAGTAAATCGTGAACATACGATACGGCTTCTTCCAATTGTGCAGCCTCTTTTTCATCAAGACCAATCGGCTTTTCGGCCAGCACATGTTTCTGCGCGGCAATCGCCGCTAACGCAGTTTCGTATAAGCAAGCGGGCGGCGTGGCCAGAACAACCGCATCCACCGCAACGCGGGCAAGCAACTCTTCCACCGAGGGAAAGGGGAGCGTTGGACCTGCCGCCGTTGCGGTCGCGGTGGCGGCCATCAGATCGGGATCAGCACAGGCCACCAGTTGCCATGCCGCCGATTGAGTAAGCGCTACCGCCAAACTACGGCCATGCGCGCCACAACCGACTAAGCCAATTCGTAAGCGTTTCTGTTCTGTCATAATGGCCTCTCTCTAGTAGATGGCGGCTTGCTGATATTGTCCACACCAGCCGAAGTATAGTTGTCTACCCCGGCTCGTGTGGACAAAGCTCCCTACGGCCCTCACGGCGCTGGAATCACCCCAATCTGTTGCAGCATGGTCAATTGATCGGCCAGCATCCAGTGGTCGACAATCTTGCCATTTTCGATATGGTAGATGAGCGCGATTTCGATGGTGACCGGCTTGCCGGTGGGGGCAATCCCCATCAGGTCGCCATTATGCGTACCCTCGAAAAAAAGTAGCGGCCAGAAGCATTGAATTGCTTACATTGCCTATAGTTAGTCTACCAGGTGCGCCGTTTCCCGTTCGTTTCATGGTGCGTTTCAGCGCACGGCTTTGGGCAGGGCAATGAAAATCCTGATTTTGCTGATCTTCTCCGATCCGCTGCCCCAATGAAACGAACAGGAAACGGCCCCGGCGCGATACTATCCTTGGTCGCGGTCCGGCCATGCTTCATTAACCAGTAACCGTTGACCATTGACCATTCACAATTGCAAAGGAGTCCCCATATGATAACCAAACGTGTAACTATCCTTCTCCTGGTCGCCCTACTCGTCTTGACGGGCGGCTGTACGTTGATCGTGCCGCCGGCCACGCAACGCGCGGCAACGGCTGCATCGATCGATCTGCCCATCGGTTTTCGACCGGAGGGCATTGCCATTAACAAGGGCGCTGAGTTTTTTGTCGGTTCGCTCGGTACGCTGGCCGAGGAAAATGCCCCCATTGTCGGCGGCGCCATCTATCGTGGCGACTTGACAACGGGGAAAGGCGCCATCTTGGTGGAACCAGCGGCAGGGCAAATGGCGGTTGGCCTCACGCTCGATCCGCGCACCAACTATCTCTTTGTCGCCGGTGGGATGATGGGTGATGTGCGGGTCTACGACGCCGCCGGCGGCGAATTGATCCAGCGCTATATCGTCGGCGGGGAGGGCGGCTTTATCAATGACCTGGCGGTGCTGGCCGATGGCGTCTATGCCACCGATTCCTTCCTGCCGGTTCTCTATCGCATCCCGCTCACGCCCAAGGGTCAACCGGTGCATGACGCACCCCATACGCAAATCACTTTGGGCGGTGATTATGCCGTCGGCGATGGCTCGTATCCCTTCCAGGCCAATGGCATTGTCGCCACGCCGGATGGACAGGCGTTGATCATTGTCAACAGCAACACCGGTAAGCTCTACCGGGTGGATCCCGCCACCGGCGCCGCCGCCGAAATCAGCCTGGGCGCCGAAAATGTGCTGTTTGGCGATGGGCTGGTTCTGGATGATACGACCCTCTATGTGGTGCAGAACTATGCCAACCAGATCGCTGTGGTGGCATTGGCCCCGGATCTGACGACCGGGCAGATTACCCAGGTCATTACCCAAGATGCCTATGCGTTTAACATTCCCACCACCGCCGCGTTCTTTGGCGATGCGCTCTATGTGGTGAATGCCCGCTTTGAGGATGCGGCGCCATTAACGGCGGGTACGCCGGATATTGACTACGCCCTTATCCGGGTAACGAAGGTGGAGACCGGTAAATAGTCGGTCAGTCTAAAAAGAGAGCGGCACTTCTAAAATGCTGCTCTCTTTTTATTACGCTCTTATATTTATCACTCATCTATAAATAGTGATGTTGTTCGGCCAGAGAGACAGCTTCGTGAAGCTGTCTCTGCACTTCATCTGTGGCGCCGCTCTCCCACGCTTGCAGCGCTTGCATCAATACGGTTGCCAATATGTCAGGCAGTTGTTGTTGATGGGGATCAAGCAGCGTGTGCGCGTAGCCTACCGCCGCGGCAACATCGTCACGCTGTAGCGCTTCGGCCAACAACGGCCAGAGCGCCGTCCACTGGAAGGGGGCGCTGGCATGGGTGACGGGCAACTGTTGCCAGCGCGCCAGGGCGGCGCCGCCATGTGTGCGCACAGCCGCATCGTCGCGCCGGCGCCATGCCAGCCACGCCAGGTTGGCTCTGGCGAGGGCAATATATTCCGGCATGTGCGCCGTGGTCGCCACCGCCAGCGCCTGGGCCGCCAGCGTTTGACACTCTTCCATCTGGTTGCGCCGTCGGGCCGCAATAGTCAAGTAGGTGAGCGCGCGTGCTTGCAGGCTCAGGTCACCCTGTTGTTCCGCCAGACGCAACGTGGTTTGTAGTTCGGCGGTTGCCGCCGCCGGCTCATCATGCCAGAGAAGCATAAAGCCAAGCATAAAATGCGCCGAGGGCAGGTTATCTTGCATGCCGGCGTCCTGATAAATCGCAAATGAACGCTGGACATGGGCCACCGCTGCCGCTGTCGCCACACTCCGCTCGCGACGAAATTCGAGCTGACCCTGCCGTTGGAAGAAGGCCGCCTGTTGCCCAGGGGTGGCGTGCTGCTCAATCAGCGGCGCCAGCCGCTGTTGGAGGGCGGCGCTGGCCGCTGTCTCCCCCAACCAATAGTGGACCAGATCAATCTCCAACTGGGTTTGCAGCCATTCCTCCCACCATGCCGGCGTCCCTTTAGGCGCCGCTTGTATCTGAATCAGGTGCGGGTGATCGGCGGGGAGATGGGGCTGGGTGGTGCGATAAGGCGCGTGCATCTCGGCATGTTCCAGGGCCGCGGCGGCAGCCGTATAGAATTGTAAGGCATTGGCGTAGTCATATTGTTCACGCCAGGTGTTGCCGATCTTGCGGTGACAACGGGCGCACTGGACGGCGTCCATCATCGCAACGTAAGCCAGCGCTTGGGTGAAGACGGCGCGCGCCTCGGCATATTGACTCATGCCGTGCAACAGATCCCCCAGCCGTTCATAGAGCGTCACCGCCGGCTGTTGACCGGCCGGGCCTTCGACCAGGGCGATGGCGCGCCGGTAGGCGCGCACGGCTTCGCCATTGGCGGAAAGCTGATGGGCGGCTTCGGCAGCTTGCTGATAATGGTGAATCGCCTTTTCAAAGACGCCGGCTAACTCGTAATGGGTGGCGATTTGACCACTCACTGTCGCCAGGGGCTGCCGGCTGTTGCCGTGCGGGTTGGTGTAGACCGCTTCCAGCGCATCGGCCACGCGTTTGTGCAACAGCCGCCGCCGCGCCGCGCTCAGACTGTTGTAGATCACCTCGCGCAACTTGTCGTGGGTAAAGTCATAGCTGTCGGCGCTGCGTTCGCGCACAATCTGCCGTTGGCACAATTCATCCAGGTTATCAACCAACGCCTCCTCGTCCTGCTTGCCGGCTTGGGCAAGGACGGCAAAGGGAAAGGCGCGGCCAATCGTGGCCGCTACCCCAGCCAACTCGCGGGCCGTTGGTGAAAGCTCCGACAAGCGGGCATGAATGACGGCATGAACTTTGGGAGGAAGGGGGCGGCGCGTGGTGGGTGGCAAATCGGGCGGCGTACTGGCGGGAGCCGCCGGGGTGCGCCACGCGCCCCGTTGCGCGCGCACCGTCTCCACCACAAACAAGGGATTGCCTTCCGTCTCTTGATAGAGGTTGGCGCTCTGGTCTGGGGTCAAGGCTTGTCCGGCAATGGCCGCGGCCAGGGCGGCGGTTTCGGTGGCGTCGAGCGGCCCCAGCGCCAACTCGGTCACTTGTTCCGCGCGCCGTAGGCTCAACAACAGATCTTGCACTGGATGTTGGTCGCCCACTTCTTCCTGGCGCAGCGTGCCAACCAACAACAGGCCGCTCCGACTGGGCGTTGCTTTGCCATTGTCTGCGCTGCGCGGCTCCTGCACAAAGTGCGCCAAATAGTGCAACCAGGTCAGGGTGTCAGGATCACACCACTGGAGGTCATCCAACAGAAGGATGCGCGGCCCTTTGCCGTTGAGCAGCGCCCGCGCCAACGCTTCAAAGAAGCGTTGGCGTTGCCAACCGGGGGTTAGCGGGCCGGGCGCCGGCAAGTTCGGCTGTAGGGTGAGCAATTCCGGCAGCAAGCGCGCCACTTCTGTGCGCCAAACCGGCGCCAGGGCGGCCAACTGCTTGTAGACAAAATCAGCGCGCAGCCAGGCCACGACGGGGGCATAGGCCAGCGCCCCCTCGGCAGCGTAACAATGGGCTGTCGCCACACCGTAGCCCTGACGCGCCACCCAAGTCGTTACTTCTTCGGCCAGCCGTGTCTTGCCAATCCCGGCCACCCCGGTCAACAACAGCCACATGCACTGGCCACGACTCGCCCTGCGCCAGGCGTCCAGTAATGCCTGCCACTCGGTGGTGCGGCCAATGAGCGGAGGCTGTTCCGGGCTGCGCAATGTCGTCGAAGGCGGCGGCGTGGTTGCCATGCGCTGGAGCCGTTGATAGATCTCTTGGGTAGCCGGCGCCGGCTCGGCGGCAAATTCTTCGTGCAGCATGGTTACACAGCGTTGGTAGACATGCAAGGCGCCGGCCCGGTCATCGACAGCAGCGTGCAAACTCATCAAGCGCCGATAGAGCGCTTCATTGAGCGGTTCGAGTTGTAAGAGTCGTTGGCCGTAGCGGATGGCAGCGCGGTAGTCGCGCGCCCCTTCCAGCAAGGCAATGAGCCGTTCCAAGGTGTCGAGCGCCAATTGTCGTAAACGCTCGCGCTCCGGCAAAATCCAATCATCATAACAACTGGGCAGCAATTCGCCGCTGTATAATTCAATCGCGCTGGCCAGATCGGCGGCAGTAGCGGCCTGGGCGGCGGCGGCTTCAAAGGCAGCTACATCCAGCGTATAAGGGGCGTCGGGTTGCCATTGCACAAAACGGGCCTCCACCAGGAGAAAGCGCTCTGGCGTTGGCAAGGCATGGCGGAGTTTGTATAACAGGTTGCGCAGGTTGGTCAACGCCTGGGCTTCGCTGGTGTCCGGCCAAAAGAGAAAGGCGAGATGTTCACGCGCTTGCGGCGCCTGGCGATGGAGCAGCAGGTAGCCCAGCAGCGCCTGGAGACGCGCGGTGTTAACCGTATGGAGTTCGGTGACGTTGGATTGACCATTATTGGATTGACAATTGTAGGTGAGCTTAAAGTCACCGAGCAGGGAAATTGCTAACTGATCGGTCGTCATCACGCACCTCGCCCGATCCGGCGCCGTGGCAACGCTGGCAATGTGGGTAACAAAAGGCTGCAATCATTATCATAAGTATAGCATGATTTGTTGTAAAAGTCGAGTCCCTTACGGCTGTAATGTTACCGTTAATTACCACTTTTAACCGGCGGTTGGCGCGTCAGTAAATTATTTCTGTTAGTAAAATCATCGCCGTTAAAAAATATGCCGCATCTATCCACCAAGCGTATCGTGATACAGCCCATTTAACCTGTTTTTGGTGTATTACTGTACATAGGCAGCCATACGAAAGGAGCAACTTATGACAAATAGCCAACAAACTCCCGCAACACAACAGATGTGGGCCGGACAACCAGCGACGCATGGGCGTGGCGCCCCTAACGGCAGCCACGATCAACACCCAATCGAGGACCGCTATAATACCCACGATGCTAGTTTTCGTCGTCACTATCAACTCAACTATCATGACAATGGCCATGGCTACGAAGCGTTTTATGCTCCCGCCTACCGCTTCGGCTTTGAATTAGGCGAGGAAAGTGGGTCGGCGACATGGGATGAGGTCAAAGAAGCGGCCCAGCGCCACTGGCAGGCGAACCATCCCAGTGCTTGGGCGGATATTGCGGAGGCAGTCCATTATGGCTGGCGCGAACAACGAAATCCGGATGCGTTACGGGTCCACCACTATGCGGAGTACGATACCTATCGCCCCGGGTTTCAGAACCATTACCAGGAGGTGACGGATACCGACGGATTGGCTTTTGACTATTATGAACCCGCCTATCACTATGGGTATACCCTGGCCGTTGATCCGGCCTATCATGGCTATGAGTGGGCAGAGATGGAGCCGGAAGTGCGTAAGTATTATGAAACCGAGTATGCCGATGCCCAACTGCCTTGGGAACGCTACCGTGACGCTGTCCAACATGCCTGGCAGGGTGTACGCGCCGTCAGGTAATAACGGCGCTTCGCTCATCGACGGAAAGGGTGAACACCTGTCAGGTTTTGCAAACCTGACAGGTGTGGCGCGACGGAACCTCACGCTTCCCGTACTTGAGCCACGGTGCTTTTGGCTTTCTGCAATAGCCCCTTACCGCCGGGCGGTGGCCGAACATGGTGCTGAACTTCAAGCCATCTTCGAGCCACCGCCCGGCGGTCTGGGTCTACTGTAACATTGTCGTGCTACTCGTGGCGGGGTCAGAAAAACCTTCAGCGGTATCAAATTTATCGTCAAACTCACCACCCATCTCATCATCATCCATGGCCGCGTCCATTGCACTGGCGGAAGCATAGAAAACGAGGAGAACAGAGCCATAGCGCCGCCGGTCATACTCGCGCAGAAATTGCAACGCCACCGGCGCATCCTCTCTGGGGTGGATCTGGACAATCACCTCGCCGTCAGGCGTCAACAATTCAGGGCGACTATCAATGAGCAGAAGCGCCTTGTGCCAGAGCTCTTGATATTGGGGCGGCGCCACATAGATCAGATCAAACGGCTCACCCCGATAATTCTTGAGCATGGTAAAACTATCGGCCCGCTCAACCAGGGCATCGGCGTCCAGTTGACAGTGGCGCAAGTTGGCGCGAATGGTCTCCACCGCTTTCCGGTTGAGATCGACAAAATGGGCAAAGGCTGCCCCGCGGCTCAGGCTTTCAATGCCGACTGAACCCGTGCCGCCAAAGAGGTCGAGGACGCGGGCGCCCTCAATCCATTGGCCTAAAATGCTAAAGAGCGCTTCCTTGGCGCGATCGGTGATGGGGCGGGTGCTGTCCCCCGGCACCGATTGTAATTTGCGACCTTTGGCGCGGCCTGTAATGACACGCATATTCTTCAATCTCTTAATCTCTACAGTAAATTAAACTTTCCTGATGCTATTGCTTCCCATACTTGGGCAGGCGACTGGCGATCAAGCCATCGCGCCAGCGGGTGGGCAACCGTTCGATCCAGGTGCGCAAGCGGGCGTCATTTCCCACCAAATAGCGCGCGCTGGGTTGTGGAACCGTCAATGCCTGTTCGACCACCTGCGCCACGGCCGCCGCCGGCGTACCGCGACTTCTTGTCAACATATTGCGCATAAAGGGGAAGATCGGGCCGTAGTATTCTTGCGCCGGCGCCGGCAGCTTGGCTTCCAGTTGATCAGCGAAAGCCAGCCCCTTTTGCCAGATCGGCGTGGCAATATTTCCCGGTTCGACCAGAATGACCTGAATCCTCCACGGGCGCAATTCCAGCCGCAAGGCATCGGAGAGCGCTTCCAGGGCAAACTTGGAGGCAGCATACGGTCCCAGAAAGGGACTGGCCGCCAGCCCGGAAATCGAACTCATGTTGATAATCCGTCCGGTCGCCTGCCGCAACAAAGGTAAAAACGCCTGGGTTACGGCCAGCGCGCCATAGACATTGACTTGCATCTGCTGATGAAACTCAGCCAGCGGCATAAATTCCAGCGGGCCACCGACGGCAATCCCGGCATTGTTGACCAGACCAGCCAATCCACGCTCACCAACCGTCGCCGCCACGGTCGCCTGCGCGGCGGCAATCTGTTCGGCATTGGTGACATCCAGGAGCAAGGGCGTGACCCGATCGCCAATCGCTTGTTGTAACGCTGCACCATCTTCCGCTTTGCGCACACCGGCAAAGATCTGAAAGCCGGCCGCGGCCAACCGTTCGGCGCACGCCGCGCCAATGCCGGTTGAGGCGCCGGTGATGACGATGGCGTGGGGATGGTTGAATAGCGATTTTTCATCAAGTGCTGTCATACTGTGTTCGTCGTCTATCGTAGCTGCCAGCCCTGCTCGTAGCCAGTCACGAGCGGGGAGCTTGGTGTTACACCTGTTGTTGTCACTGGTTCCATCTTACCTGTAGGGGAGCGGAAAGTCAACACGCCGACACACCAACACCGGATTGCTGACATGTAGAGTATACCCAGATAGGAAGGAACACTGATTTTATAGATTAAAATAATTTCTCTAAAGGTGTTCCTTTCTGGTATTCGTTGGTATATAAAATATCAGGGTTCCTTCCTATCCGTGTATACTAAAAATCACATTTTTCCCATTCAACTGCGTTACCAAGATAAAGGCTCGGTGTATGATGATGCTTTCCCAACCCCTCCCCTTGTCGGCCTATACCAACAAAATCCTACCCCTACGCGCCCAAGCCGAGGTGCGCAACTGCTGGCTCAAACAGCGGCTGGATGAATTTTTGCCCGCCCTCATGGCGCGTGAAGGCTTTGATATGTGGCTGATCGTCGCCCGTGAATACAACGAAGACCCGGTGATCATGACCTTCCTGCCGGAACCGGCGATGGCGGCGCGCCGGCGCACCATCCTGGTCTTCACCCGCCAGCCCGACGGCACGGTCGAACGGCTAACGCTCGACCGCTACGGCCACGGTGACTACTATCACAAGGGGTGGGAGCCGGAGAAGGAAGACCAGTTCGCCTGCCTGGGGCGGGTGGTGCGGGAACGCGACCCGCAGCGCATCGGCCTCAACTACGCCGATGAATTCCCTTTTGGCGACGGCTTGAGTTACAGCGAACATGGGCGGGTGCTCGCCGCGCTGGGGGAAACTTACGCCGGTCGCGTCTGTAGCGCGGAACGCCTTTGTGTCGGCTGGCTGGAACATCGCATTGCGCCGGAGGTCACCGTCTATCCCGGTCTGGCGCAGATGGCCCACGCCCTCATCGCCGAAGGGTTCTCCAGCCGCACGATCCAGTCCGGCATCACCACCACCGATGATGTGGTCTGGTGGTTCCGCCAGAAGATGCACGACCTGGGCCTGCGCACCTGGTTCCAACCCAGTGTGGAAATCCAAGCGCCAGGGCTGACCTTTGATGGCCCGGCCGGTGGCGGTAGCCACGAACGGCGCAAGCTGATCCTCCCCGGCGACCTGCTCCACTGTGATGTCGGTTTCTACTACCTGGGGCTGGCAACCGATCACCAGCAGAACGCCTATGTCCTCAAGCCGGGGGAGAGCGACGCACCGGAAGGGTTGCGTGTGCTGCTGGCCGAGGGCAATCGCTTACAAGATATTCACATGGCGGCGATGCAGGTCGGACGCAGCGGCAATGATGTGTTAAAAATTGTGCTGGAACAGGCCAAACGCGAAGGCATCCAACCGCAAGTCTATAGCCACCCGCTGGGCTACCACGGTCACGCCGCCGGACCGATTGTCGGCCTGTGGGATCAACAAGGGGGCGTGCCGGGCAAGGGCGACTACGAACTTTTCGACAACACCTGCTATTCCATCGAACTCAACGCCAAAAAGGCAATCCCCGAATGGAACAACCAACTGGTGCGCATGGCGCTGGAAGAAGATGCCATGCTCAGTGGCGGCCAGATGCGTTGGCTGGATGGCCGGCAGACGGCGTTACATTTGATTGGGTAGCAGGCGGCTGGTTCCCACGCTCGGCGTGGGAATCCAGGGGCGGGCGCTCCGCGCCCTAGCCGCAGAGCGCTCAATAAAGACAACCAGGGGTAAATTGCGCTTATGGCGTGGGATCATCCAGCATAGCCGTTGTGCGTGCGGCGGCAGCCAACAATTCGGCTTCGACTAAGGCTTCGAGTTCTGCCTGAAAATTTGCGGGCAGTGACTTGCCCTGGTCGCGTTGCGTGCGCCATTCAGCCATCAAGCGCGTCAACTGCTGCTGTTGCGCAGCTGAAAAGAAACGATCTAGCTGCTGCTTCGGCGGGATCAGCCATGAGTCTTCTTTGGTCATCAAGCTCTATCCGTAAAAATGGTTACCCTGGTTGCAATGAAGGTTGGAAGAGATGGTCAGCCTTCAACAGAAAGATGATCCACAAGGCCAGCATCCGCAAATACATCGTCCAGTCCGGCGTTGTCTCCACAACTGGCTGTAATTTTTGCCAGAGCGCTTGCAGTTCGGGATGTGTGGGCAAAAACCCTCGTTCCCACGCTTCCACATGAAAGCCGACAATATCCCCCGTTGTTGGGTTTACTTTGATGTAGGTGTCATCGTCGACATGCACCGAAACGGCGAAGACCGGCGCACCGGTGAGGTAAATGACCATGCTGTCGGCTTCGTCATCGTAGTGAACCCAGAGTTTTTCTATTTCTATAGTTTCCAACAACAGCGGGTTGATTTGCCTATGTTTGCGTGTTGCTATTGGCATTATCATTATGGTATAATTGTAACAAGCGGTATCGTAAGTCCTACAGACCCTGGCTACGCATAGCGTAGACCTAGCTGGCGCTGCAATGCGTCGGGACAGAGTGAAATCGGGGCGTAGGGTGAGCCGCTTTTTTTATTTACCACAGTTGTCGTTCAATCACTTCCTCACCATCAATGCGATGAGCAAGCAAGCGCACAAAGTGATCATTCGCTTGTTCATATTTCTGAAAAAAGGCCCAAGCGACAAAATCAACAACCTGCAATCCTTTGCTGCGGAGCGAATCTTCCTGCCGTAGTAGCAACACCGTCTGCGGCAACGGACTGATCTGCTCACGGATGGCGCGTTCAAGTGCATCGCGCTGGCGTTGGGTGGTATAGCGTCTATCCAAATAGACATCAAGTCGTGGCTGCATAGACAAGGCACGATAAACGGCTTGCCCAACAGCCGTATGGTAAATTGTCTCTGGATCGGTAGGTGGACGCGTGATGGCGCGTTTGTCAACAATTACGGCATTGATCCATACTTCTTCCACTGCAATCGCTTCCAGAAACCGTTCAATAACGGCTGGGGTAGAAGCACTGGCCTTCATTTCACCCGAAGCCCGACTTTTCCCAAACTTCTTGCGCATCCGTTGTAGATGAAGTTCTAGCGCTCTTGGTTGGGTTGTCCGCAAGTGGGCAACAACCAAATAACGACTACCAGAAAACGGTGCAACGCCACCCGATTCGTCAATAAAGCCGTAGTGCAAGGGAAAGTGTACCAATCACTGACTTATTAGGACGGAAAGCATGATAAGAACACGGCCAAATAGCACAGAGCAGAGCATCCGCGTTATCGGAATCCGCGCCTCTATTTTCAGCAAACAGAAATCAGAAACATTTTATTTGGTGGTCACTGCCAACACTAAATGGAAGCTGAGGTCGTAGCCAATTCTAAAATCGGCGCCTTTCCCTGCGGGGCAAAGCCACGGCCACTACCACACGGAAACCGAGGTTGTCGTCCCTGAAGTCAGGTAAGTACCTGATGCGATCTGCCGCGCGCACAATGCTCTGGTAGTTACCCCACGGGCCGCCGCGCACCACCCGGCGAGCGCTTGCGTCCACTTCAGGATTATTATCCACCAAAGTGGCATAATTCTCATAATTTTCCAACCACTTGGTGGCTGTCCATTCCCAAACATTGCCGGCCATATCCAACGCGCCGTATGGACTGGCGCCCTTTGGGTAAAGATCTACCGGTGTGGTCTTGCCGACTTTGCCGCCAAAATTACAGAGTTCTTCCGTTGGCGATTGGTCGCCCCACGGATATTTCAACCCATTTTCCCCGCGTGCCCCCTTTTCCCATTCCGCTTCGGTTGGTAGACGGATAGGTTCGCCGGTTGTTTGCGCCAACCAATTGATATAGGCTAACGCTTCATACCAACTGACGCCGACCACCGGCTGCTTTGCCTTATTCCACTCGTTGTCCTGCCAAAATCGCGGCTCGGTAAGCTTTTCTTTGGCGCGCCACTGCCAGCCCGTCGGTGTCCATAACTCTTGTTTGGTGTAACCACCTCCTTCTACAAAAGGGCGATAGTGTGCATTGGTCACCGGCGTTTGGAGTAGCCAGAAGGCGTCGGTTTGGAAGGTGTGGATCGGCTTTTCATCATCATACTGTTCAGAACCCATAATGAACGGCCCGGCCGGCACATAGACAAAGGTGAAATCGACGCCAGCGGCTGAAATGGTTCTTTTGTCGCCGGGCTTTGGTGGGGCAGGACGTGATTCGTAATTCGTGATTCGTGATTCGTGTGGCGGCTCTATGCTACGGTTCAGCGTAGTATTGACGACAGCCTCCTGTCCTTCTGTCTTCTTGTCTTCCTGTCTTCCTATCTTCTTGTCTTGCGCTGCTTCCATTGTAAACAACTGCCCATCCGCCGTGCGCATAAAGAGAACCGGCGTTCCCCACTCCAACGAATACTCATCGTGCAGGTTGATGGCGTTGCGGGCGTCGGCCACCGCGGCGTCAACCGGCAGGTTGTCGGCCAGGGCGCTGTAGAAGGTGCGGGCAAATTCCAGCGCCACCGTGTCGGTAATGGCATATTGCATCGCCAGCACCGCCGGCAACCCGCCCAGGACCAGCGTCGCCGCGGTGCTGGAAAGCACATCAAATTTGCCGCCGCGGGCCCCTTCACACGCGTTGAGCAGCGCCAGCCGCAAGGTTCCCCGCTGAAAGGCCAACAGGCGATTGAGTTGCGTGGCCGAGATGGCTTGCGCCTTCCCCTGTTCATCGGCCAGAAAGAGGCGCCCTTCGTCGCGGCGTTGGTCAAACTCGCCGTGGCCGATAAAGTGGAAGATGTGCCAGGGGCCATAGCCCGGTCGCATCCACTGTTGCAGATCGCGCCAGCTTTGGCCGGACAACCAGGTCAATTGTACCCGGCCTTGGTCAACCAGCGGGCGGATCGCCACTTCCACCTGCTGCCGCTCCCGCTCGACATCGAGCCGTGGTAAATCGGTCGGATTGGCAATGACGCCCAAAATGCGCAGCGGCGGCGTCACCGGCAGCGGCGTTGTGCGTTGCGCCAGTTCGGGGTAACGCACAATCGGTGTATAGGGGTCAAGCGCCAGGTAGTCACGGCGGCGCGGGTCAAAGAGAAATTCCCACGGCATGGCCGCCAGTTGGGGCGCGTGCATCAGCAGCTTGACGCGCACCCCCTTGCCTTCAAACTCCGCCACCCGCCGACATTCATAGTAGAGCGAACGCGCATCCCCTGCCGGCAGCAGAAAGTCAAAGAAGCGCAAGCCAAAGTCACGCACCGCTTCTTCGTGGGGTGTTAACCGGCCGCGTGTCCCAAGCCGTGCATACAGAATGGCATGTTCCAGCCGTTGCAATTCCACTTGCAATTGCGCATCGGTAAAGGGAAAATCGATCTCGGTGTGGGTATCGCCGGCCTGCGAACGCACCGCGATCCGATAGCGCGGCGCGGCTGCTTCGGTCACTTCAATTTGAAAATCCAGGTAGGCGAGGGTCATGGGGCCATCCGTCGAATCAGTTTAGGCGGTAACACAGCGATCCGGTTACTTGCGCCAAGGGTATGATGCGCTAGTGTAGCATAGAAACTGCTTTCTTTCAATCCCTTTGGCCCGCCTGCGGAAAGATGATATACTGGGTTTACTTTTCGTGAGAACCAAGCAGTTGTCTCTGTGACAAGAAAACCTATGGTACAATAAACAGAGGAAGCAAGCCTGTTGGCTCGTTAAGAGTGACCAAGGAGGGCCGAAATGACACCTCAGCAAGAACTACATGATCGCGCTACACGTGGGCAACCGCTTACCGACACGGAGAAGGCGCAATTAGCGGCGTGGTACGCACAACAAGACGAAGTCGAGAATAACCTGATCAATTCGGTCAAAATGCCACAGACGACTGAAGTGCTACAAGCGCAAATTAAGGCGGCTCTTGGCCAAGTGGCCGTGATGACCCAACGTATCCAAGACCTTATGCGTCAGAATGAAGAATTACGTCGTGAGATCGCCAACCTAAAACAACAAGTAACACGACAATTGACTGTGCCCGCTCTATGAGTACGTTGGGTGACACCCGTTTAGTTGTCCGCCAGCGGGCGAACTTTGTCTGTGAATTTTGCGGCGTAACCGAAATAGACACCGGCAGCGAATTGACTATTGATCATTTTCGGCCCAGAACAAAAGGTGGCACAGATGATCTTGGCAATCTGCTCTATTGTTGTGTTCGCTGCAATCAGCACAAGGCGGACTATTGGCCTAGTCACCCCAACGATTTGATGCTCTGGAACCCCCGTCAGGAACCGGCGGCAAATCATTTCCTGCTTTTGGCTGATGGAACACTCTATCCTATCACCCCAGTGGGCGTATTCACCGTAAATCGGCTTTATTTGAATCGGCCCCCACTCGTTGCTTATCGACGCCGCAACTATCAACAGGATGAAGAGAGGCAACTTTTGACGCATTACCGAGAAATTGTCCTAGTGCTTGAACAATTCCATGAACAGCAGGTAAGCTTGTTGGAAGAATATAGAAATCTGCTTGCTGAACAACAGCGGATTTTGCGCTTGCTATTAGGTCGGTAAGTTGTCATGGCGGAAAGAGGCAAAAAATGACACAAGCAACAACGCTTGCACACGCTGTTGAACACCGTGACGTGATCATCATCGGCGCAGGGATTTCCGGTTTGGGGGCAGCTTGTCATTTGCAACACGAGTGCCCGCAGAAGAGCTATCTCATCCTGGAGGCGCGTGAGGCCATCGGCGGCACCTGGGATCTCTTCCGCTACCCCGGCATCCGGTCGGATAGCGATCTGTACACCTATGGCTATGACTTCAAACCGTGGCATGGCCAGCCTATCGCCACCGCCCCGGAAATTCTGCGCTATTTGCATGAAGTGGTGGAAGAAAATGCCCTCGCACCGTACATTCGCTTTGGCCACCGCGTCTTGAATGCAGCCTGGTCAACCACTGACGCCCGCTGGACAATCGAAACGCAAAACAGGGACGGCGAGACTTGCCGCTTTACCGGCAACTTTCTCTTCATGTGCCAGGGCTACTACAATCACCAGGGTGGCTATCGCCCCCACTTTCCCGGCGAGGAGCAGTTCAAAGGGCTGATCATCCACCCCCAAGCTTGGCCGGAGGATCTCGACTATACCGGCAAACGCATGGTGGTCATCGGCTCCGGCGCAACCGCGGCGACGATTGTCCCGGCCGTTGCCGAGCGGGTGGCGCAGGTGACGCAATTGCAGCGCTCGCCCAGTTACTATTTGCCGGTTGACAACCGGGAAGAAGATGATCTGACCAAGCAATTGCGCGCGCTCGATGTGCCGAAGGAGTGGATCCACGGCATCAAGCTCCGCAAAGCGCTGGCCGAAAGCCGGGTCTTTACCGAACGGGCGCTCAATGAACCGGAAGTAGTGCGGCAGGAGTTACTCGACATGACAGCGGCGCTGTTGCCCAAAGAGTATGACATTGCCACCCACTTCACCCCGCGCTATAATCCCTGGAAAGAGCGTTTGTGTTTGTTACCGGAGGGGGATCTGCTCAAGGCGGTGGCGGCAGGCAAAGCTTCAGTGGTGACGGATCAGATTGAATGTTTTGTCGAAGAGGGCATCCTGTTGCAATCAGGACAGGTGTTAGAAGCCGACATCATCGTCAGCGCCACCGGCATCGAACTCTGCGCCACAGGCAATATTGCATTTGCTATTGATGATCGTCCGCTGCAACTTGCTGATTGTTGGACCTACAAAGGCATCATGCTCTCTGATGTCCCCAACTTGGCCTGGATCTTCGGTTATATCCGGTCGTCATGGACGTTGCGCTCGGATCTCGTTGCGCACTATGTCTGTCGCTTGCTGAAGACAATGGATGCGGCAGGGGTGCGCCAATGTACGCCCCGATTGCGACCGGAAGACCAGACGATGACCGCCAAACCCTTTATCGATCCCGCCGACTTTGCCCCCGGTTACATGCGGCGCGGGGTCGGTCGGCTACCCAAACAAGGGGATCGTGAACCCTGGGTCAACTGCCAGAATTATTATACCGAAAAAGAACGGCTCCCCCACGCCAGCTTTGACGATGGCGTATTGCAATTTGCTGCGCCCAAGCAACCAGAATGAGGAATTATGTCAATGCGTGTCACCCTTGCCGGTGCGACCGGTTGGGCCGGCTCCGCCCTGGCCCTGGCTATTGCCAACAGTAGCGATCTTACCCTGGTCGCCGCGGTCTCCCGCAAAGCCGCAGGACGGGTATTAGGGGAGGTGTTGGGTGAACCCCGGTTATCCTGTCCAGTCTATGCCACCGCGCAAGAAGCGCTGGGGCAGCCGTGCGATGTTTTCTTTGAATACACCAAGCCTGACGTGGCGAAAGCCAACATCCTGGCCGCCTTGCAACAGGGCGCGCATGTGGTGGTTGGCGCCTCCGGTTTGAGCGACGCCGATTATGCCGAAATCGCCGCTGTTGCCGAGCAACAGCAGCGCGGTGTGCTGGCGGTGGGCAACTTTGCGCTCACCGTAGTCTTGTTGCAGAAGTTTGCCGAGTACGCCGCCCAATATATCCCCCAGTGGGAGATCATCGACTACGCCAGCGACCGCAAAAAGGATGCCCCCAGCGGCACCGTGCGTGAACTGGTGCATCGCCTCTCCACGGTGCGCCCCTCCGAACTCACTGTCCCGCTGGAGCAGACGCAAGGGGTGGTGGAAACCCGTGGCGCGCGCATGAATGGTTCCCAGGTTCACGCACTGCGCCTGCCGGGGTATACCATCGCCGCCGAAATCATCTTCGGGATGCCCGACCAAAAGCTGACCATCCGTCACGACGCCGGTAGCAGCGCCCAACCATATGTCGATGGCGCGCTGCTGGCGATTCGCCATGTCCATCGTTTTGTTGGCTTGCGGCGTGGGTTGGATCATGTGTTGGATTTGCCCGGTTGATAGTAGCAGGAAAGCCGCTGGAAATATATTATACGAGTCACCAATGCAACAAATTCACACACAAGAACAATCGATCTATCTCCATGACATTGCGCTCGACCAAGCTGTTACGGCCTGGCACACGGCGCTGAGTGGGCAAGGCTTACTCCAACCGTTACCCAGCGAGGTAATTCCATTACCCCACGCCCTCGGTCGTGTCACGGCTGCCCCGGTCTGGGCGCGCATATCCGCGCCCCACTATCACGCCTCGGCCATGGATGGTTATGCCGTGTTGGCCGACGACACCCGTGGCGCGACCGAGACCAGCCCCAAACAGTTGCGCATCGGGCAACAGGCGTTCTATGTCGATACCGGCGACCCGCTGCCGCCGCAGACCAACGCCGTCATCATGATCGAGCATGTCCAGCGCCTGGAAAGCGCCGATGGTCCTTGTATTGAAATCCTGGAGCCGACGCCCCCCTGGCGCTATGTCCGCCCAATGGGGGAAGACATGGTGGCGACGGAGCTGGTGTTGCCGGCCAATCATCGGTTGCGGCCCCAGGATTTGGGCGCGATTGCCGGTTGTGGCCACAACACCGTCGCGGTTTATCGCCGACCACGCGTCGCCATTATTCCCACCGGCACCGAGTTAGTGTCGCCAGGGATCGACTTGAAACCCGGCGATATTATCGAATACAACTCGTTGATGCTTGGCGCACAGGCGGAAGAGGCGGGCGCCGTGGTGACCCGCTACCCCATCACCGCCGATGTGTATGACGCCATTCGCGCTGCCGTCGTTGATGCACTGGCGACCCATGATCTGGTGGCGGTCAATGCCGGTTCGTCAGCGGGTTCGGAGGATTATACAGCGCGCATTGTGGCCGACCTGGGGCAGCTTTGCGTCCACGGCATTGCCATCCGCCCCGGTCATCCGGTGATTTTGGGGGTGGCGCAGGGTAAGGCGCTGGTCGGCATTCCGGGCTATCCGGTCTCGGCGGCGCTCACCTTTGATCTCCTGGTCAAGCCCTTGCTCTACCGCTGGCAAGGTCAATTGCCGCCGGAGCGACCCACCATCCAGGCGCAGGTAACCCGCAAGGTGCTTTCCCCGATGGGCGAAGATGAGTTTTTGCGTGTGACCGTCGGCAAGGTGGGCGACAAGGTAGTGACGACGCCACTAGCCGGCGGTGCCGGGGTGATCAGTTCGCTGGTCAAGGCCGATGGCATTCTCACCATCCCGCGTTTTTCCGAAGGTCATCATGCCGGCGAACAGGTGACGGTGGAACTGCTCTGTGCGCCCAGCAAGATCGACAAGACCATTGTCGCCATCGGCAGCCATGACATGACGCTCGATCTGCTGGCTGACTACTTACGGCGCGCGCAGCCGCAGGTCGGGCTTTCGTCTGCCCATGTCGGTAGTTTGAGTGGGCTGCTCGCGTTGCAGCGGGGGGAAGCGCACCTGGCCGGCTCCCATCTGCTTGATGAAGAGACGGGGGAATACAACCTCGGCTACATTCAGCGGCTCTTGACGCCGCATGGGGTGCGGGTGGTGGTGCTGGGCTTTGTCAACCGTGTCCAGGGGCTGATCGTCCCCAAAGGCAACCCCAAAGGGGTGACGATGCTTGACGATCTGTTGCGCCCGGATGTCGTCTTTGTCAACCGGCAACGAGGGGCGGGGACGCGCGTCCTGCTCGACTATGAACTAAAACGTCGGCAACTTAACCCGCGCCAGATCCAGGGCTATGAGCGGCAGGAGTATACCCATCTGGCGGTCGCTGCGGCGGTGAAAAGTGGCGCGGCCGATTGTGGCCTCGGCATCATGGCGGCGGCGCGCGCGCTCGATCTGGCCTTTGTGCCGCTCCTGACCGAACGCTATGATCTGATTATTCCGGTGGAGCATTACGCAAGCGACCTCTTACAACCGCTGCTTGGGCTGATTCGCGCCGATTCGGCGCAAGCATTTCGGCAGGCGGTGGCTGCTTTGGGCGGCTATGAAACGGAGCAAATGGGTCAGGTGCTGGCCGAGGTATAAAGCGGGTGACTAGGAAAGTCTGTGTAGGAAGATAAGCAATTTATCGGATAGACTGGTGCGCTACTTTGTGCGACAATCAGCCCAATAGATAGCTTGGTGCTCCCCGGCACCGAATGGCGATTCGCACACTGATCAGTTTTTCCCAGTCCCTCGGTGGAGAAGCGCCGCTATTTTCGTTTGCGCAATGGGCGCTTTTACGGCAGGGCAACAAAGCCCAGGTTGACATGAACGTTTCATGCCAACCTGGGCTTTGTTGTTGATTGATTCGGTGATTGGGTGATTGGTCGCCGGCGCGCTTCTCCCCAATTATGCTTCCATCGCTTCTACCGCCGTAAAGGTCAACTCATTCCCCAGCGCATCGACCAGCAGATGCTCGCCGTTCATCACCGTGCCCTCCAGAATCTGGACCGCCAACGGATCGGCGATGCGGTGCTGGATCACCCGCTTGAGGGGACGGGCGCCAAAGGCGGGATCGTAGCCGTCTTGGACGAGCAGATCCTTGGCCTTATCGGTCAGCGCGATGGTGATGTTGCGCCCCTTGAGCAACTTGCGCAGGCGACCCAACTGAATCTCGATGATCCGTTTCAGATGTTCCTTGTGCAAGGCATGGAAGATGACAATCTCATCCACCCGGTTCAGGAACTCTGGGCGGAAGTGTTGGCGCAAGACCTCACGCACACGCCGCTCCACCTCCTCATCAACCCCGGCTATTTCTTTTTGCTTCTGCTCGAAAGAAGCAAAGGTATCCAAAATGTATTGGCTACCCAAGTTGCTGGTCATGATGATCACGGTGTTCTTAAAATCTACTGTGCGCCCTTGACCATCGGTCAGGCGCCCATCATCCAACACTTGCAACAGCACGTTAAAGACTTCCGGGTGCGCCTTCTCGATTTCATCAAAGAGCACCACGGCATAGGGGCGCCGACGTACAGCCTCGGTCAGTTGACCGCCTTCATCATAGCCGACATAGCCGGGCGGGGCGCCGATGAGCCGGGCGACGGTGTGGCGCTCCTGGTATTCGCTCATGTCGATGCGCACAATGTTCTGGTCGTCATCAAAGAGGAACTCGGCCAGGGTGCGCGCCAGCTCGGTCTTACCGACGCCGGTCGGCCCCAGGAAAATAAAGCTGCCGATGGGCCGGTTCGGGTCTTGTAAGCCGGCGCGGCTGCGGCGAATGGCGGATGCGACCACCTTCACCGCCTCTTGCTGGCCAACGACGCGCTCGTGCAACACCTCTTCCATGCGGATCAGCTTGGCCCGCTCCCCTTCCAACAACTTGGCGACGGGGATGCCGGTCCACTTGCTGACCACGGTCGCAATCTCTTCGCCATCGACCTCTTCCTTGAGCAAGGCGCCCTTCTGTTGCATCTGCTTCACCCAATCCTGGGCGTGATTCAGCTCACTCTCCAAGGAGCGCAATTTGCCATAGCGCAATTCGGCTGCCTTTTGCAGGTCATAGGCGCGCTCGGCCTGCTCGATCTGGGTGCGCACGCCCTCAATCTCTTCCTTGAGTTTACGCACGGCGGCGATGGATTCGCGCTCGGCTTCCCAGCGGCTGGTCAACTGTGCGCTCTGCTCTTTCAGATTCGCTAACTCAATCTCTAGCTCTTTCAAGCGCTCCTGGCTGGCCGGATCATTTTCCTTTTTCAACGCCTCACGCTCGATTTCCAACTGCATAATGGATCGGTCAATCTCATCTAACGCTTGCGGCTTGGAATCGATCTGCATGCGCAAGCGGCTGGCCGCCTCGTCGATCAAGTCAATCGCCTTATCGGGCAGGAAGCGCTCGGTGATATAGCGGTCACTGAGCGTGGCGGCCGCAATGACGGCGCTGTCGGTGATGCGCACACCGTGATGCACTTCGTAGCGCTCTTTCAGGCCGCGCAAAATGCTGATGGCATCTTCCACACTCGGCTGGTCGACAAAGACCGGCTGGAAGCGCCGCTCTAACGCCGCGTCCTTTTCGATATGTTTGCGATATTCATCCAGTGTCGTTGCGCCGATGGCATGTAATTCGCCACGGGCCAGCATCGGCTTGAGCATGTTGGAGGCATCCATTGACCCTTCGGCGGCGCCGGCGCCGACCAGCGTGTGCATCTCGTCGATGAAGAGGATGATCTGCCCTTCCGCCGATTGCACCTCTTTCAATACCGCTTTCAAGCGCTCTTCAAATTCACCGCGATACTTGGCGCCCGCCACCAATGCGCCCAAATCGAGCGCCACCAACCGTTTGTCGCGCAAGCTGGTCGGCACATCGCTATTGACAATGCGTTGCGCCAGCCCTTCGACAATGGCCGTTTTCCCGACGCCCGGCTCACCGATCAAGACCGGGTTGTTCTTGGTGCGGCGGCTCAGGATTTGCACGACCCGCCGGATCTCTTCGTCGCGACCGATGACGGGGTCCAGCTTGCCTTTGCGAGCGTCAGCCGTCAGATCACGACCATATTTGGCCAGCGCTTCATATTGCGCTTCCGGGTTGTCACTGGTCACCCGTTGGCTGCCCCGGACGCCGGCTAACGCTTGCATGATGGCATTGTAATCGATGCCGTGGCGCGCCAGCAGATCACGGGTCTTACCGGCGGCCGAGGCCATTGCCATTAACATGTGTTCAGTTGAGATGTACTCATCTTTCATATTGCCGGCAATTTGCTCAGCTTCTTGCAAGATCGTTGTCAACTCGCGACCAATGCCCACCTGCATCGCCGCGCCGGCCGCACGTGATTTGGCAGCCAAGGCGCCCTCGACGCTGCGTTCGAGCAGCGCGGGGTCAACGCCAATGCGGTTGATGACTGCCGGAACGACGCCCCCCTCCTGCCGCAACAGGGCAAAGAGCAGATGCTCCGGGTCAACGGTGGCATGATGATACTGTTCCGCCAGACCTTGCGCCTCGACCAGCGCCGCCTGGGCTTTTTGGGTATATTTATCAAAACGCATAATACGTCCTCCGCTTCTCAATTTTTACTTTGTCCTTAGTTTACTAAGCGGATATATGATTTACGCATGTGGAATGTTAGTCTTTTGTAACTATTCGTACAGATGTTATTAGCAGTCGTCCGCAGTCATGTCGTCATGTAGTCGCGTAGTCCAGAATCAGGCGCTTCTGCGTGCGTTGCGGTCTATTGATGATGACGCTCGCTCCTCGCCGGTCATGAACCCGGGGAGCAAGGAAAGGCTGGGGATTGAAGAACGAACACGAAAGATCCTATTGACATTGCCCGAATAATCATGGTAATATTTGGGCAGTGCCATCTGTTTTATAGCGCGTCTCGACGCGCCCGATTAAAGATGATCAGGAGCCATAACCCCCGACCTTTCTTTCCTGTAACCGTTGCAATGGTGCGACCACGCCAAGGGGGATAAACTATGAGCATCCATGAAATTGAAGCCGCCATCATCCGTTTAACACCGCAACAATTGCTCGATCTGATTTCCTGCCTGCAGGAATATCATGACAAAGCGGGCGAACAACCCCAGGAAGAAGATGAACCGGAAGGTAATCGCCTTGAGACCAAATTGCCCGAACGTACACCGCTTTATGCGGCCGCTGATTGATTGGCCTGACTGGGCGGCTTAAGCAGTACCCTAATAAGCAAGCATGGTGATGAGCAAGTATTGTCATGCCAAATCCCAAATATTTGCTGGCGCTGTTGATTCTTGCGCTCTTTTTAGCCCTTTGTACGGCGCCACAGCGCAATATTGCCGGCCCAGAAGTGTTGGCAACCGCCGGCGGCGGTCAGGTTGTGCTGCTTATTCCAGAAGAGCCGATCACCCTCAATCAATATTTAGCCGCGGCGCCCATTGTGCGCCAGGTGGCTGATGCCACCACCGCCGGCTTAACCACGGTTGACGCATCCGGTAATTTTCAACCGGTGCTGGCGGCTGAACTGCCCACCTTGGCCAACGGTGGCGTTTCCCCTGATTTTCGCACCGTGACCTGGCGCTTGCGTCCGGGGTTACGCTGGTCGGACGGGGCGCCATTGACGGCTGATGATATTAAATTTACCTGGGAAGCGGTTGCGCACCCGGAGAGTGGTACGGTTTTTTCCTTCGACTTTGACCTGATCGACCACATTGAAACGCCGGATGCTTTGACTGCCGTCGTCCATTACAAGGCCACGAATCTAGCCTATCTCCAACAATTTATGGTCGGCCTCCTGCCCCGTCATGCCACCGGGGCGCCGGCGGAAATGAGTAACTGGGCGTGGAATCGCCAACCCGTGAGCGCCGGCCCTTTTGTGGTGCGCGAATGGACGCCGGGTGAGCGCATTGTCATGGCGCGCAATCCCCACTATTACCTAACAGGCCAGCCTTACCTCGACCGTCTGATCTTCGCCATTACGCCGGCCACCGACGCCCAACTCGCCGCCATGGCGCAAGAGCAGGCGCATCTTCACCTGTGGCCCGGTGAAAGCAAAGCAGTTTACGATCAACAGATGGCCGGACAAGCAACCTTAGCCGAAATTCCCGGCCAGTGGAATATGGCGCTCTACCTCAACCTGAGCAAGCCCTTTGACGATGAGCCGGGTTCAACGCCGCCCCACCCCATTTTGGGCGATTTGCGCGTGCGCCAGGCGCTGGCCCATGCCATTGATTACGAACGTATTGTCCGCGAGATCAACCCCGGTGTAGCGCCGGCGACCACGCCGTTTGCCTACGGCTGGTATCAATGTGCCCTGGACCAGCCCTACCCCTACGACCCGGACAAAGCGCGCGCCTTGTTGGCCGCGGCCGGTTGGTTACGCGGTGACGATGGCATTCGGGTGGCCTATGGCGCACGCTACACCGAGGAAGGAAGCCGTTTAACGCTCCATCTCAACGGCTACACCAATTTTGAGCCGCTGGTGCGCTTAGAAGAAGCGCTGGTGGAGATGTTTAAGGCGGTGGGCGTTGAAGTGATCGTGCAGAATGATGACATTGGGTTGATCTTCGGCTCGTACCAGGAAGGGTCGCCGCGCAAGCTTGGTAATTTTGATCTGCTCCTCTACGACGCCAGTCTGCCGATTGAGCCGCAGACAGCGGTTGTCAACGCTTTTCACTCAACCGAGATTCCATCACCGGAGAACCCCGCCGGCGCCAACTATTCGCGCTGGGTCAATGCCGCCGCTGATGCCGCCATTGCCAAGGCCGGCGCCACGGTTGATGTGGCAGAACGCAAGGCTGCTTATTGCGATCTGGCGCACTTGATTGCCGCTGATGTGCCGCGCATTCATCTCTATCGCTTTACCGAAGGCTATGGCGTTTCCAACCGCCTGCGCGGCTATCAAGTCAACATGTGGGGCAGCTTAACGTGGGATGCACAGCAGTGGAAGTTGAGACAGTAGCTGATTGGGTATTGCTAACAAGCCACGTACCTTGCACAAGCGCAAAGTGCGCAGTTATCACAGATAGAAAAACACGGATATTCTTTTTCCACATAGAAGTTGGGCGCCAGCCGCTCGGCCAGTTGATCGCTGATAGCGTTGATCAGTCGTGTATGCACACTGCTCCATTTGGCTGGCCGTTCTAAAAAGGGGTCCATGCCTGGGAAGGGTGATTTTGTCATGACAAAAGCTCCGTGATAACCAGTTGCGCGTGACGCGATTGCCTACGATTGATCTATCCACCTTACTCCTCATTTCCATAACCTAGCACGAAGCAAGTAGAATGTCAAGCAGAGAAAAGTGCTTTTGAGGAGTAAATTTGTGGCAGATATAGAATTAGACGCGCTCGTTGCAACGGTTCTTACCAGCGCCAAATATCGCGCAGTGGCGCCGGCATTGATTCGCACCATTGGCGCACAGGAGTTGCGCAAGCGGCGCAATCAAAAGGAAGCGGTCAAAGCCACAAAAAACAAGCTGCACCAGACCATCGGCGCCTATTGGCAAGGAGAACAGGCGTATGACGATTGGTTGGCCTTGTTGACGGCGGCTGCGGCTGATCCAGTCCAGGTGCGCACGGCTTGTCAAACGATTCTGCGTCACCACGCCTCAACACGGGAACGGTTGCCGCTCCTGTCCGATTTTTACAGCACGATCTTTGCCGATCTGCCGCCGATC
Source organism: Caldilinea sp. CFX5 (assembly GCA_021405325.1). The sequence goes on along the minus strand of QWII01000132.1, from coordinate 5,529 downwards.
CACACGGTGCTGGACCTGGCCTGTGGTCTCAACCCCTTAACCGTTCCCTGGATGCCCCTTGCCGATGAGGTTGTTTATCACGCCTGCGACATTGCCCACGATCAAGCGGCGTTCCTCCAGCGCGCCCTGCCGCTGCTGGGTGTGCAAGGTAGCGCAACGGTTTGCAACTTGTTGGAAGCAATCCCCACCATCAAAGCCGATGTTGTGCTGCTGCTCAAAACCTTGCCTTGTCTGGAACAGGTGGACCCGACCATCGGCGAACGCTTGTTGACCACGCTTGATGCGCCCGTCCTCATCGTCTCTTTTCCTGGGCAAAGCCTGGGGGGCCGCCATAAAGGAATGACCACCACCTATCCTGTTCACCTCCAAGCCTTGTTACAGCAAACCGCCTGGCAGGTGACCCCCTTCCCCTTTGCCACAGAGTTGGTCTTTCGGTTGATGCGGTGACAGACGCGTCCCTACTCCCCACTCCTGACAATCGGCAGCAGCAGTAGCGACCCCGGATTGGCCACGCGAATCGGGCCATAGCGCAGTTGCTCGCCGGTGCTTTCATACTCGACCAGCCAGAAATGGAAGCGCACCAGCGGTGGTTGATAGGCCGGGTGGTATGGCAGCGTCACCAGGTAGTCGCCGCCGCTGCTGCCCTGGCTGGGGATCAGATCGGTGGTGACCCGGCGGGCATGGCTGAAGATGTCATTCGTGCTTTGGTAGAGATGATAGCCCTGCGTCTGCACCTCGGCGGCTGTGCGCCAACTGACCCGGATGCTCTGTTCCTCATAACGGGCGGTAAAGGCGACAAAGGTGACCGCCTTGGGATTCAGATAGAGTGGCACTTCGTAGAGCAGATCATCCGCCGGGGCCAACGGTGTCAACGGCAGAAGCTTCTGCCGGTCGACCAGATAGGTAGCCGGCGGTGTAATGTCGAGTTGATAAGCATCAGGCAGCAGATCGGGGAAGAGAATTTCACCCGTATTGCCGGGCGTGCTGCGCCGCACTTCATTATCGGCGCTGTCGAGCAGGATCACAGTGGCGCCGGCGACCAGCGCTTCACCGACCTGGCGCGTGCCATCGCGGTTAAGATCATCAAAGGCGTAGACACTGAGGTTGGCCGGGCGCAGAAAACCGGCGTCGATATTGGTCGTTGCTCCGGTATACCCAAAGGTCAAGCGCGGGGAGCGCCCTTGCATCGCGGTTCCCACCTGAAGAATATCACTGTCGGTCGCCTCATCGTTACCCTGGTCACGACGAGTGGGCAGGAGACGGGCCACCGGCTTGAACTCGACCAGAAACTCACCGCCGGTCGGCGCCACCAGCCCATACCAACCGGTGATCGTTGTCGTCGTCGTCAGCACCGGCGTCAAGGTTGGGCCATCGAGCAACGTCACGACAAAGTTGGGCAGAAAGGGATCGGTCAGTGCGCGGATGCCGTCGCCATTCTGGTCGCGCCAGACAATGCCGCTCACCCGGTCGTTGGGCTGGCGGAAATCAGGGATGCCGTCGTTGTTGCCGTCGTCGTTGGCCGGGTTGCCGTCACCATTGTGATCTTCGCGCCGGGTGAGAAGCCCATCATTGTCATCATCGGCGTCGAGATAGTCGGGCAGACCGTCGCCGTCGGTATCATCGTTGATCGGCGTGCCGTTGCCGTCAACATCTTCGGCGGCGGTCGCCACGTTGTCGCCATCGTCATCGGGATCGCGCCAATCGGGAATGGTATCACCATCATGGTCGGGTAAGGGCGCTACCGTGCCGCCCTGGTCAGGATCGTAGGCGTCATCCAGACCATCACCATCGGTATCGTTGCCGGTGGGCAAGCGATCGGGCCGTCCATCACCATTGGCATCATGACCTTCCGTAGCATCGGGCGCGCCGTCATTGTCGCTGTCAGCATCACGCGCGTCCGGGGCGTTGTCCGCGTCGCTGTCCACACTTTGATCCCCTTCGACCAAGTCGGTAATGCCGTCGCGGTCATCGTCGCTGGTGTCACAGTCCGGATCTTGATAATCGACCAGAAAGTCACTGTCATTGTCGATGCCATCGTCGCAAATTTCCGGGCCGAATTGGGCATAGAGCAACGGGGGCCGGACAGTAAGCAGCACCAGCGCAAGCAGGAGGGTGAAGCTAATAGTTGATTTTCGCATAGCTTTTCTACTCACCGAATCAGCGGAAGAAATGTTTTATAGCCTTGCCCCGTCAGTAACAGAAACGCCTGACTGGCGGAGGGGGCGCTGGTCAGCTTGACCCACGGTTGGGTAAAGCGCACTTTGCTGGGATCGATACCCCCTTCATCGCCGGCGGCAATTACTGAGGCCGGCTCCTGAATGATCTGTAACTGGTATTCGGCAAAGGTAAAGCCGTAAATCTCAATCTGATAGTTGCCCGTGACCGGTGCGATCAGGCTGACGGCGTCAACGCTACCGCGCAAGTTGCTCACCCAAGGCGGTCGCCCCTCTTGATGGTCGGGCGGCCAGAGGTAGAGATCGGGGTCGCCGCGCAGAGCCAACAGCCGGATCGTGAGTCGGTCGCCGGCCTGGACGCCAAAGCGCAGGATCTGGATGCTCTCCTGGTTGACCTGGAGGACGGGCGGTGCGTAATTGATGTAGCGTGTATAGGGAAAGAGGGAGATATTGCCGGCCTTGTCTTTGGCCCACGCCTGGAGATATTTCAAGCCCGGCGCCGCTTGCAGTTGCCAATCATAACGGGCCGGCGCCGCTTGATAGGGCAGCCACGCCGACGATTGGACAATGCGCCAGGCGCCGGCCTCAGGGGCATAGGCATATTCGACAAAGGCTACACCGCCAATGCCGGCGGTGGGGACGGGGTCGGAAACCGTTACGGACAGTTGCACGTTGCGCTGACTACTGCTGCTCTGATTGTCGCCAATGGTAAAAGCATCGACATGGGGCGCCACCAGATCGCCGGTCGGCGGGGTGGCGGGCGAACGCACCGTGACCGTGCGCACCAGGAGATTGTTCCCCTCGTCGGTCTCGCCAATGCGATTTTGCGGATCGATCTGAACATAGAGCGAGTAAGTTCCGGCCGCCGGCGGCGTCCAGGTCACATCGGATGAAAGCGCCGAGCTACGGGGCGAGAGCCGTTCCACCAGCGCGTCGCCAATGCGTTGCCCGCCATGCGCCGGATCGCCAAGATAAAAGCGCACACCGACATCACTCACCACCTGCTTGCCCGCCAGACGATGCACCACCGCACCCAGTTTCACCGCAGCGCCGGCAAAGGGGGTGGCCGGATCGACCCACACTTCATAATCATAGCCAAAGAGGTCGTCATCGCTATCGGCATCATCGGTGGGGCCATCCCCATGCGGGCCATTGCGGTAGTTTTGTTGCACTTCGGTGGCGTCCAACGCCCGGTTATAGAAGGCCAACAGTTGATATTCACCCAGCCAGGGCTGTTCTCCTGTAGGACCGGCGGCCAGGCGGAGTTCGGGTTGCGCCGCCCAACCGGCCAGCGTGCCGCTCATAGCTTTGGCTGCCTGCGCCGTGCCATTGAGATAGAGGCGGGCCAGTCCGGCCGCGTTGCGCGTATAGACCAAATGGAGCCGTTGCCCCACCGAGTTGGTAGTTGGTGTGGCCGAAAGGCGGTTATTGCTGGGCGCTTGGTTGGTCATCAATTGCGCCGTGTAGAGGCCGGCGGCTTGTGTGCCATACGGTTCTTGCAACAACGCTAATAAAGGAGTGGCATCGCTGCCCGCTAAAGTGAGCAGATGGGCCGGTTGCGCTGCACGCTGGGGCGCCGGCACAAGCCATGCCTCAACGCTGACCTCACCGCTGCTGACAATCGCCTGCCGCAACTTCTGGGCTGCGGTGGCGATGATCAACGTTGGCGTGATAATTTTCAAGCCACCGGGTGTGCTTTGCACCTGGGTTGGCGTTTGTATAGTCAAGTTAAGCGGCGCGTCCACACCGGATAGATCGTAAATCATGCCTGGTTCGGCTTGGCCAAAGGTGTAAAAAGCCTGTAACCCGTTACTAACGCGCCCACTCGTCACCGGCAGGAGCGTAGTTACATGGTTGTTGTCGGGCACGGGGTCACGGTTGCGCTGCTCTTGAACAGTCGCCGCTACTGTGACATTTTTGCCACTGCGTTCAGCATGGGCCGCAAGGGTCAGCGCCACCGACGCACTGCCATTTACCGCCAGCGGTGGCATAGAGCAGACCAGGGCTGCGGCAGCAGGCTGACAAAGCGCCTGGCCTCCACTGGTGCGCAGCAGCGTAAAACCACTGTTCAAGGTCGTTGTCAGCACGACCGCATCAGCCGGCTTCGGCCCCAGATTGGTCAGGTGCAGGGTGTAAGTGAAAGATTCACCGGCGCGCACTGCCGTCGGCACGCCCACAACGGCAAGCTTTAGATCGCTCTGGCCCTGACCAGTAGAGGGATCATCCACCGGGGCGGGGCCAAAGGTAAAGTTATCGATTGTAAAGACAAAGCGACCAGTGTCGGCGCCCATATCCATGATCGCCGCGGCCACCGGCTGCTCGGCGCGCAGCGTCAACCGCTTGCGTGCACGCGGTTGCCCTGGGAGACCACAGGTGCCGCCGGTATCGGTTGCGCTTTCTGTGACGGCCGCAATTTCAGTACCAGCCGCATCGAAGAGGCGCAGTCGCACCGGCAACCCGGCGCCGGTCTGAAAGTCGACGGCTATCACCTGGGGTGGGGCCAAGGGTTGGGTAAAATCGGCGCGGATGGCCGCGGTGCCGTAACCGATAGCGCCGTCGCTAAAGTTTGCGCGCCCGGAGCCAAACTTTTGATTCATATCCGCTGGTTCGACACAGACGCTGGTCGCGTTGTTTTTGACCAGCCCCACCACATTGACGCCATTAGCCGGCATGGCGCTGGTAAAGGTGACCAACGTATTCGGTTGGTAGGGATCAACAATAGTGCGCGCCAACGCACCGAGGGCTGGCGACTCAAAATCAATAACAGTTGTTGCGTCCTGCCCTCTGACGGTGACAGTCGCGCTGGTCAACCAGCCGCTTACCACCCCAAGCATGAGCAAAAGGAAGCCGATTCTGTAAGAGTACATAGTGTCGCCTTCAATACGTAAAGCGTTTTGGCTGCAACGAGAGCGTCGAGAAGAGAGAGAGAAAACAGTGATCGCAGTAATCTGACCTTAAGTATAGCAAGGGGCAGAAAGTACAGCAAATAACTTAAGACATATGTAAGAGAATCAAATCGCATCTTACTGAGCCAGAAGAAAATATTGTGAAAACCGGAACAAGGTTTACTTGACAGGAATAGGGAATTGAGTATAATAGCAACTCTTGCCCAGCAGAAAACCAACAGAAAGCAGCGCAACCGAGCAAAGATCCCAGGTTGTGTTGTAGGGGTAGTGTGACAGAGAGCCGAGCGCCTGGTCGAGCAGAAACCAAAGTGAAAACGTTGAGTTTTGAATTTGACAGGGATAGGAGGGAATGGTAAACTCCTTGCTCGTGCCCTGGAAGGCTGTTTGTGAAGTGGTTCACAAGTCAGGAAAGTGTAACGCCAATAACGGGTGACGGACTTGACAGCGGC
>QWII01000202.1 GCA_021405325.1 Caldilinea sp. CFX5 | reverse complement strand
ATGATGTCGCTCGGCCAGACCGCCGGGAGGTGGGCAAATGAACTTTCTCTGGTACAACAGCTTGTGCCCACCTCCCGGCGGTCTGGCCGGTTGCCTCTTGCCTAAGTCCTATAAATATAAAGCAAGTGCGCTCGTGGTGAATCGTCGATGGTGAATCGTGGACGGTGAATCGTGGACGGTGAGTAGCGGCTAGGCTTACCTGCTCTAAGCCAGTCATGGACTGGCTCAGAGCGGGCTTTGTAGTTGCGATGGTGGATAAGATAGCAATACGAACAGGTGGTACGAAAAGGGCAACGCCTATTCGTCCCCGGTGTTGATCAAGGGTAAATGGGGATGCAGTTTAGGAAAGGTGGGGCGTGTTGTTACGGTAGACAAGTTATGCCATTGCCGCTTGGAGGACAGGGGCATGATCACGGGCGGGAGCAAAGGTGCGTTGGCTAAGGACAGCGCTCAATACATGATCAAGGTCGCGCAGAGAAAATGGTTTATTCAGCACCGCGTTGCACATGCTTTGAAGGCGTCTGACGAGGGGGTGGTTTTGGTCTTCGGTGGTGTTTAAGATCAGGGGAATTTGCCGCGTTTCCGGTTGAGCTTGCAAGCTGAGGGCCATCTCATAGCCATTCATGACCGGCATGTGGAAATCAAGGACAATTAGGTCGGGGCGGTTGCGTTGGGCGGCCTGCACACCTTCCAGGCCATTGCTGGCGGTCATCACGCGCCATTCGGGATGAAACACTTGTAGAATATCACACAACGTTTCACGCATCAACGGGTTATCTTCAACCAAAAGAATTGTTGTGCCATCTACCATACATAGACCTCCTGTTGTGAGCGACTGCCGGCAGCAGAGGGGTCTTCTTTTTTAATTACAGACGCTCAAATAAATAATATTCCAAACCTCTTTCCTATCCTAACAAGGCGATCTTAAAAACTGATACAAAAATTCCTAAAAAACGCTTAAAAGTCGGGCAACTTTTACCTTGCTTTACTGTTAAGTATCACTCGATACCAGTGGTAGAAGCGATTTTCCAGTAATTTTGACTTACTTCCACCCTACAGATTACTCCGGCGTAAAGTCCTCCTCAACGGGCAACCACTGTTGGAGCAGCGCTTGCAGTTGTTTGGCGCCGATTGGCTTGCAAAGGTAAGATGCGTCAAGCTGTATCGGCGCAATGATACCGCTAGACAATCAAATTCGCACCGCGGAAGGCAAGCGGAAGCAAATCAGCAACAGTTGTCGTCGTGAAATTACCATCAGCATCGCTAATATAGACCTGCATCGCATAGCCTAATTCGGCCATCACCTGGCGACAGATGCCACAAGGGGAGCCACCATTTTGCGTTGCAACGGCAATGGCGACAAAGGTGCGATGGCCCTGCGCCACTGCCGCCGTCAATGCTACCCGTTCAGCGCAGATCGTTGCCGGGTAGGAAGCGTTTTCCACATTACAGCCTAGAATGACCGCGCCATCGCTCGTCAATAACGCAGCGCCAACCAGATAATGGCTATAGGGTGCATAAGCCCGTTGCCGGGCGACAAGCGCTTGTTGAACCAGTTCAACGGCGTTGATGGTTGGCGTCATGGCTAATCCCCTGCTTGCGCGTTAATCAATGAATCGGATGTTGATGAATGTTGGCGTACCGGTTGCTCATCCGTCAGCAACTCTTCCTGGCGATGGGAGGTTAGCCGTTCAGTGCGCACCTCTTCAATCCGCCGCCCATCCAGGGAAAGCACCGTGAAGCGCCAGCCCTGATACTCAACACATTCGCCCTGCTCCGGCACATGCTCCATCAAGCTGAATAACAGACCCCCCAGGGTATCGGCGCTCTCCGTATCCAGCTTAATATCCAGCAGTTCGGAGAGTGAATAAACATCAAGGCGCGAATTCAAGAGATAGGTGTCCGGGCCGATCATCTGGATGTAAGCATCTTCTTCCAGATCATACTCATCTTGGATATCACCGACAATTTCCTCGATGATGTCCTCAATCGTGACGAGACCGGCGGTGCCGCCATATTCGTCGACCACGGTAGCAATATGCACGCGATGTTTCTGCATCTCCTGCAGGAGCGCGTCCACCTTTTTGCTGGCCGGGATAAAGTAGGGCGGGCGCAGCAATTCACGAATTGGCGCATCAGTCGTGCCATCGCGGAAGCAGCGCAAAAGATCCTTGGCATAGAGAATGCCGATGATATGGTCGATATGCTCCTCATAGACCGGCACGCGGCTATGACCGGCGCCGATTACAATATCAAGCGCTTCGCGAAAGCTGGTCTCTACCTCGATGGCGACCATGTCCAGGCGCGGCACCATCACTTCGCGGGCGACCGTTTCATTCATTTCGAGAATGCTCTCGATCATCTCGCGTTCATTCTCTTCGATCGCTTCCGGGCTTTCGCTGGTAGTCAGTAAGCGCCGCCGCGCTTCCTCAGTCAAGCCGTTGCTCTCTTCGCCGCGCACCTGTTCGTGTTGACTTGCGCGTACATTGAGTTGCGCAGTCACCAACATTAGCGGGCGGGCTACAAGGTTTAAAACACCGAGCAAGGGAGTCAACCGAAAAACCAGGGGGTCGGCATGGCGCAGCGCCAGCGTGCGCCAAAACGGTTGGCAAAGGGCCAACCCGAGCCAAGCGCTCAAAACGCCAATCCAGGTCTGTTGCGACTGGCTCTGCCAGACCAGCCAGCCGCTGGCAACGCCCACCAGGAGCAGTCCCAAATTTTTATATAGATCTAGGGTGATAAAGAGCGAAGGCGTGGCGCTTAACAACTCATCCAGCCAGCGCGCCGCGGCATCCCCCTGTTCACTTTTCCGTCGAATTTCCGTACGGCTCGGTACGGTCACAATAACCTCTAGCGCAGTTGCCAAACCGACGAACAGCAATGCGAGTGCGAAGAACAACCACGGCAACGGGTCAGGTTCCACAATCTACTCCTTGAAATACGACCTACTCTTTTTGCGGCGTCTTTTCCTCAGCGCGGGCGGCCGCCCGCGCCGGCACGCCATAGACCAGCGTCCCCGGCGGCACATCTTTGGTCACCACCGCACCGGCGCCGGTTGTTGCACCGGCGCCAATGGTGACAGGCGCCACCAGCAGCGTATCACTGCCGATAAAGGCGCCCTGCCCAATCGCGGTCTTCGATTTTTTTACGCCGTCATAATTACAGGTAATCGTCCCGGCGCCGATGTTGACATTGCCCTCAATCTGGGTGTCGCCGATGTAGCTAAAATGCCCCATCTTGGTGCCTGGGCCGAGATAACTATTTTTCACTTCGCCAAAATTGCCCATGTGAACCCCTTCGCCCAGGTGTGCGCCTTTACGCAGATGACCAAAAGGGCCAATTTCACTATGGTCGTCCATGCGTGCTTGTTCGAGCATGGAATAAACCACACGACAGTGGTCGGCAATCTGGCAATCAATGATCTGCGCCGACGGGCCGATCAGACAGTGGCTGCCGATCACGGTTGCGCCTTGCAACAGCGTACCGGGCAGAATCGTCGTGTCCGGGCCGATGGTCACCGTATCTTCGATGTAGGTCGCCCCCGGATCGATGATGGTGACGCCGGCCAGCATGTGCTTCTCTAAAATACGCTGGCGCATCACCGCGGTTGCATTGGCAAGATGAACACGGGTATTGATTCCATCCACATCTTCCAACGGGGCCGCCATCGTCACCACGCGTCGCCCTTGCGCCACAGCGATGCCCACCATGTCGGTCAGATAATATTCACCTTTGGCGCTCAAGGGAATTTTATCCAGATTCTGCCAGAGCCACTCGCCATCGAAACAGTAAATCCCCGGATTCAGCTCACGGATGAGCTTCTGCTCCGGCGTACAGGCCGCTTCCTCGACAATCTCTTGAATTTCCCCTTGGGCGTTGCGAACGACGCGACCAAAACCCTGCGGATCATCACGGGTAATCGTCAACATGGCAATGGCCGGGGATGTGCGCTCATTGTTGCGGACTTGGGCAAAAAGGTCAAGCAACTTTTGTAGGGTTTCGCTGCGTAACAATGGCATATCGCCATAGGTCACCGTAACGGCATCCGCCTGACCGCGCAACAGCTCTGCCGCCTGCATCACGGCGTGACCGGTGCCCAGCAGATCGGTCTGTACGGCATAGCGCACTTGGTCGCCGAGCAACTGTTGAATCAACTCCCGTTTATGACCCACCACAACAACCGGCGGCACCTGACTGATGGCGCAGGCCGTATTCACCGCCCAGGCGATCATCGGGCGTCCCATAACAGGATGCATCATCTTCGGTAGATCGGATTTCATACGTGTGCCGTACCCAGCGGCTAGAACAACAGTTGCGATTTTCACAAGCCCCACCTATGTTAGACAAATTATTGCATTAGAAGAAAAGAAAAAGATGTGTACTTGGTCACAAAATGTAAGCCAATCTGCAACTTGCTCGTAGCTGCGCCTAAAAGGCAACCGGTGACCGGCGCCCCAACGTCGGTCACGGACCCGCTGCGAGCAGGTAAGTATTACACCAAAACAAAAAACCAGACGCGCTCAACAAATGAACGGTCTGGTTCCGTAAATTATGCGATTCCAATAATTTTTTGTCCGTGTCCACCAACATATGAATATTGGCGACAAGGGAAGTTGGACTTCCATTTTGAATGACTCGATCCGACAAACCACGTATTCGGTAATTCGTGTTATGCCGCGATGCAAGAGCAGTTCTACGGGTTAATCTTGGGGCAAAAACTATTGGATAAACATTTATTTAAGAAGGGAGGTTGTTGGCAATGACCTACTCTCGCATGTAGCGACCCACATACTACCATCGGTGCTGGTGGACTTAACTGCCGGGTTCGAGAAGGGACCGGGTG
>QWII01000131.1 GCA_021405325.1 Caldilinea sp. CFX5 | reverse complement strand
GTAATCGTAGGTGCGGTTTGTAACCGCACTTGCTCCCTGGGAACCGTGCGGTTACAAACCGCACCTACGATTACCGAAACAAATTCCTAACTCCCATAGGCAAGGCTGGGCTGGTCGACCGGCGCGTGCCGCGAACCGGGGCAGGGTGACAGCGGGGCGTTGCGCTTGTTCACATAGCAACCTTGTCTATGAAGGCGGTCTACTGCCATTGGGTGCGTAGTGACGTACAGATTGAGATCGTTACTTTCGCTTGCCCGTCGGTGCAAATGATAGGAGGGTAAACTCAAGGGAGCCGAATATGGAATGACGAATTACGATCAGCAACCGAAAGCTATCCTTCACTCATGCTCCCTTGTTGACCCCAGAGAGTGCAAGCTGATTTTCGCGGGTAATGCGAATTAAAAAGCGCAACGCTTCATTCACCGCGTCGGCATCTGGGAACACCTCGGCGACATCGAGGGCTAGTTGGACAAAATGTCCGCCAAAGCCGGCGCGTTGCGGGCCAACTTTTCGCACGCGCAGGCTTTTTAGGTCATATTCTGGCCGGAGATCATCGACCATCTCGGGTTCAACCTTCTGCATAGGCATCCTTTTCCCGGCGCGTTGCTTCCCGCGCACTACTTAACCGCGTCTTCTGTTGCCGTTCGGTCTAGGAGACCACTAACAAGCGCCCCTGCTGTGATTCTCCAATGATGATATAGCGCTCTTCATCAGCAGAATGATCAGGATCGTAGAAATCAACATAGAATGGGTCAACGAAAACAGTCTTTGCTTCATCAAAAGAGACCCGGTGCTTTGCAAAGTTCGCCTTGGCTTTGTTTTCGTCCCACTCGAAATTCATAGCGATACATTAATGTTCAGCATCGTGTTCGCACTTCACTCATGGCTGCTCATTCTACAGAAAGTATAGGCGAAATTTGGGGTTTGGTCAATGAGCGGGGCGGTGCGGTTGCGCACGTCACACCTTGTCGAGGAGGGTGGTCAGGCCGTTTACTTATCCCTTTTGGGTGTCTTTAGGGGAGTCTGTTATAGCCAAAATACCCACTACGGCTGTCATCAATGGGGTTAGATCATCTTGAACCACATGCCAAACAATATCAAGGTTGACACCAAAGTAGTGATGAATGAGCTTATCGCGCATACGCGCAATATTGCGCCAAGGAATCTGTGGGGCTTGTTGACGCACTGCTTCGGAAAGCTGTTTGGCTGCCTCGCCGATAATCTCTAAATTGCGCATGACCGCATCCTGCGTTTTGATGTCTGCGCAGAAGGCGTCATAGTCTATGTCTTCGGTATAAGCCTGGATTCGGCGGATGGCCTCCAGAATATCTTTCAGGAAAGCCTCTTCTTTGGTGCTAGACATAGACTAGAGACTCCTGAATATCTTTGGCCACTTGTGGATTACGAATAGCGCCAATCCCTGCCGGTGTCAGGACATCCACCGGTCGCTGCAAAATCTGCTCAAGATAGTCGGTCAACTCGACAAAGCGGAGGCCAAGTGGGGTTTTGAATTCGACAACCAGATCAATGTCACTCTGCTCCTGTTGCGTGCCTTTGGCGTATGAACCGAAAATGCCAAGCCGCGTAACCCCGTACTCTGCCGACAAGTAGGGCAACTGTTGGCGTAAAGTGGTTGTGACTTGGTGGATTGTCAACATAAGTCCGCTTCCCCTTCCCGATTCGCACAGCAAATCATCATCCGGTCAGCTACGAGAAGTATAGGCGAAATCTGGGTTTTGGTCAATGAGCAATCTATCAGTCAAGTTGACAAAAAGGCCAGCCTGTTTTTGGCTAGCCTGATCGACCGCCGCGTGCAGCGAACTAGGGTAGGGTGACGACAGATCTCTTATTTGTCTGTAGACAGGGAAGGTGGGTGTTGACCGATCATGTGGAGCAATCTACGCAAATTGACGACACCTTGGCGGTTTAGTTGCAAGGCTGCCACTGTCACGCGCCCTGTTGGCGTCAAACCGATCATCAGCGTATAATCGTCATTCCACTGAAAATGCTCTTGCCAACGGTCGAGGCGAGGATGAAATAACGCCACGGTCTGTTGCTCAACGAGATCAAACGCGTCAACCCGGTTCAATTTATGGCGATTGCAACCCGAACAGGCATAGGCCAAGTTATCCAGGGTTGACGTGCCGCCACGGCTGACAGGTACAATATGATCAACATCAAACGATTGGATGGCATAGCGGCCCAACATTGACAATATTCGCACCGTTCAGCAGCCCGTTCGATCACCACCTGCCGCTGTTTTGCCGTGATGTAGCGTTTAGCCATTGCGTGGCTGCCCAATGCCAAGTTGTGTCATAAGGGTAGCCAACGGCACATTCCGCAATTGGGCTAGCTCAATCAAATGGGCAAGTCGTTCTCCCTCCAACTGTTCAATCTGATCAATCAACGCACTCAATTCCTGGTGTTCATCCGGCGTGATGCGTTCATCTAGCAACTTGGCATTCAGCGTTTGATAGCGCTGCCATTGCGCTGCCGGCAACCCCTGGTTGATCTGTTGCAACAGTTCGGCTTCGTGCTTGGGCAAACTAGGCGCTTTGCGGCGCGCCACCAGACCGCTGACCCGAAAGGCAAAGCGCTCAAGTTCAGCAAGATCGAGTTGGGCAACGCCCTCTAACATCTGATCAACATTCAACGTAACTTTGGAAACAACCTGAACGGTAGCCATTGCTGAATATCCTACTTTCTGCGCAAATCACACCTGCACCTGGCGATACTATACACGCAGATTACCCCTTTGTCCAGCCTGTTTTGGGGCTGTTAGCTGTTTTAGATGTATGGCTGGCCTGGTCGTCCGGCACGGGCAGCGAACCGGGGCGAGGTGACTGCGGGGCATTGCGGTTACACACGAGACAGTTGCAATGTGACTTCGTGCCGGTTAAATTACGCCATCTAAGGCTAATGCAATCAGTAAGGCTTTGTTTAATTCTGCCAATTTATTCGGAGACAACGTCCCAATGTAGTGAGTGAGGACGGACTTGGGCAGGCTCGCCAACTCATCACAATGGATGCTGCTGTCATGGTTGAGACCTTCGGCAATGCCTACCGGCACTTGGGTTGATAAGCCATCGTGGATTGAATAAACCGGCGCGCAAATGACCGTTGAAAAGCGTGAGGCAATCAATAAAGGGCGGCTAACTACCACAAAAACGCGAAACTTTTTCGGGTCAGTCCCCGGCGGTTTGGCAACGCGATAAAGTTCGCCCCGTTTCATCGCGGCGCTTGATAACTGAGGACATCGAGCGCTTCTTCATTGAGAGCATCAGCGCGGCGATTGATGATGTCGAGGTCACGTGCATCGCGCTCGGCGCGGCGGAGATACTCAATAAAGGCCCAAGCCGCGGTTTCCAGAAAGAACGAACGGTTCTTGTATTCGCCGGCAAGCTGGTCGATGGTGGTGAGTAGGTTTTCAGACAGCGTAATGGATGTTTTAACTTTCATACTACCATTATACTACTTTTGAGCCTAGCTTGCCAAAACTGACTTCGTGCTGACTACGTGCCTGTGTCGGGCGATGGGTTGACGAACCATCTGTTCACGGCTGGGTTGGTCGACCGGCGCGTGCCGCGAACCGGGGCAGGGGACTTGCCCACGCCGCCCCTTGCCCAGGAGGCCGATCAGGCGGTCTACTATCGTACAAAAACAAAAGCGCAGAGAAAGGCTCTACTTCTTCTGCGCTTCTATAGTTTTGCTCATCAAAAGAATAAACCAATCATCAATGCGCTTTATGCTCTGGCTGGTATTTTGTCAATGTTGAAGTGAAGTCCGCAAGCGTTGCTGCTTTGTTTAGCAAAACATCGACCAACTCGTCTAACTGTTGCAACTCTTGTATGTTTGCCACTTGTTGCATGAAGTAGCGTAGGTCAGCATCCGCCAGATCAAACCGGAATTGCAAGAGTTGACCAATCGTCTGCCGTTGGGTTGTCATCTGACCTTTGACAACCCCAGCATCTTCGCCTTGCTGATAAATCTTCTTGCGTTCCTGCTCTAAAGTTGCCACTAACATGGTTCGTACCTCCTCTTTCGTCCGATAGACAACATCCAACTTCTCGTAGTCGTCCGGTGACACTTTGCCATACAACGCCAACTGACGAAACCAATTCAGAAAGAGCGACACCGCCTGCTTATCCGGCTCATTATCGTACAGGTTCAACAACTCCTGTTCGAGGAGAGCGATGTCGTAATGGCCTTCCGCCAGGAACAGGGTGGACACAATGTTGCGAATCTTCAGCAACTGCTCTTTGCTGTAGGCTTTCTCATTCAGCAGCAGATACTGGAACCCGACGGCGTAGTCACCCAAAGGCGGTTCGCCTTCGATCAAGTCGCTGAGCTTGGTAGGTGCACTCTACTTGCGTTTGCCATTGTACAGCACAATGGGGAAGATGGCCGGCAGTTTCTTGATCCGCTTATGGTTTGTCCTATTACTTGATAGCGTTCAGGCAGCGACCTGTAACTGCCGGCGAAGGAGATCTGAGGCCAAATAGCCAATCGGTACACCCTGTTGTCGAGCTTTCGTTTGCAGGAGTTCTACCACATCTTCGGCAATCTCGACTTCAAAGCGGCGTGCATGTAATGCTGTAGGGACATCGACGGTGGTGAACTCATCCAGATAATCGGTTGTATCGTGGGTATCCCAAAACTCGGCGGCTTCTTCGTAACTCGCAAAGTGTTCAGGCGTAGGATCAATCTGCTTCTTATCCATTGTGGTATTGTCCTGTTACCTTCGACCAACCTTTGGTTTCACCTCAAAGGCCGCTTGTGAGCGAAAGAAGCAAACATCAAACTCCATGAAGAAATTGACCTGCCCCAAAATAAGTGGAACATGGGCCGCTTGTGTCCAGGCAAAGGCTAATTCCACCGCTGGAAATGCCCCAACTTTCCCGGCCACGATAACGCCATAGGCCGGCGCTTTGGCTAGGCTGCCGGTCAAAGCAATCGGAATGGTCTGTTGTTCCCAGGAAAAGCCGAGGGCTAAGCCAACAGTGTACGGTAACACGTTGACGGTCGAGCCACTGTCCAGCAACCCAGTCAGTTCAACTGAACCGTGGGTCGTGCTGATCGTAATCGGCAAATAGGCTAATTCGCCAGCCGAGGTTTGCCCAGTTTCTATACGCTGATAGGAAAGACGCAGCGGTTTCATGCGTTTGCTGCCTTGTGATTTTCTAGCATTTTCATGAGTGTTTCTGCCGCCCCAAACGCATTGATCGGCGTCCACACCGGATACTCAGCGCCAGCAGTGAGCAACGGTACCCCCTCCTCCTGCGCTAGTTCAACGACCAGAAATTGCATCAACCGCAATTTATCGGCACGGGGAAGAAGTTTAATATCAGGAAACAGTTCGGCCAATGACATAGATTATACCCCTCTCTCCTACAAGCATCCTGCCGTCAGTATACTCATTTCCCCGCTTTTCAGCAACCGTCAACCGCTCTGCACAATGTAGCAGCCTGTTCACGGTTGGCCTGGTCAACCGGCGCGTGCAGCGAACCGAGGTGGGGTGACTATAAGAGATACATAGCGCTCTTGTTGATCGGCACGGTGATTTGGGCAAACAAAAAGACAGCCAAGGGGAGACCTTGCTCCCACGGTCCAAAATGGTTAGACCTCTTAGCTGTACTTTCATTCTACTATAGTTTCACCTACGTATCAACCATCATTATTCGTAAATTTTAGCATAGCAATGAACCTGCCCGTTCACGGCTGGGCTGGTCGAGCGGCGCGTGCCGCGCACCAGGGCGGGGTGACAGCGGGGCATTGCGGTTGCCCACGCCGCCCCTGTTGAAGAAGGTGTCTACGGCTGGTTGGCTTATACTACCGCAATCGGGGAAGCAATTTCACTGCGGATTACGACAATATGGATGGCATGGAGCGGAGCGAAAAGATGGCGAACACCGGTGTGAACCGCCAGGAGGTAAGGAATAAGCAAAAGGCCGAGCTCACCCTGGTCGGTTCCACACGATGTTCGGCGGCAGTTCACACACTCCCGCTATACCAATGAATAGGAAGCATGTTAGCAGACAGAGCCAGCAAAACGAGCATGCCGGTGTCAGCCAATCAGACGGTCGTATTCATCGTGAGTGCCAATCCACACCCAGATGAAGTCCATACCATCTTCCACGGCTAACACACGATAGTGTAATCCAACACGCGCCGACCGGTATCTGCCCACTTTTTTGAAATGCAGCGAAGGATGACTGGGATCACGCTTGAGGAGGGCAAAGTTTTTCCTGGCTAAACTTTGCACGGCTGCGGGTAATTGGGCGAAGCGCTGCCAAAACTGAGGTGTCGTACGATGCATCTACAAGTCCTGTAAGATGTCTTGGCGCTTCGCCGCTAGCGCTTCTTCTAGCAGAAAGTCGAGTTTGCCTGCAGCTACGTCTGCTTCTAATCGCTTATCCCAGCGTTCCCAGTCCTTTTCGGCAAACCACTGCCGCAGTCGGCGAAACTCGGGCGGCGACAGTGCTTCGATGGCACGTTGCAGTTGTTCCACTTGCATCATATGTGTCACTTTCCTGGCTTGATTCGTAACTCGCTCTTCCGGTCCGTTGCCAGGACGACACGGCGCACCAAAGCCTATGTCTCCCGTCAACACTGCGTCTATTATACCACGTGGTCGATCAAGCTACAACGCCCAACTTTTCTGTTTTTACTGTTCCTACCCATGAGATCGTCTTGCCGGCGAACACAGTGATGAAGCGGTGGGCGAGTGGCGGGGAGAAAACACCAAGTGCCCGACCAGCTAAAGCGGGCGACCAACGATAACAAAGCCGTGATCTCGTTCGGTCGTTGTTCATGTAATGTTCGCCGCAAGCCCCGTCACCTTTGCCTAGAATGTTGGGTTGCTAAATTAGTTTACCGATTTGGGTATCAGAACAGGTGTTAGCCCGTCTGGGAGATTTTTTAACTTAATGCGCCGGCAACCCTCTTTGTAGGCAAACTCAATATTTTTACCGGCTCCAATCGCGTCATAGAACCCGCGTGTAAACTCAGTAGCACCTTCGTCTGATATTGGCCCGCTCATAACGATTGTGTATGGTACTCCAACAGAGAGGTCTTGAGCATGAACATCCGAGTAGCAAGAGTTTAATAAAACACATTCGATAGGCGGGCTGTAGGCCATCAAAGACTCTGCTAGGGCATCTTTAGGAACAACTTGAACTTCCTGAAGCGAGTTCTCAAATGCCAAGCCTCTTCCTGTACCATGTCCCGAAAAGTGAACGATCTGATAATCCTTATCGAGCAAGGCACGAGCAAAGTCGTCAATTCTTGCTGCATGCATGATGTCAAGGTGAATATTATCTCTGTTAAGACTCAACCGTGTTGACTCGCGGATCACTCTATCTTCGTGTTCAAGCCTGAGTGGATTGCTGCCTTTGGGATTAGCAAAAATTGCAAGCACATTAATCTGTTTCATAGTATCTCCTCGTCGTATGTTGTCTCTAGTTGGGGTGCTAGAATGTGAGCGCGAGTCACGTTGTTCATGATTAGATGAAGCAAAGTCGACAATGACCGGTGAGCCAGAAAACGAGATTGAAGGGTTTTGTCGTCCATTGGTTCGTATCGATACCTCTTGCTTGATACGCACAAGAAATTCCAAAATATCGACTTGTTCAGCCGTAGCTGAAATACTTGCAAGAATAGAAATGAAACTATCGGTAAAGACACCAACAAGGCTGTTCTCGTGCGCTGAAGCCGCAGATACTAGGGCCGTGAAACGATCCGATGCAAATTCACTAATCACAGGAAGCACCGATAGCGTGCTGAGTGCAAATCCTTGTGAGACTACACCACCAGCTTTGCATGCATCAATAATAATGAGTTTTTTTCGAAGTGGTGCTAGTAGAGGAACGATCTCGCTTAGTGCAATACATGTATTTGAAGGAGAGTTTATTCTACTGTTGCTTACTACAAGAAACGACTCGTTGTCGCGCGTGAATCCATGTCCTGCATAGTAGAAGAAAAAGATGTCATCTGACTTTGTTTTCTGAACAGCCTTGTGCAGTGCGGTCATAAGTTCTTCGCGACTGAATGATCCCGTAAAGGTAGACATATCGGTTCCCGATTGAGCAGGCCAAAATTGTCTAAGAGTGTTAGCCAACTCCATTGCTTCTGCCCGGTGATTCAGGCTACGAAACTCCGAACTATTGAATATGTTTGGGCTTGCAAGCACTCCAATTAATTTATTCATAATGTGTACTCGATTGCAAAATACTCACATCCGTATAGTGATGGACGGCAAACCTACGAAGATATTTTAAATAAGCTCTGGAACTTGGTTGGTGGTTTTGTGCCTGCCCTAGATAACGCTGAGAGCGGCGAACACACGCGTGTGCCGCTGGGCGAGCTACGGGGCGACCGACAGCACAGACGAACAAGCAACAAAGCGGGGAACCGACAGCCCAAAGCCGTGATCTCGCCCAGTCGGAACCACGCAATGTTCGGCATTTTTTGCTGTATCCAATATGAGTGCAGCAAGGAAACTGGATTTACGCATAGGCTGTAGCCAGCATCTCGTTCTGTAATAGGGTAATGGGAACCACCTCAGTCACCGAGGGCGAGTAGGTTGAAACTAACAAGATCTCATTGACCGGAGGTTTGCGCAAGATCTCCAGCGCCAGTTCACGCAGTTCATCCGATAATTCTGCCAATCCTGTCAGAGGTAAACTGCGTACCCCCATCTCTGTCGGTTGTGCCAGATACGAGTAATCAAAAATGGTCACACCCACAGCCTGCCGTGTTTGTTTATCGACCCGTAGCAAAAGTTGATCGTTGAGTGCAATGCCGGTTGCCTTTTTGCCAGGGACAAACGTGATGTAGAGAGTATCGCCTACTTCATCATATTTGAAAATCGCTTCTGTCATCCCCTCACTTGATTTCCTTTTGGAACGCGGTGACGATGTAGTTATTGGCCACGGCTCGCCCTTGCTCATTTTCTCGAATCCGAAACAGGACGAGGACTATGATATGCGTGTTGTTATCAACTAGATGGTTATATGCCTTACTATACTCATACTTCTGCGGTTGAACCGGAATCTGTCTCCGCCTGCCCTGCCGGATCGTTTCCTTGAGTTCTTCCTCATACTCTTCCATTTCCGGATGACCATCGGTTTCGATAATATGCTGCCAGCGTTCCTGGGTTAGGTAGATTTGATTACCTTGTCGATCAAATACTCGCCAGCGTACACTATCCGTCATATCTCTTGTTGCCTTGTTCACTTCAACGTATTGTTGTTGGATCTATTTTACCATAGACGATTTGCCGCAACGAATGACAACTGCTTTTGGTTAGCGAGCCTCTCGTATTCTCGTTCCTGTTTAACTACTCTGGCCTTCCCTTCTGATCCTCAAAAAATGGCGAACACTCTGTTCACCCGTGCCGCCGCTAGCGCGCAGATCACATCAAGCACCCAACCAATTGGTGCGGGCGACCAACGTGAAAAACGCTTGATCTCGGCGGCATCGGGTGCAACTAATGTTCGGCATTTTATTTTGTTTTTATTGTTAATTATACAAAAATATATTCAAAATGAAAATGCTGCCAATCTCCTGATTCTTCTCCAAGAAGCATTTTGTTGTTTGATTGTTCGGCTGCTATCCCAGTTGAAAATTACTTGATTATAAGGTTCGCGTTAGCCGTTTAGGACGAGACAACGCTACTTTGGCGAAACCAGACCGAAGCTACGAAAACGACCTGAAAACGCTGCGCGTACCCCAAGTCGGCTGCACGCATTGGCGGACTGCTCCCTCACCTTTACGACCCCTATCTCTCTGAAGAAAATCGTCTTAATAACCCAATTAGAGCAGTACCAGTAATGATTCCTAATACCATTCCTCCAGCAGCTCCTCCGATAGTGCCACTCCAGATATTGCCAATATAATTACTTACATACAGACCCAAAGAGTTAGCTATGGCAAAGCCAAGTGCGAACCCGAAAATGTTTGCTAATATCCACATCAATGCTGCTATCACTCCCCACTTTATGACATTCCCTTGCGCTACACCAATGATAGTCCCAATTATCGCTCCAACACCTAATGTACCGATGTGTCCAGGCACCACTGCGAAGCCTAGAACAGAACCAAACGTACTCCACCATATCCATGAGTTGACCTTTAGTGCATATCTTCTGAGAACTAGCCATTGAAAGATGCCTACCGAAACACCAAATATAGCTACGCCCCAAAAACCAACCATCTCAAATGAAGAAGTCCCAATACTTAAGCCAATGGTACATGCTATTACCCAATGAAACCAGAGACTATATTCAACCTTCTGATTTGCTGTATGCCGCTGGCTTTGTTTCGCGAGACCATATTGGCCTAGTAATCTGCGAGTCTCTTCGAAACCCACAGGTTTTGTTGGGAAGCTCAATTTTTCAGGGGATGCGAATTGTGATGGTTTGAGCGAGGTTATTATTTTGATCGGCTCCTTTTCATTGCAGATGTTTCTAACGAGATGTGCAAGTGCATAGCATTTGGAAAGGTAATCTTGGCTTTGATAATGACTTGCGTCAAATGCCTGATCTTGCCATGATTGATCATCAGTTCGGTGCGCTCGATATCTTCCATCAGAGAACTGTAGTCTAAGAATACGAAATTCGTCATTCGCGTATACACCAAACTCCTGATCCAAATGCAGTATTATTCTAACAATGTTCTCTTTTTTGCGTAGTTGCCTTCTTTCAAATTCAATCCAAGGCCCTTGAAATTCGGATGATGTTAGTTCTATAGAACAAACGCTTTGATTGATCGCCTCGCAAATTTTTGCTTCAATTTTGTCAGACTCATCACGTGAGGAATCAACGCGATGTTCGGTAAAGTCGTAATACTTAATACCAAAATCATCTAAGCTATCTTTCACTCCTAACATTGCCGTCCGTTCTCGAGGGGAACTGATAGACCAAGAAAGAAAAACATCAACCTTTTCTTGGAATGGACGGCTTGTAGATTTAGGTTGCTGTTTTTTTGCTCTTTCTTCAACATAATATGATAGCTCAGGAGATTTTTCTAGCATCCACGAGAGGAACTGTTGAACCTGCTCATTTGATAAATGGCTCCAATTTACAGCTTCAAACAGCCCACAATCAGATGCTATTTCATTAATAAGCTGCATCGCTTGTCCCATCAGATGGGTATATGTTCTGATGTCAGGATAACGCAGTTGCTCTTGAGTCTGACTTAGTTGATGGAGTTTTTTACGAAATTCAGGATGATATACCGCGTACTCTAGTATGAGGGATCTACATTTTTCACTATACTCCTTATTGAATGTTTCTGACATGTTTTTGCCTTAAGCTACTCTGCGAACAGTCGCATTAACGGCATGCGTTATCTACTTTGGGAGAGGCGATGTTCCGCCGTCGGATGAGAAAATGGCCAAGGCATAGATAAAGCCTGAAAGTAGGGCAGAACTTCCAGAATTCGATACATGAGCAATCTCCCTAGTTGCTATATCGAACATTATTTTGCTAAATCAAGATGAATATAAGCACTCCAGAGACATACAATATACCAAAAACCAAAGGAATTAGGCCTTCAATGTCTGTTAAAGGCCAGTAAAGTTTGCGATTCTTTCCTTCACCTAAAGCTTTCCATTCTGCTGACCAATAAGGACTTGATGGTAGTTGCGTCTCATATTCACCAACGATCTTATATTTTGCCGTATTAAGTTGACTATAGGATTTTGTAATTCGCCACCAAAGATAACAAAGTGATAATGCCGGTATTAATGGAAACAACACAAACCAAACTTGCTGTAACTGCAAAGAACCTTTATAACCTATTGCTACGCCTAGTCCGGTAATAAAAAGTGTGTGGATGGTCAAGAAAAAGGAATTGGCAGTGTTTCTGCGCTCTATAATCTGGTCAGCTGCGTTTATGACAATTCGATACTGCTCAAACAAATGCGCATAATACAACTCTCGTCCTCCGTAATTTTCTGGAGTGATTGCCTTATTCCAGAGGCCATCAATAATATGATCTGTTTGCTTTTTCATTTAATATTTCCCATGCAGCAAATATTAATCGTCGATTCATGTATTATACGTTACCACACACATAAATAGATTTTGATGAATCTTTGAACTTGCTTAACCCGTTGTGTACTTAGCGTGTGCCAACGGAGTCAGCCGAACATTATATGGAACGACACATCGCGACCATTAGACCGACCACCGCCGAAGCCGCTACTAGGCGGATGCAACCTAATCTTCCAAAAAACACCGCTTCCGTCCATTTCCCAAAAAACAGGTGAATAGAAGGTTTCCATCTAAAAGTGGAGTCATCGTCAGTATTTTGTCAGTGTCATTGGATAGCGGTTGATGATACAATCAGAAGAATAGAACATGGGTTCTTGTCCCACAGTAAAGAACCTGTCTCTAGTATATCCACTTTTTTCGATTTTGTCAATCACATTCTTCATGGCAAACTTATGGAACAAAAACCAAAGAAACTTCTAGACCAGGTGCGTGACGCCATTCGGCTCAAAAATTATTCCTATCGTACAGAACAATCCTACGTGGACTGGATTGAGCGATACATTCGCTTCCATAACATTCGTCACCCAAAGGAGATGAACGTCCCAGAGATTGAAGCTTTTCTGACGCACTTGGCTGTTCAGCGTAATGTTGCGCCCTCTACGCAAAATCAGGCGCTCAGTGCGTTACTCTTTCTCTACCGCGAAGTTCTCAAGATCGAGTTGATTGGACGCATTGATGCTGTGCGGGCCAAACCGGAGAAACATTTGCCGGTGGTCTTGACCAAAGCTGAAGTCGTCCAAGTGTTGGATCGAATGACAGGACTACATCAAATGATGGCAAAGCTGCTTTACGGCAGTGGCATGCGTTTAATGGAATGTTTACGGCTCCGCGTCAAAGATATTGAATTTGAACGTCAGCAACTTGTCGTTCGTAATACCAAAGGCAATGAGGATCGGGTGACCATGTTGCCGCAAAGTGTAGCGCCATTATTACGCCAACATTTGGTTACGGTGAAGCAACTGCATAAAGCCGATTTGGCGATTGGCTATGGCATGGTCGAACTGCCTTATGCGCTGGCGCGTAAATATCCCAATGCTGATCGTGAATGGATGTGGCAAGCAGCCCACTTGATTGAAATAAATAAAAAAGGGGCGGGATACCCTTTCGCACCCGCCCCCTCATTCACTCCAACCCCTACGGCATCACCGACACCTCCATCGGCTCCGCCCGCAGCGCAGCGACATCGACCTCCTGGCTGGTGCGGTTATCGGCTTCGTCCACTTCGGCGATGGTGTCATAGGGATCGACCGTCACCTCGATGGTGCGGGGGGCGTTAATCTCGACCGGCCCTGGCAGCACAAAGCTGAACTGGGTGGCGGTGCTGGCGGCGGCGTCCAGGTGGGGCAACCGTTGCAGACCACCCAACCCCGCCGGCCCCAAGTCCATAAACTGCACCAACACCCCCTCAGCGTCAGCACCCCCCGCATTCGCCACGGTCGCCGTAATCAGCAACAAACTATCACTCTCCCCCAGCGGTTCGACGGCCACTTCATCAATTTCCACCGTCAGATTAGACTGGAGACTCGAGACACGAGACACGAGATCGGACGACGCGACCTCGCGACTCTGCGACGACGCGACAGCCGCCGCGGCGGCCCCAATCGTCAACGGCTTCACGATCTGATTGTCCTCTTCGTCCGTCTCTTCGATGACGTTGTCGGGGTCAACGGTCACCTGGATCTGGCGGGTGCCGGTCTTGCCGGTGGTGTCGAAGGTGATGCTGATGACGCCGCTGTCCTCCACCGGGATGGTGCCGGTAATGGTGCGGTCGCCGATGGGTTCGGAGGCGCCGTCGGTCACATCGGTCAGGCGGACGAGGACATTCTCGGCCGGCTGTGTGCCTTCGTTGAGGACGGTGACGGTAATCGTCACGATGTCACCGGCTTTGGGGTTGGCCGGCTCGAAGCGGATATTGCCACCGTGGATGGCCAGGTTAGGCAAGTCGGGCGGCGTCTCGTCTTCGGAGCCGATGCGTAGCGCCTTGGTCGCTTCGTTGTCCATTTCGTCGCTTTCGACGATCTTGTCTTCAGGATCGGCGGTGACGCGGATGCGGCGGTCGCCGGCCTTGTCGGTGGTGTCATACTCGACCACAAACTCGGCGCTGCCACCGGCGGCAATGGTCGGGATGGTTTGCGGGTCGCCAATCGGTTCGGCGCCGTTGGTGACATCGGCCACCTGCACGACGACATCGCTCACCGCCACATTGCCCTCATTGCGCACGGTCACGGTGATGGTCATCAACTCGCCGGCCACCGGCTTGGCGTTGCCAAAGACGATGCCATCAGGGCGCACGACCAGGTTCGGAATCTTGGGCGGCGAGATGGTGAGCGGCTTGGTGGCGCGGTTGTCGCCTTCGTCGGTCTCGGCCACCGTGTCATTCGGGTCCGCCGTGACCTGGATCAGGCGGTCGCCGGGTTGGTCGGTGTTGTCATAGATCATCTGCACCGTGGTGTTAGCGCCGGCGGGCAGTTCGTCGATGATCTGTTCCGGGCCAATCGGGCGGGCGCCGCCGCCGGTGATGTCGAGCAGTTGCACCACTACGTCAGTCGCATCCGCCGTGCCGCCATTGAGGACGGTGACGGTAATGCTCACCGGCTGTCCCTGGGCCGGGTCGGGCGGGACAAACTTGACATTGCCGGCCAGGATCATCAGGTTGGGCGCGGGGGGTGCGGCCACGGCCAGGGCGGCGGCGGCGGTGTTGTCGCTCTCATCGGTTTCGGGGATAAAGTTGTTGGGATCGACCGCTACCTCAATGCGCCGTTCACCGCTGCGCCCTTCGCTGTCGAGCAGCACCTGGGCCACGCCACTACCGCCGGCCGGGATGCTGTCGATAATCTGCGGGCTGCCCACCGGGGCGTTGCCACCGGCGGTGGTATCGACAAATTGAACGACCACATCATTGGCGTCGCGCACGCCGTGGTTGAGGACCACGGCCTGAACGGCAATGCGGTCGCCCTCGACCGGCTGGCGGGGGTTAAAGCCGATGTTACCGGCATACATGGTCAGGTTCACGCCGGCGGCCGGCGCCACAGTCAAAGTCTTGCTGCTGACCTGGTTGTCGGTCTCCTTCGATTCGACAATAAAGTTATTGGGATCAACCACAATCTTGATCTTGCGATCGCCCACGAGGCCGGCAGTGCTGTAGCTCACCTGGGCAATGCCGCTGCCGCCGACAGCAATCGAGTCGATCACCTGCGGCTGACCGATGGTGATACTCTTGGCGCTGTCGGTGACATCCAGGAATTGGACGACGACGCTGCTGGCAATGGCGTTGCCATCGTTGATAACCAGCGCCCGCAACTGGGTCGGTTCGCCCTCGCGCGGGTGGGCCGGGGCGAAGATCAGATTCGCCGTACTCATGACCAGGTTGGGCGCTGACTGCGGCACAAGGGTCAGGGTCTTGGTGCCGGTGTTGTCGGTCTCCGAGGTCTCGCGGATAAAGTTGTTGGGGTCGATGATCGCCTGGATTTTGCGATCGCCGCTCTTGTTGGTCGTGTCGTAGACCAGTTGCACCACGCCGCTGCCGCCGGCCGGGATCGCTTCGATGGTCTGCGGCTGGCCGATGGGGCTGGTGGCGCTGCTGTTGGTGGCGTCGAGCAGTTGTACGATCACATTGGTGGCGTCGGCGGTGCCATTGTTGATCACCGTGGCGTAGACCGTCACCTGGTCGCCCGGATTGGGTTGGGCCGGGTCAAAGCCGATGTTGCTCACCTGGAGCATCAGGTTGGGTGCGGCCAACGGCGCAATCGTCACATTCTGGGTGGCGCTGTTGTCGTTCTCGTTGCCTTCGACAATGAGATTGTTGTGGTCGGCGACGACCTGGATCTTGCGCACCCGTTGCGTGCCGGTCACCTTGCCGGTGGTGTCATAGGTCGTTTCGACCACGCCGCTGCCGCCGGCGGGGATGAGGGCAATCGTCTGGTTGGCGCCCACCGGGACGGGGCTTTTGTCGGTGACATCAATAAATTGCACCGAGACATCCTCAGCGTCGATCTCGCCGTTGTTGAGGATGGTGGCGCGCAGTGTGACGGTGTCGCCTTCGTTGGGGCTGATCGGGTTGACGCCGATGTTGGTTACCTGCACCACCAGGTTGGGCGCCGGCGCACGGTTCACATTCAGGGTCTGGATGGCGCTGTTGTCATTTTCGCTGCTCTCCGGGATCATGGTGTGGGGATCGACCAACACCTGAATCTTGCGCGCGCCTTCCTTGTCGGTGGTGTCATAGGTGACCTGCGCCGTGGCGCTGCCACCGGCCGGGATCGACGTGATGGTCTGTTTGGCCCCCACGGGTGTCATGGCGCCGTCGGTCACATCGACAAATTGCACCAACACTTCGCCGGCATCCAACGGCCCGTTGTTGAGAACGGTAACGGTCACGCTGACGGCGTCGCCATTGCGCGGGTTGGGGGGCGCAAAGCCAATGTTCTCCGCCTGCACCACCAGGTTGGGCGCGGTGGGCGGGGCGATAGTCAAGGTGGCCGTGTCTTTGTTGTCGATTTCGTCCAACTCACGGATAAAGTTGCTGGGATCGACCGTGACGCGAATCCGTCGTTGGCCGGGGCCGGTGGCCGGGGCGGCGGCCATCATGCTGGTGTCAAAGGTGACTTGCACCATACCACTGCTGCCGGCGGGGATCACGTCGATGGTCTGCTGTTCGCCGATGGGCAAGGGACGCCCGGTGCTGATGTCGGCAAATTGCACAACCACATTCTCCGCCGCAACGGCGCCATTGTTGAGGACAACGGCGGTCAAGGTGACGACATCGCCCTGTTTCGGGGAAACCGGGGCAAAGCCGACTGTTTCAGCCATGACCTTCAGGTTCGGCAAGGGTGACGCGGTGACAGGTAGCGTCTTGCTGGCGTTGTTGTCCCGCTCGTTGCTTTCGGGGATCAGGTTGTTGGAATCGACCTGCACCTGGATCTTGCGGTCTTTCACCTCGCCCTTCAAGGTGAGAGTGGCTTGCACCTGAGCGCTGCCACCGAGCGGGATCAGGTCGACAAATTGTTCGCCACCAATCGGGGTGGCGACGCCGGTGGTCATGTCGATAAACTGGACGAGGACGCGATGGGCATCGACGGCGCCATTGTTCAAGACGACGGCGCGCAGGGTGACTTCGCTGCTGTCGGTTGGCTCGGCGGGGTTGAAGTCGATGTTGTTGGGCAGAATGGTCAGGTTCGCCAGCGGCGGCGGTTGGATGCGCACACTCTTCTTGACCGTGTTGTCCAACTCATCGGTTTCAGTGATGGCGTTGCCCGGATCGACCACGACCTGAATCACTCGTTCGCCAGGGGTGCTGATTGGGCCATAGGTGACTTGCACCGTGCTGCTGCCGCCGGCGGGAATGGACGCGACATCCTGTTTGTCGCCAATCGGGATGGCGCCGCCATCGGTGACATCGACAAATTGTACAATGGTCGCGCCGGCGTCGGCGTTGCCGTTGTTGACAATGGTGGCGTAGACGGTAATCGGTTGGCCGACCACCGGTTCGGTCGGGTTAAAGCCAATGTTGGCGGCCTGCACCGAGAGGTTAGCGGTCGGCAGCATGGCAACCTTGAGCGTCTCTTCGCTGGTGTTGTCAGTCTCTTTGGGTTCGGCCAGGAAGTTGTGCGGATCGACCACGACCTTGATCTTGCGGTCGCCGGCTTTACCGGCTGTGTCGTAGGTCACTTCGGCAATTGCGCTGCCGCCGGCCGGGATGACCTCAATCGTCTGCTGTTCGCCGATGGGGGTGGCGGCGTTGTTGGTGCCATCGACAAATTGCACCAGCACGTCGCGCGCCTCGGTGTTGCCGTCGTTGAGGACGGTCGCCCGCAAGGTGACGACCGTGCCTTCCGCTGGATTGAGCGGGTCAAAACCAATGTTAGTCTTGAGCATGACCAGATTAGGCGCCGAGGGCGGAATCAGGCTCAACCGTTTTTCGGCGCTGTTGTCGCTCTCACTTGGTTCGGCCAGGATGTTGTTGGGATCGACGGTGACGCTAATGTCGCGATCGCCGCTGAGACCGGCGGTGTCATAGGTGACTTGCAGCGTCGCACTGCCGCCGGCCGGGATGACATCGATGACCTGGAGGGCGCCAATCGGGATCATGCTGGCGCCGGTGCTGTCGGTAAATTGCACCTGAACATCAGTGGCGTCGGCGTCACCGTCGTTGCGGATGGTGGCGTAGACTGTTACCTGGTCGCCGGGGCTGGCGGGGGCGGGGTCAAAGCCGATGTTGGCGGCTTCGATGCCCAGATTGGCCGCCGGTCGCGGGGCGACGGTGAGCGTTGTTTCGGCGCTGTTGTCGGTGTTGCTCACCTCCGGCACAAAGTTGCTCGGATCAACCACCACCTGGATCTTGCGCTCGCCAGTTTTGCCTGTGGCGTCATAGGTGACGTCAACGGCGCCGCTGCCGCCGGCGGGAATGGTCGGAATGGTCTGGGGTTGACCAATCGGCACTGGTTCACCGCTGGTCACATCAGCGACATAGACGGCGACATCGTTGGCTTCGTCGCGGCCATCGTTGAGAACGACGGTATGAATCGTGACCTGATCACCCTCGACCGGGTTGAGCGGGTTAAAGCCGATATTTTCACTGCGCACGACCAGGTTTGCCATCGGCTGCTCTTCGCCGGGGCGGGCCAGCTTGGCGACCTGCACCTGGACATCATCGACATACCAACCTTCAAAGTTGTTGAAGCGGTCATTCACCGTATCAAACCAGAAGCGGACATGGACAACGCCGCTGCGCTCAATAAAGGGCGTCAGGCTGACGGTGCGTTTGACCCAGGCGTCTTCGGTGCCGTGGGATTCAAAGACCGTTTGCCACGCTTCGCCGTCGGTCGAGACTTGGACGCGGGTGCGGTCGAACTCTTCGTTGGTCTGCAACTGGCTCCATTCATAGAAGGTGAGCATCACTTCGTCGGCATCGACCAGGTTGATGGCCGGCGAGGTCAGCGTACCGCGGTTGGCGGCGCCGGTGTCATAGTTGCGTGTATCTTCTTTGCCATAGTACCAGGCATGGGTGGGGCTATGGGCGCGCAATTCGGACAGATGCCAGAGCGAGGTCGTGCTGTCGGTCTGCCAACTGCCGGCGCCATTTTCCATGTCATCTTCAAAGACAATCGTGCCGGCGCTGGTGGCGACCACGACGATGTTGGAGATTTCGGAAACATTGCCGACGTTGTCCACCGCCTTCATGGCAAAGTAGTAGGTGGTGGCCGGTTGCAGGCCGGTCACGGTGAAGCTTTCGGCGCTGCCGGCGGGTTGCGGGATCGGTTCGCCATCGACCGGCGTCGCATCATCCCAGGTGGCGTCGGAGATGGGGCTGGTGGAGTAGCGGATGTCGTAGCCGTTGGCAGAGCCTTGCAAGCCGTCATCGCCAGGGGCGGTCCAGGTGAATTGCACCTGGGTCATGAGGACGCCGGCCACCGCCAGATTGGTGATGGGCGCCGGCGGCATCAGATCCTCTTCCATGGCGTTGAGCAGGTTGAGGCGCGCATTCGTCAGCGTCGGCTTGGTCATGTCGGTCAACGGGTCGGCGCCGGAGAGCAAGCGCCCTTTGACCTGTTCGTTGGTCAGGGTCGGGTATTTGGCCCAGAGGAGGGCGGCGGCGCCGGCGGCGTGGGGTGTTGCCATTGAGGTGCCGCTGGCGCTGCGATAGCCGCTCGAATCGCACATGGCGCAAGAGCCGGTCGGCACCGTTGAGAAGGTGTCCACACCAGGGGCGGCAAAATCGACCCAATCCGTACCCCAGTTGGAGAAGCTGGCGTAGAGATCCTCATGGTCAGTAGCGGCCACCGAAATGATGTTATCTAGTGGGTAGCCGGCCGGGTAGTGAATGCGGTTGGTGTTG
This sequence comes from Caldilinea sp. CFX5, assembly GCA_021405325.1. The sequence continues at coordinate 15,299 of QWII01000131.1, read as the reverse complement.
CTGTTGCCGGCGGCACAGACGTGAAGCGGAGCATTGGCGCCACCCATCGCTTCCAACAGGGCATCCGAGGCGGAACCGCCCCCCCAACTGTTATTGGTGAGGACGATGTTGTAGCCCTGTTTTTCTTTGAGTTCGGTCACATAGTTGAAGCATTTGATGGCGTTGGCGGTGGTGCCGCTGCCGCTGGCGCTGAGGAACTTACAGCCCAACATGCGGATATTCCAATTGACGCCAACGACGCCTGTCCCGTTATTGCCCACGCCGCCAATGGTGCCGGCAACGTGGGTGCCGTGGCCATAGTCGTCCATGATCTCGCCGGTGTCGTTGATGGTGTTGGCGCCGTAGAAGTCATCGACATAGCCGTTGGCGTCTTCGTCCTGGCCGTTGGCTTTGCACTTGCCAAAGCCTTCGGGACACTCCTTGGTGTTGACCCACATGTTGGCGGCCAGATCTTCATGGTTGTAGTCGATACCGGTGTCGATAATGGCGATGATCACATCCTTGGAGCCGGTGGAAATGTCCCAGGCGGCAGTGGCGTCCACATCGGCGCCGTTGGTGCCGCCGGTCTGGCCGGTATTGCGCAAGCCCCAGAGCTTGTCAAAGTGGGGGTCATCGGGGGTGCGCGCAATGTGAACCAGATAGTTCGGCTCGACATAGCGCACGCGCGGGTCGCTTCTGAGCAGTTGCATCAACGAATCGGTGACATCCACCTGCACTGTGGCGAGCCGTTGGCGCTCTTCCGTCACCGCGGCGTTGATGGCCAAATCTTCCTTCTCGGCCAGACCGTAGGTGGCGTAGAAGTCAGCAATCTGCTCTTTGCTGACATTGGGGCGAAAGCCGATGATCAACTGGCCAGGGACATAGGCCGGTTTTTGTTCATCGTCCTGGGCAAAGGTCACACTGCTCTGTGGCAGCAGGAGCGCTTGGGCCACCAGCACGAGCAAGAGGGCGACCTTTAAGAGTATCCCTGACCATCGCATGAGTGTTTCTCCTTGAATGACTACGTGAAGCGTGATAACGTGCTGCGTGAGACACTACAGCGGATGAAGACGGGAACGGATTAACTGGCCGTGGAACGAAACTGATAAAAACAACAGCTTTCATTCAGAAAAATAGAATATTACATTTGCATCGTTTTCGATGACAAAAGCATCCGTTCCCGCCTTCATCCGTTGTAGTGTTCCGCTCCATATCGCTGAGTTTGTCAACCCCACAGATCTACTTCAACAGTTTTTTAGAGTAGCAAGCTACGCAACTCGGCTTCGTCTACTTGGGTAAGTTCGGCAATAAGTTTTATCTCTAGACCGCGAGCTATCATCGAGCGGGCAATGGCGCGACGACTGGCTTCAATGCCTTCTTCCATCCCCTCTTCGCGACCTTCTTCGCGTGCCGTCATGATTTCGGCATAGGCATCACGCGCACTTTTGAGGCTGGCTTCATAGAGTAGGCGTTCGCGTGGCGAAAGCCCTGCCTGTTCGGCCATTTCAAAGGCGTGATTAAAAGGTTCGTTGGCTAGTTCTGCCGGAATGTCTTGTAGTTCCGGCATGTTTTGCAGCAGATAGATCCATTTATCCGCTTCGCTACTCACTTCGTGAAGCGTCTTGCCAAACTTGGGTAGTTCGATATAGACATAGGTTAGCTTATCGTAGAAAACCTTCTTATCGTTGGTGTCCATCAACTGTACCCGGCGCAGATAAGCGGTTTCATTGTCGATGGCAAAGTTGACAATGGCGATATAGTAGATCGGCATCAGTTCAAATTGCCAACTTGTCCCCTTCTTCGCCTGGTGGATGATGGGAAAGGTGCTGTAGTAGAGGACGCGATCGCGAATAAAAGTTTGATTGGCGCGCTGCATTTCGACAATGAAACGCTGACCGATGACATCCTTGCAATAGACATCATAGACGCCGATGCGTTCATCTGCGCCTTGGGGTAATTGCTCATTGGGTATGTAGGTCAGTTCTTCAATCGGATGTGTCAGCTTCAGCACATCAAACAAGAACTGCTTGAGAATATCTTTGCTGTCTTCCTGTGCAAAGAGCCGTTTGAAGCCAAAATCTGTTTTGGGATCAATATAACGTGACATAAATGGGAGTCGCTTATTTATTATATGCAAGCAAGAGCCAGGAAAGCGATCGACACAGGTTGGTCGATGACGTAGCATGTTGACCGCGGGTGTGCGGTTTCATGTTGATTATGCCATTTGCGGGGCTGGTTGTCAATGGGGTGACAAGCACAGCTTGGTGTTTCAGCTAACCAGAATTGTTGGTTGGTTGCGGTAATCTTATGGACAAAGTTGGTTGGTTCGTTCGTTGGTTGAGCTTGTCGAAACCAACGAACGAACCAACACAAAGTTACCGATGTGTTTCTATCCACCGCACGGCAAAGTCAACCAGGGGGCGCTGGGGCATAAGCAGTGCTGTGGCTTGACCAATCTTGCCCTGGCACACCAAGCCGGTTGCTTCGGCAAAAGCGGCGCCGATTCGGGGGAAATCTTCATCGTCGAGGTCGATTCCCTGAAAGGTGACCCACTGGCGTTGCCCATCCACCAAGATCGGCGCTGCCGAAGCGATGGTGCGTTTGCGCGCATAGGTGGCGCGATATTCGGCCAGATGGAGCGATGTGTTGCGCTCATGGCCGACGCCCAGCAAAAGGACGTAGCCGCCTAGATCGTAAAGGCGCGCCAGTGGTGAGCTTTCCCCCAACTCGTTATCCAGGGTATGATCAGCGGTGACGAATTGCGCATGTTTGCCCCAAGCCGCAAAGGAAGTCTGCGGATGGTTGCTGCGTAACACGCCGTCCTGTTTGCGGAAGGTTTCGGGAATGCGCCCCATCTGGCGCGTCTCGGTCAGGTCGGGGCGGAAGGGGGGCATCTCCTGGCGGATCAGATCCCACCAATGGTGGGGCACCGGCGGATGTTGCCAATTGGCGGGATCAGAGAGTTCGCCGCTTTGGGTCGGCATGACCAGTGTGCCTTCGGGGCTGATGGCGGCTTCCAACGCCAGAATCACGGTTGCCGCGCCGCCCACCACCCAATCGGCAATGGCGCTCAACGAAGAGTGGACGAGCAGGGTCATGCCGGGTTCGACACCCAGGGTGCGCAGATCAGCCAGCAAGGAGGAAACGGTTGGGGGGAGGGGTAGTTCGGCGTCGGTCAAGGGTTTTCGCTCCTCTCGCGTGCCAGTTTTTGCAAGAAGGGTTCGCCCCATGTCGTCAGGGTCTGTTCCAGGCGCGCCGTACAATCACAAGCCGAACAGGCCCACGGTTCCGTGCCGTTGAGATCCTTGCAGCGCGCCCGGTCATGGGCGTTTTTGATACTGAGCAAGTCAAAATACTCTTCCCAGTAGGGCTGTTCCTCTTCTAGTGGGGTATAGCAATAGCAGACCTCGACCCAGCGCACCGTGCCATCCTCTAGCGCCCGTGCTTCAGCCATGTTACGCAAATATTCGCTACCGGCCACCGAGCCGCGACCCAATGTTCGGCGGGCAATGGCCTGCCGTAACTTTTCCACCTGTTCTGGTTTTACCCGTGCTTTAACCAAATAGCGCATGGTTTCTCCTACGCCCGACAACCGTCACTCAAAGAGGGGGTGTCCTGGTGTTTGTACATCACAAAATATTCGCGATGGCCAAGCGCTTCGGATTTGCTCATCGCGCCACCGGCAATTTGGACGACCATTTCTAACAGGGCTTGACCAGCCTGGGCCAGCGTCAACTCACCGGTGAGAATGCGCCCGGCATCAAAGTCCATGTCGTCGCTCATACGGTGATAAGTGCGGCTGTTACCGGTAATTTTGATGAGGGGCGCAATCGGCGCGCCGATCACGCTGCCGCGCCCGGTGACAAAGAGAATGATCTGCGCCCCGCCGGAGATCAAGTCCATGATGCCTTCGGTGTCGTTTGGATTCGTATAGCCGAATTGCATAAAATAGGGATCAGGGACGCTGTCCATGATCCAGAGGCCGGGCTGGGGTGGACGCTCGGTGACGCGAATGACGCCCTGGATGGGACGGCTGCCCCCTTTAATAAAAGCGCCCATGCTCTTGTCCTCAATGGTTGTCAAGCCGCCGGCAAAGTTTCCCGGCGCCACTGAGTATTGACGCACCGTTTTGCAATACCATTCGGCTTTGTCATAAGCGGCGGCCAATGCCTGGCGCGCTTCCTCATGGGCGGCGCGGGCCAGCATGATCGGTTTGAGACCCAACATCTCAACTGTCTCTTCAAAAATGGCCGTGCCGCCGGCATCGACCAGCAGATCATAAAACGCACCCACCACCGGGTTGCCGGCCAGACCGGAGGTGGCGTCCGAACCGCCACATTCGCAACCGACAGTTAAATCGGCCAGCGTCATGGGGACAACGGGCGTTTCGGCGGCGATCTGACGGCGGAGGCGGGCCACAATCTCCTTGCCCTTGGCCGTACTCTTCACTGTGCCGCCGCTCTCTTGAATATAAAAGGATTCCGCCGGTCGGCCCGATTGACGCACCACAGCGGCGATCTTGGCGGGTTGCGTATATTCACACCCCAACCCGACAGCTAAGACGGCGCCCACATTCGGGTGGCGCGCCAGCGAGAGCAGCAACCGCACCGCATATTGATTGTCATAACAGCCGGGAAAGCCGATCACATGGGTGTCCGCTTCGTCACGGGCAATCGCGTGGGCCACATGTTGCGCACATTCGACCGTGTAAATAACCAACACCAGATTGCGCACCCCCTTGCGTCCATCCGGTCGCAAATAGCCCCGCCACTGAACCTGCTGTAAATCGTTCATCTTTCCCCTCGCTATCCCTTCTCACGCATCACGCAACACCCATCACGTAGCACGCATCACGTAGCACGCATCACGTAGCACGCATCACGTAGCACGCATCACGCATAAACCGTATCCGTCGGCTTGCCACTATCGATTTCCAGGCTGCCCGACCGCTCATCATAGTCACTGGCGCAGTTATGAAGATGCACCCAATCACCGGTGTGGATCGGTTGGGTCGCATGGCCGATGCGAATGCCATATTTGAAGACGGCGGCGCCGGCGGCAATATCACAGAGCGCGACCTTGTGGCCGTAAGCAATCGGCTGGGTCAGGGTGACGGTTGTATCAGCCGCCGCGCCAATGACCTGGACGATGGCGCCGGCTATGCCATCGGCCAGCATGACGGCACTATTATCCTGTGGATTGATCTGAAAGCAGGTTGGTAGAGAAGTCATGCGTTCCTTTCCCGGTAGCGATGCGCACGTCGCTTTGACTGAATTTTCTACAACTTTACTGCAACTTTGACAAATCTGCAACGTGCCGCAACGAATGAGTTTGCGTTGGTTGACAAAGGACGCATCAGCGGACGCACGCCCAGACGCTCCACCAACACACCCTCTCTATACTGAAGGTAGTTGAACCGGTGTAAGTTAGCCGGCAACAGGAAGCAGTGAGTCAAGTCATCAGTCAAAGTCAAGAAGGGACAATTGCCATGAAGACCAAACGTACCATGTTTGCGCTGTTTGCGCTGTTGATGCTCGTCCTGAGCGCCTGCACCCCAATCGTTGTACCGGCCGCGGCCGCGGAGATGCAGGAAGAAGGTAAAACGCTCGAATTTGATGTCTCCGAAGATATGACCCGCTTTATCTTTGATAAGGATGTGGTCTATGAAGATGGGCTGCCCGCCGACGGCAGCAGCTTTATCACCCGTGGCTACCTCTATGAAGCCGGCACCTTGCAAGAGAGCAATGGCGTCAACGCCGACGGTTCACCCGAATACCCCGCAAAGGTCATCGGCGAATGGATCTGCCAGGGCTATATGATCAATGACGCCGGCCATGCCAAAGGCGGGGTCTGGGTCTTCTCCACCCAATTCTTCCAGTTTGGCCAAGAACCGGGTGCGCAGACCCTGGTCACCACCGGCTATGAGCTGGCCGATATCGGCGTCGCCATTGCCCGTGCCGTCACCGGCGGCACCGGCGCATACAGCACCGCCCGCGGTGAAGCCACCCAGACCATGCTCGGCTTGAATGCCACCGAAGGTGTCAACCTGCGGGTGCAGGTCAACGTGCAGAAGTAGCAGGCACCAGCCGTAGGAAAGACTAATGGGAGTTAGGAATTTGTTTCGGTAATCGTAGGTGCGGTTTGTAACCGCACGGTTCCCAGGTAGGTGCGGTTTGTAACCGCACGGTTCCCAGGGAGCAAGTGCGGTTACAAACCGCACCTACGATTACCGGTTTATTTACCTAATGTTCATCAGTCTTTGCCGAGGTGAAGAAAGACTGAAGTCTTTACTACCGATCACAACTACCGATCACAACTACCGATCACAACTACCGATCACAACGTGTTTCACAAAACAGGAGGACGCATCATGACTAAATATCGGAATCAGTTGCCACAGCTTACCGGCGATCTTTTCCTGAGCGATGGCGGGATTGAAACAACGCTTATCTTTCATAATGGGCTGGATCTGCCGTTGTTTGCGGCCTTTCCACTCTTACACCATGACGAAGGGGTTGCCGCGCTGCGCAGCTATTTTGAAACCTACGCTGGCCTGGCACGAAAATATAACACTGGCTTTATTCTGGAAAGCGCCACCTGGCGGGCCAGCGCTGATTGGGGCCAAAAGCTGGGCTACGCCGCCGCCGATCTAGCCCACTTGAACCGGAAAGCGATTACCTTGCTGGAGGAAGTGCGCGAGCAGTATGAAACGGTGCAGACGCCGATGGTCATCAGCGGTTGTATCGGCCCGCGGGGCGATGGCTACAACCCAGCCTTTCGCATGACCGTTGTCGAAGCAGAGCAATTTCATACAGCCCAAGTGCAGACTTTTCGTCACACCGCCGCCGACATGATCTCAGCCATCACCATGAACTATCCGGAAGAGGCGATTGGCATCACACGGGCGGCGCAAGCAGCGGCCATGCCGGTAGTCATTGCTCTTACCGTGGAGACCGACGGGCGGCTACCCACCGGCCATACCCTGGCCGAGGCCATTGCCCAGATCGATGAAGCCACCACTGGCGGGCCGCTCTATTACATGATCAACTGCGCTCACCCCACCCACTTTGAAGACAAGCTGACGGCTGATCAGGATTGGAGCCGGCGCATTCGTGGCCTGCGCGCCAACGCGTCTACCAAGAGCCATGCGGAACTGGATGAGTCCACGGAACTGGATGCCGGCAACCCGGTGGAGTTAGGGCAGCAATATCGGTCATTGCGCCGGAAATTGCCGCTGCTCAATGTGTTGGGCGGCTGTTGCGGCACCGATCACCGCCATATTGAAGAGATTTGTAAAAGCTGGCTGTTATGAACCGCGTCTATCCTTTCGGTGCAGGGTGGCTGGCCGCCCTGCCCGATCTCCATCACCGTTTACAGCGGGAGCCACCAATGCGCATTGCCGACATGGGCTGCGCCGATGGCTGGTTTAGCATTGCCCTGGCTCGACGCTACCCGACTGTGCGCGTTGACGGCTTTGACCTGGACGAAGCGATCATCGACCTGGCCTGGTGCAACGCACACAATTGCGGCCTGACGGATCGCCTCACCTTTCATGTCCGTGATGTGAGTGAAGCGACGCTCAATGGGCGCTACGATCTCTGTATCGCCCACCAAGGGTTAGCCGGCATGTACAATCCGGTGGGCGTCCTCGCCACCATGCGGCGGCTGGCCGGCGAGAAAGGAAGCGTGTTGGTGACGGCAGTCAACCTGAATGGCAACGCAGGATTCAAAAGCGGCAGCGACGATGATCAGTTGCGGCGCTATGCCTTCACCGTCGGCTTTCGCACGGCGGATCTATTGTCGGTTAGCGACTATAGCCTGTATTGTTACCGGTTCTATCAATAGCACAGGTGGTGAACAATGAAAAGCTATCGCACCTTGTCAATCAGAACACTCATTGGGTTCTGCCTGTGCCTGCTGCTGACTGGAACCGTGAAACCGGTGCTGGCGCATGGCGAAGGGCGCACCCTACAACGGGGCCATGTGCCGGTGGGCGCTTACTACCTGAGCATCTGGACCGCCCCCGCCATCTTACGCACCGGGGAAGTGCACCTGGAGATGAGCTTGTCTGACCCAAGTGGCCACCCCGCCCGCACAGCGCAGATTCTCGTTACCCTCACCCCGCTGGAGCGGCAGGTTCCCCCACTGTCCGCTCCAGCGACAATCGTTGATCGTGTACCTGGTGGTCTGCACACCGCGGTTTTTACGATAGAACAGCCGGGGCGCTATCAAGTTGCTGTCACCGTCACAGACGAGCAGGGGGATGGTGGGATGATTGATTTCGAAGTGGCGATTACACAGGTTCCTAGCGTTGCCAAATTCTTGATCTACAGCCAACTGCTCCTTGCCGTAAGCACAGCTATCTGGTTGCTACAAAAGGGCTTTGCGATCTGGTTTGGCAGAACCAACGGCATTCACAGAAGGTAAAGTAAGTACGGTTGGCAACCTATACACATGAAGGGAAGGGGTTTCAAGGAAACCCTAAAGGCCCGCCTGTCATTCTGAAAGAATCTCCCGGTTGCAATGCCCAAGAGGTTCTTTCAGAATGACAGACAAGTCTGTAGGGGTCGCAAAAAACTTAGCTCTATGCCTATGGGTATGGAAACTACACGATAGGAGAGGAAACTATGTTCTATAACATACCAATGGAAACAGACAAACCGAACTGGCTGACGCGCCTCCATGGGCCGCACCACCAACGGGCGCTTTGGCTCTTTATGGTCATTGTCCTGGGGCATTGGCTGGAACATCTGGCCCAGGTTTACCAAATTTATGTCCTGGGCTGGATCCCCAAGGCGGCCGGCGGCGCATTGGGGTTGTGGTTCCCCCACCTGGCGGCGTCGGAAGTGCTGCATTTCACCTACAACCTCTTTCTCTGGGGCGGCATCCTGTGGCTGCAACCGGGCTTTCGGGGCGCGGCGCGCAAGTGGTGGCATGGCGCCATGGCGCTGCAAAACTGGCACTTTTTTGAGCATATTCTGCTCCAACTTCAGTGGCTGACCGGCTACTATCTCTTTGGCGCAACCAAACAGATCAGCATCGGCGAACTCTGGTTCCCACGGGTGGAATTGCACTTTATGTATAACTTGCTTGTCTTCATCCCGCTGCTGATAGGTCTGATTCTCTACTTTGGGTCACTTTCAGGAGTAGAGGGCCGTACCCACGTAGTGAGTGTCCAGAAATAACTGCCCCAATAAGGCAGGACTTACGCAAGACGCCGGGAACCCTCTGGGTGCCCGGCAGTAATTCGTCTTGCGTAAGTCCTGTAAGGTAAGGGCCTGTTTGTTGAAGCACGGACAGCGTACCTATAATGAGTAGCCGTGATACCTGGGCTAACGGCAGCTAACGCAACGAGGAGAAAAGAAGATGTTGCACATCCACACACCGGAAGGTACTGCAGTTGACTATGCAACCATTGCCTCAGTGCGCAATGCTGTCTGGACCGATGAACCGGTCACGGTCGAACAGCTCCGTCATTTCGATGAGAGCTGGCCGGCCGCCTATCTATCCCAGCGGCTGCTGGTCGAGATGGATGGTATCGCTGTCGCCGTCGGCCACTATTTCGAGAATCATTGGCAATACCAGCCGGGCAAGTATGACCTTGATCTTGTCGTCCATCCAGACTACCAGGGGCGCGGCATCGGCGCTGCGGTTTATGACTATGTGACTGCGCGTTTAGCCGAACGAAGCCCAGCCATCACCAGTCTCGTCACCAGTACGCGGGAAGACCAACGCAGGGCTTTGCGTTTCCTGGCGGATCGGGGCTTCCAGACCACCATGCGCTGGGCGCGTTCCCAGTTGACCATTGCCGCCTTTGACTTTGCCCAATTTGCTCAGGCGGAAGCGCGACCGAACGCGGCGGGCATTCACCTCTATTCGTTACAAGAGTTGGCGGCTCAGGATCCAACGTGGCAGTACAAAGCCTATGCGCTCGATCAAGTCGCCGGCCAGGATGCCCCTTCGCCCGATCCGATGAACGCTGTGTCGTTTGAGAGCTATGTGGAGAATACCTTTGGACATCCTGGCTGGCTGCCCGCAGGCTGCTTTGCCGCTGTGGCCGGCAACGGCATGTGGGTCGGCATCACCGAGTTGGGTCGGACAGCCGACCCGCACCGGTTGAATACACCGTGGACGGCAGTGCATCCCGGCTACCGGCGGCATGGGATCGCGACGGCGCTCAAAGTCCGCGCCATTCGCTTTGCCCAAAACTGGGGCGCCCAGACCATCAGCGCCAGCAACGAAGAGAACAACCCCATGTATCAGCTTAACTTGCAGCTTGGGTTTACCCCCCTGCCCGCAGCCCTGACGATGAAGAAGATTTTTCAATAGACACGCCAAAGGACGCGCCCGACGACGCTGGGAAGACGGCAACGCAGTATGCTGTCCACAGATAGCAAAAATGTTGTGGAAAGGGAGAAGCGTTATGGTTTCATCGGTGTCATTAACCCCAATACGGTTGGCGAACGGTACGGCACTCAAGGTGCGACCATTGCGTACTGGGGATGCGTTGCTGTTGCAAGAACTATACCAACGGGTCTCGCCAACCACCTTGTATTATCGTTATTTTCGACCCTACCAGCCCGCGCTGGCCGAGTTGCAGCAGATCTGCCAATTGCCGGCAGACGAGGGCGCCGGCGTGATCGCGCTGGTGGACAGGCCGCAGGTGCAGGCGATTGGCTTTGCCCAGTATGTCATCAACAAGCGACAACCTGCCATCGCCGAGGTGGGCTTTCTGGTCGAAGATCGCTTTCAGGGGCAAGGGGTAGGTCGCACCCTGTTCCAGCACCTGGTACAGCGCGCCACAAGGCAAGGAATTCAGACCTTTACGGCCTATGTCCAGCCCAACAACAATGCCATGTTGCGCGTCTTTCGGCAGAGTGGCTTGCCGGTGACGGTGCAATTTGCCGACGGTCTACACGAGGTGCGAATTACCCTGGCGACCAATGTTGCGTTCCCCATGCGCTTTGCACACCATGAACAGGGCAGTGTGCAAGCGCAAAAAGGGGCGGTCCCCTAGAAACGGAGGAAGAATATGCGTAATTTACGTTCCTCATTGTATGGACGAGCAGAAGCGGGCTATGAGTTCGATGCGCTCCAGCGCCAGGCCAAACTCAGCCGACTTTGGGCGTGGCTCACCCGGCGCTATCGCGCGCTGTTGTGCATGGATCGCCTCTACCGGCCAACCAAAGTTGACCGTTATTATTATGCCGGCGCCCAAAGCATACCCCTGGCCGCCATCCGCGGCAGTGTCGGGCGCTGTGCCGACTTTGATGCCGAGTTCCGCCCTTTGGGATGGCACAGTCGCGAACGTTGGATCAACATTGCGGTTGCCCATGAAAAAGAGCTGGCGCTACCGGCTGTCGATCTGGTGCGCGTCAATGACGACTACTTTGTGGCGGATGGTCATCATCGTGTTTCGGTGGCCAAAGCCCACGGGCAGGTGACCATTGACGCGAATGTCGTCGAATGGCAGGGTGCTGCCCCGGCAGAACCATCAGCGGACGAGCGCTGTACCGAATGCCGGCAAGAGACGGGCCATCGCCCTCTTCTTAATCGCTTAGTCAGCGTTAGCAAGTAGCGCTGCCACCACACGCTCTAGATCGCCAACCGATGCATCGCGAAAAGTGGTAAAGGGGGAGGATGAAGATCCTTCCCCTTGCTGTTGTTCCAGTAGTTGCTGTGCCTGGTCGCATGCCGATTGAGGGCTGGTTGGGTGGTGTAACGCAAAGGTTAGTAAGGCCAGTCCGCGTTCTGTTTGGCCCTCTTTGATCAAATAATCGCCAATCGTCACCAGGATCATAAAGAGCAGCCAGGAAAAGTGGACTTCCGCTGCCAGGCGAAGGGCCTGCCAGAGGTAGGGCTGTGCTACCGTTAACTGCTGCTGGGCGCAGGCCACGCTGCCTAACCCATGCAGCACCCTGGCCAGCCCACCTTTGTCGTTGATATCGCGATAGAGGGTCAGGCTCTCCTCGTAATAGCGTTGAGCCTGGGTGTAATCCTGGCGCTGCAAGGCCAACCCACCCAAATGGCTCAACGCCACCGCCATCCCTTCCGCATCGCCAAATTCCTGGCGCAGTTGATAGCTGGTTTCATAATGCGCTTGGGCGCGCTGAACATCGCCCAGGGCGCGGGCAATGTGGCCCAGTTCGTTGAGGCAATAGGCCATAAACCAACGGTCGCCGATGCTCTGGCAAATAGCATAGACCGTTTCGGCATACCGTTGCGCCGTGTGATAGTCGCCTTGCGCCATCGCCGCGCCGGCCAGCACATAGTAAGCCAGGCGTCGATGCCAGGGGTGATCATACATTTCACTACTCTGCCGTACCTGCTCGGCATAGGCAATGGCGGCGGCATAGTCACCCTCCACCAAAGCAATCACCCCCAGGGCGGCGCGCGGATCAGGGGCAGCGCCAATGGCCGGCGGACGGTTCAGTTGCTCATATAAAGCCTGCGCCTCTTGGAGGACAGCTTTTGCCCTGGCTAACCGCCCCAGCCGATTCGAGAGCCAGCCCAGCGCCGTCAGCATCTCGGCACGCAGGAGTGTGAGTGGTTCGGCTGGCGCCAATTCAGCCAACCAATGCAATGCCGCTTCAAAGACAGTCACCCCTTCCAGGTAGCGACTTTGAAATTCGTAAAGCGCATAGAGGACGTTCACGGCCTTGTAAAGGTTGTCGATCTGCGCATGGTCAACCGCCCACTGCCAGGCCCCTTTGATGTTATCGGCTTCCGCTGCATTTTCTTTGGTGGCCGCCACTTGCCGGCCTCCCAGCACCGCGGTCGAGCGCGCCGACAAAAAGTTGATAAAATAGTGGCTATGCGCCGCCTGGGTCTGCTGCAATTCAGCCGGGACGTTGGCTAATTGTTCCTCGGCATATTGCCGTAACAATTCATGAAGCTGATACCGCCCCTCGCCTGTCGATGCTTGCGTCACCTGCAAGAATGCCTTTTCCACCAACTGGACTAGATCGAAGAGGGTCGCTCCTGCCACAGCCATGGCCGCTGCTTGCGCAAAGCCGCCCCGGAAGACTGACAGCCGCCGTAGCACGCGCTGTTCCGTCCCGCTTAACATCTGCCACGATTGTTCCAGCACCAGGCGCATACTGCGGTGGCGCTCCGGCATGTTGCGCTGCGTCGTAGTGAGCAAATCGAGACCCCGTTGTAACTCCTGTACAATGGTTTCCGCCGACAACACTTTCAGCCAGGCTGCGGCCAGCTCAATGGCGAGCGGCATCCCGCCCACGAGTTGGCAAATCTGCACCACCTGCGCCTGTACAGCAGCCAGATTAAAATCGGGCTGGGCCCGCTGCGCACACTGGGCAAAAAGCTGAACCGCATCCCATTCAGCGCTGCGCGAAGCCGGCGCTGCTTCACGCGTCGGAAAAGCCAACCCCGCCAGCGGACGAAACCACGCTTCCTGCAACGGCAAGCCTTCGCGCGAGGTGACGATGATTTTGATCCCTGGCGCCGCCGCCAGCAAGGCCGCAACAAAGTCGGCGCCGGCCAACAGGTGCTCAAAGTTATCCAGAATCAGCAACATCTGCTTTTCCCGCAAATAGGCCAAAAGCTGTTGCTCCGACGCCGCGTCGCTGTAAAAACTAAAATTCACGGCGGATGCAATCGCCGCCGCAATGCCATCCGGGGCAGTCACTGTTGCTAGCGCGACAAAAAAGATACCGTCTGCAAATTTTAGATTTTGGCGGGAGCCCTCTGGGCGCGATTTTGAATTTTCCTGCTCAACCGCATCTAAAACCTGCTGGGCTACCGCCACGGCCAACCGCGTCTTGCCCATGCCCCCCGGCCCTACCAGCGTCAGCAGACGACAAGCCGGGTCTTGCAGGGAATCCAGTAGCGCCGCCAGTTCGGACGTCCGGCCCACAAAGGGGGTCGGTTGCGCGGGTAGATTGTGGCGCACTGACTGAAGTTGCCCTGACAAGGTGACAGGGTGAAGGGGTGACAAGGTGACAGGGTAATCATGTGTCACCTTGTCACTTGTCACCTTGTCACTTGTCACCTTGTCACTTGTCACCTTGTCAAGCCCCGGCAGTCGCTTTGTTCTGATGGCCTCAAAGAGCGCGGTGGTTTCCTCCTCCGGCGGTGCGCCTAGCTCTTCCTGGAGAAGGCGTACACATTCCTGGTATTGCCGCAGGGCCGCCGACTGTTGACCGGTGAGCGCATAGAGTTGCATCAACTGGCGATGGACCGGCTCGTGGAGCGGATCCATTGCCAACCAACGCCGGGCGTAGGGGATAGCTTGTTCATAGTCTCCTTGGGCTTGATAGGTGCAGACCACCTGTGCCAGCACCTGGGCCAACGACTGGCGCAACCCTTCGCGCTGGAAGAACTGCCATTCATCATAGTCAGGGCTATTGGGTAAGGTGAAGCCGGCCATAAAGTCAGCCGTATAGAGTTTGGTCGCTTCGACCAGACGCTCTAGGCTCTCCGGCGGCAGATGCGCACTGGGATGTTTGGCCAGCAAGGCATCCGCCACCAGTTGTTGGAACTGATCAACATCCGACCAGAGCGCAAGTTGCGGATCCAGCGCCACCGTTTCGGCGGTCGCCACCAGGATCTCTTGTTGTAAGGACTCATGGAGCCGGTAGAGGGTGCGGCGTAGACCGGCGCGCGCTTCTCGCTGACCAAATTCCGGCCAAAAGAGGGTAGCTAGACTGTCGCGACGGTGCGGCTGTTTGGTCACAGCCAGGTAGACGAGCAGAGACAACGCTTTACGCAGCGTAATCTCAACAGGGCGCCCGTGCTGTTCAATCCGCGGTGGGCCAAATAGGAAGAGTTTGAATTGAGCCATTGGGTTCCTCCTCATGCACATTCATGCTCCATCCTACCTGAAATTGGTCAAAAGCTCAACCTCTTTCGTCAGGTGATTTCAGCAAAATGTCTTTCAACGAAAAAGGACGCGCCAATTTTCAAAGGACGCGCAAAAGGACGCGCCGTGAGATGCCCTACGCGACTCGGCGGAGACACCCCGCCCCTATACTGGTAGGAGTTACGCAGTTGACGGGCGCTACCAGAGACCTGTCAGGTTTCGCAAACCTGACAGGTCTTGTCCAACTGCGTAACTCCTAACTGGAACTAGCTTCACCGCAATGAGCGGGAAGAAAAGCAACAGGGTTCAACCCATGCCAGGGAACGGTAGGTGCGGTTTGCAACCGCACGTGTCCACCGAAGCCCGTGCGGTTGCAAACCGCACCTACGAGAAGACTTCCAACTAGTTACCGTAGGGTTTGAAAGAAGTGGACAATATCCCCACTCTTCTGATATGGTCAGAGTGCGAAAAAGATCATAATCAGGAGGGAATGATGAAT
>QWII01000130.1 GCA_021405325.1 Caldilinea sp. CFX5 | reverse complement strand
TTAAGTAGGGCTTGCACCGGCTTTTCGTAGGGGCAAGATATATCTTGCCCCTACGAAAAGCCGGTGCAAGCCCTTACTACCTTATACTTCCTGCCAATGTAGGTAGCGCCGCTCTAGCCAGGCGACGGTCAAATAGAGCGCTTGGGCAATGATAACCAGACAGAAGATGGCGACAAACATCATCGGCGTATCGAGAACCCCGCGCGCCAGGTTGATCAGAAAGCCCAGCCCGACATCGGCGCCGACAAACTCGCCAACTACCGCGCCGACCACGGCCAGAATGACACTGAGTTTCAGGCCACTGAGCAGCACCGGCAACGCCGCCGGCACTTCGAGCAAGCGGAAGAGTTGCCAACGACTGGCGCGCAGACTGCGCATGAGGTCATAGAGATCGCGATCCACATTGCGAATGCCGACAATCGTATTGATCAACATAGGGAAAAAGGTGATCAGCGCACAGACCAACACTTTGCTAAGCATCCCGCTGCCCAGCCAAATGACCAGTAGCGGGGCCACCGCCACAATCGGAATGCTCTGGCTGGCGACAATATAGGGTGCGACCACCTGTTCAATCGCCCGATATTTGCCCAGAAAGTAGCCCAGGACACAGGCCGTGGTCAACCCCAGGAGCAGCCCAAGTGCAATCTCGATCAGCGTCACTTGCGTATGGCGTAGCAAAGTTCCGTCAGCGGCCAGGGTGACAAATTTACGGGCCACGACCGCCGGGCTAGGCAGGATAAACGCCGGATACGCCTGCCAGCGCACCAGTCCCTCCCACAAGGCAATAACGCCGGCCAACACAAAGGGCACGGCAATCACGGTTTTATGAGCCGCCAGCCACTGCGACCAGAGCGACGGTGGGGTCTCGCGTGGCAACAATCGCCACCAACTGCTATGAATTCGTTCTGCTTGCATACAACCCCCTAACAAAAATCCCGTTGCGTCCAGGTACGCTAGGGACCGACCGCATCACCCCCAACGCAACGCTGAACACCACGGGACAGGAAAAACAGACTGGGCGCAAAAGAACAGTGTCGTTTCTGCGCAAAGTCAAACAGAACAGCCATCACTCATGCACGCCGGCATCGTAGGGGCACGATATATCGCGCCCCTACGATGCCCAAAAAGAAACCCGAAGTCTCGTCATGAGAACTTCGGGTTCAGGGCAAACGGAAATACAACAGTTGTTAACTGCTGTCATTTCCAGCACAAAGTAAGCCGCACATACGCGTCTACTGGCTGTTCGACCTTCTTTCATCCGGACTATACCGTCGGCGTCGGCTTTGTTGCCACCGGCAACGCACCGCACTCCTGCCCTTGCCCTTGGCCATCGTCAGGGCTGTTCTCGCCTTTGTCCAGTGGGGTAGGACAAAAGCTGCACAGCACGAAACTCAATCCAAGGGCGCAGACTCGCGGGCTTTCTATAATCGCTTTCGCTGATCGATAGATTACCGCCGATCGGGAATTGGCATTGCTTTGCCTCACCCTGCCCCGAAGGTTCATAGTATCAAGTTGTTACTGATCAGTATAACTATTCTGTCAGGACTGTCAAGTGAGAGATCCTACGTTCGTCGGCAGGATATTTTGCCTACTGGGGAGTGCGTCGCACCGGTCAAAACCACTTAGGAAAGCGCGTCACCGGCTGACCAGTGCAACGCACTCCCTGTTGCCCCTGCCGTTTCCATTGCCGGCAGCGCCACGCTTTGAACGGTTGTATCGGCGGTGTTATCCACGGTCGTCAACACATGTTTGCACACAATGTCGCGCATCACGGTCACGGTATGATCCAGGTAACAGACGTCATTGGGTAAGAAGCTTTTAATGTCGAGATAGCCACCGACGCTGGTATGACGCATGGGGCCGACATTGACCAGCGTAATCAAGCCCTGGCGACGGGCGCGATTCCACTCCGAGGTGGCAAAGAAGGGCCAGCGCCCCGGCGCAATCAAACCTAAGCGATGCGGCCAGTCCTCAGTGCCATAGAGGTGGTACATGTGATCAACCGCCAGCAAGCCAGGATCGCTGCTAAAAATACCGCCCAACGAAATGACATAGATTGGGGCGTTGATCAACTCACGCAGATAGGTGACGGCCCCCACCGCCATTTGTCCGGCGCCACTGTAGCCGACAATAAAGACCGGCGTATTGCTGTTGATATCATAGTTGTAGCGCAGCAAGCCATGCAACAACACCTCGGCCATCGCCTGATTATAGATCGGGCCATAGCGCTTGTCGGCGGAAATCAGCACCTGGATAATGTTGCGAATGTTGATGATATAGCCAGCCAACACCGGGCCATCGACTTTTGCCCGTAGCGCCCAACGCCAAAAGCGCGCAAAGATCGGCTGGCCCGTCAACGCCAGATTATTGACCGAATAGGGGAAGATATCATCAATGACCACGGCATCCGGCAGCGCCGTCGCCAGCCGCTGAAGAAAGCCCTGTTCGCGCCGACTAAAGGTCTCGCCGGAGACGCGGCCAATGCCGGAGAGGAAAAGAATGTAGCTGCGCGCCCCTGGTCGAACGGCGCGCACCAGCCCATCCGAAGGCAGATCATCCACATAAATCTTTTCGCCAAACCAGCCGGCCCACCAGCCCAGCGTTTCAAAGGGCGAAAGCGCCGCCCACACCAGCAGGCCAATCAGAATAATGCTCAGGTAGGCGATCACATCGCCCAATGTTTCAAGCACGGGGTTGTTCCCTCTTCAACAGATTGTCCACATTTTTGCGTAAGTCGCGCTGGCGCACGCGCGCACGCCAACCATCCAAATTTTTTAACCAGGCCGGCTGCCGACGCAGCACGGCCAGATCAGCCAACGTAAGTTCCAGCGGCACGCCCGCCGCCCGCCGTTGCAGCCAACGCCCCAATCCATAGATCGGGCGCCCAATCGTGCGGCGCCAGAGTTGAATGATCACCCATCCCAATGCACTGGCCAGGAAGGCTTGCCACAATTCCAAATTGAGGCCCACGCGCACAGCCATTAGAATAGCGACCATGCTCCACAAGGAAAGAATGATCGAGAACGGATTGCCCAAAAAGGGTGTCAGCTCAAAAAAGGCCAGGGTCTGCGGCGCATAAGCCAGCCCAACCACACAGGCAATGGCAATAATGCTCACCTGTTGGTCAAAGACATAGACCCCCACCAGCCAGACGGTTACGGTCCAAACCAGATAGCCAACCATGTGACTGGCGGCGGTGATCATCAGGGCCAACACAAAGCGGCGCGGCGACAGCCGATTGATAAAGAGGATCACACTCTGCCCCAACGCCTCGGAAAGGCCGGCTAAGGAAACAATCAACAAGGCAATCCCCAGTCCGCCTTGGATCCGCTGGATCTCCGCAAAGATCGCCGGGTTCAAGCGCATGGCTTGTTGAATTGTCTGCCCAATCGAAGGCATTTCCAGCAGGTGTATCATGGACTTGCAAACTCCTGAACGTGCTCTATTTTTGGGATACGAGCGGGATAACACAAATAATAGCTACTGCTGGTTACGATTATACACTGCTCGCCCGATTCGCACTAGTCCTGCTTGCGCTCATGTGAGTAACGTTGCTACACACCAACTCGTAGGAACGGCCCCTTGCCGGCGCCCAACCCATCAATAACCGGTCGAACGCAACACAGGCCGACTGTGGACTACACGACTATGGACTACACGACTATGGACTACAGGACTGTGGACTACACGACTGTGGACTACTAATAATTGAATACAGGGCAATTACCACATTGCCAACTCTTTCCCCTGTCGGGTATACTGTCAAGCGATGTAAGCCAAACTTCATGTGTAGATTCGGCCCATATGATCCAGTTTAAACAAATTCCTAATCGAATTGCCCTTCTCATCAGTGCCGTGATGATCGTCTTTGGCGGAGGACTGCTCCTGTGGCTCCTCTTCAACCTGCCGCCGTCCGGCGCCGGCAAACCGGCGGTTGCGTTAGCCGTCGGTCAAGCTGCCCATACCGATACGACGGTGCGCCCTACACAAAGCGCCACGGACGCCCTATCAGCAACGCTCCCCAGTTCAGCAACGATCACACAGACGGCGTCTTCGTCGGTTTCGTTGGTGCTGGCGCAAACGGCTGCTTTATCCATGGCGCTAGAGGCGCTCGCCGCTTCCCCCACCCTCTCGCAGACCGTCTGGTTAACCGCGCCGGCGGATGCGGCCACGGTCAATGTCCGCTTTACTTTTGCGGGACGGAAAGCGGATGCCGTCTACGCCTATACCTTTGCTGCCGCCACCCGGTTTGACGCCATCGACACGACCATCACCTGGCCGGCGCTACAAGCGGCCTGGCGGGGCAACAGTGACCGTTTTGGCGCGGTTGCCGTCTTGACCGATACCTTGCCGGCGCTAACCCAACTGCTGGGCAAAGCCGGGGATGGTGTGGCCGGCTATGGAACAACAGCGGAGGTGGTCGCTGCGGCTTGGGCTAATGCTGCCGACAGTCCGCCGGCGCTGGTGCTGTTGCCCTTTGATCACGTAGAGCCGCGCCTGGTCGTTTTGTCCATTGACGGGCAGAACCCGGTGGAGAATGCCAACAAGTTTGATCCTGCCGTCTACCCCCTGGCGGCAACGCTTTACGCCGAGAATCTGGGTAAGACGCCTGCCGAACAGGCCGCCGTACAAGCGCTGTTGACAGCACTGCCCGCCGGCAATCGCGACCCCAAGCGACTCACCGTCATTGCCATGACCGGCGTCACCGCCATGGTGCGGCTTACGGCCGAGCAGATGGATCAGCGGGGCGTTGATTGGCTGGCCGCAGTGGTAGGGCCGGAGTTGGCGAGCGCCGACCTTACCGTCATTAGCAATGAGGTGCCCTTTGTCCCCGGTTGCGAAACCAATACGGATATGGGCAATCTCACCTTTTGCAGCAAACCGGAATATATGGCCGCCTTGCGCGCCTGTGGTGTAGACATTATCGGGCTGACCGGCAACCACCAAAATGACTATGGCCGCGACGACGCCGTGATCTCGCTCGATATTTATGAAGAGGCCAAGCTGCCGGTCTATGGCGGTGGGCGCAATAAGGAAGAAGCCTTTGCACCGCTCTATCTGGAACATAACGGCAATCGCCTCGCCTTTTTGGGCGCCAACAGCTATGGCCCCAACTTCGCCTGGGCGACCGACACCCAGCCGGGCAGCGCGCAATTTGATCTCAACATCATGTCGGCTACCATTCGCAACATTAAAGAGCAGGATCGGGCTGCCGTCGTCCTGGCGGAGTTACAATACCAGGAGAGCTATGACGTAACCCCTTTGCTGGATCAACGCGATAATTTCAATGCCCTGGTACGCGCCGGCGCCGACATTGTCACTGGGGTCCAGAGCCATGTTCCTCAGGCAATGGAATTTACCAACGGCAAGCTGGTTCTCTATGGCCTGGGCAATCTCTTCTTTGACCAGATGTGGAGCCAGGCCACGCGCGAGGGTATGATCGTCAAACACACGATCTACAACAACCGTCACATCAGCACCCAAGTTCTCACCACCCTGCTCTACGACTACGGCCAACCGCGCTGGACTACGGACGAAGAACGCACGGCCATTCTCCAACGCGTCTATGGCGCCAGCTATTGGGAGGATTAAGATAGCAGGTGGCAAGTCAATCTGTACTCTTGCCGAGTGCTACTTGTACGCCCGACTACTTGCCCCACATCAATAGATCGCGTATACTGATACGGATGGGCGTCGCTCATCAGTCACACGTACCCTGTTTTTTGCATGTACACGGGAAGAGGAATTTCCATGTCTGTTTCATCACGTCCAAAACGGCGAATTAGCCAACCGGAGCGCAAAGGCAATAGCTCACTCACGATTTGGCTGATCGGCGGCGCTTTGCTCTTTGTCATTCTGCTGGTGATTGTGATCAACATTGTGAACAGCAATAATGGTCCTGTGTCCGGCGGCAATGTGGCTGAACTCGGTCTGCCGGCGGAGTGGGTGGTCGGTAACGCAATGGGTAACCCGGATGCCCCGGTGGTGGTCGAGGCTTATGAAGATTTTCTCTGCTCCCACTGCTTGGAGTGGACAACGACCGTTAAGCCACAAATACTCGAAAATTACATCAAACCAGGGAAGGTGCGCTTTGTCTATCACACCTTCCCGCTGAGCGGCTTTGCGCCGGCCTCCAACATGGCCGCCATGGCGAGTCAATGCGCCGCCGATCAGAACCTCTTCTGGCCCTATCATGACCGGCTCTTCAATGCCCAAAGCGGGGGGCAACAGGCCTTTACCATTGAACGGCTGATCGACTACGCCGGTGAAGTTGGCCTCAACCAAAGCGACTTTACCGCTTGTATGAGCAGCTTGAAGCACCAAACAGCGGTGCAAGAGTCACTACAAGCCGGGATAGATAAGGGCGTACAAGGGACGCCGGCCATCTATATCAATGGCAATGCGGTGAATAGTGATTACGCCAGCATGCAAGCCGAACTTGATCGTCTCCTCGCCGGTAGTTAAAGAGCATCAGTAGTCCGCAACGCACCAGAAGCCACATAGGCTGACTTTGGCGGATGCGACGAGCTGACTGCGGACTACTGATCATTTCTGGAAATCACAAGAATGGATCATTTTTCTTATTGGCTGGAACGTAGCAGCCTACACATCGCTCTGTTAGCGGCCTGGATTGCCATGCTGGGCAGTCTCTACTTTAGCGAAGTGGCGCACTATATTCCCTGTACGCTCTGCTGGTATCAACGCATTTTGATGTACCCGTTGACCTTAGTTCTGGCGATTGGGTTGCTGCGGCGCGACGAAAACACGCCGTTGTTGACGCTGCCTTTCTCGGTGTTGGGGATCGGCGTTTCGACCTATCATGTCTTGTTGGAAAAGACCGACTGGTTTAGCGGCGCGGCCACCTGCCAGGCGGGCGTGCCTTGCACCGTGCTCTGGATCAACTGGTTTGGTTTTATCACCATTCCCTTTCTGGCGTTGATTGCCTTTCTCATCATTACGGTGATGGCCGTTATCGCCCGTCAGGCTGGTGAACCGGCGCCGGTGGCGGAAGAGGAGCCAGGGCGAGTTTGGCCGTCGGTGGTGGCGGTCATTGCCGCGGTAGTTGTGGCCTTTGCCGGGTTGACAGTCTTTACCCGCACAACGGCGTCGGCACAGACACCATTTACCCCCATTGTCGCCCAAGCCGCCATGACCCAACTGGATGGCACACCGATTAGCATGGATAATATGGCAGTCCTGGACCACGGGCAACAACTTTACTTGCAGTCGTGCGCCGCCTGTCACGGTCAGCGCGGGGAAGGGGTTGCCAATCTGGGCAATAGCTTGACCACCTCGGCCTTGGTGCAAGAGGGCGCCGATGCCGATATTCTTGCCATGATCCGCGCCGGGCGCGATGTCAACGCCGCCGACAACCAGAGTGGTCTCGCCATGCCCCCCAGCGGTGGTCGCCCTGGTCTGTCGGACGCTGACTTGTTGGCGATTGTCGCGTTTTTGCGTACTAAGAATTGAGTGAACGCGTAATCGTAGTAAAGACTGATGAACGTTACGAAAATAAAGCGGTAACTGTAGGTCATCGCCGCCGGCGTGACCAGTTCCAAGGATTACCGAAACCATTCGCTACCCTTCATCAGTCTTTACTACCGGCTTCACTGGAGAGTTGTCTGAAGATGGAGAATGATTGTCGATGACCAGGCGCCTTCTGTTGTCCAAATGGACGCCCCGACTGCTGTGGTATCCGGGTTGGCTGGCTGTCCTGCTTCTTGTGATTAGTGCGTTGGCGCCACTGAGTCTCTTCCCTGATCCTGTGCAAGCCCAATCGGGGATCACCGCGCCAACGAGCGGCGCCTACAGCGGTGATGTGCCGATCATCGGCACGGCCGTGATCGACCCGTTTCAACGCTACGAGTTGTATTACAAGTTAGAACCCAGCGGCGATGATGCCTATATCTACTTTGATGGCGGCACCACGCAAATCACCAATGGGCAACTGGGCACTTGGCGCACCGCCAACCTGGCGCCCGGCGCCTACAGCATTCGCCTGCGCGTGGTGAAAACCGACGGTAACTATGGTGAATTCTTTGTGCGCGATCTGGTGGTCAATCAAAGTGCCGCTGCTGAACCAACACCAACGCCAACTTCCAGCGAGCCGACGCCAACACCCATTCCCACCGCTACCTTTACACCGGCGCCGCAGCCAACCCCCATTGTGGGTCAGGTGACGCAACCAGAAGTCGAAAGCGATGATCCGATCCTTGCGCCGACACCTATTGCTGACTCGACGCTGCTGACCGGCACCGCGGATAGTAGCACCGGCACAGGAGGTGAAAATGCCAACACCCTCTTTACCGGCGCGGCGGCCTCTACCCCCCAGGAGGTGACCACGAGCTTTACCCGTGAACTGGGCGAAGCAGTGGCAGTAGACCGTCTGCGCGGCTTCTTTTTCACCGGGATGCGCGTCAGCGCCATCTTAATTTTGGGCAGCATTGTCCTCCTGGCCGGTCGCCGCCTGGTGAGCTGGGTCTGGACACAATATCGGTAGTCGCGATCGGTAGTCGCGTGGTCATAAAGTCGTGTAGTCGTTTGGTCAATTGGTTGCAGGGTCATCCATTCATTGATGCCCACAACAGAGCCAACCGACTGACCATGCGACTGCCTATGCGACTAATTGACTACGCGACCACACGACGAAGCAACTACGCGACTTTATGACAATGAAATTGATTGTCGGGCTGGGCAACCCTGGCCCCCAATATGCCGGCAATCGGCACAATATCGGCTTTCAATGTGTGGAGTTGTTTGCTCGCCGTCACCGCATTGATCTGAGCAAGCTGCAACAGCGCGCCATGACCGGCGACGGCTGGGTGGAATGGAACGGGCAGCGGCAACGGGTGCTGTTGGCCAAACCGCTCACCTATATGAATGTCAGCGGTCAGGCGGTGAACACGCTATTGCGCTTTTACAAAATTGCGTTGGCCGACTTAATTGTCATCCATGACGATATTGATCTCGCCCAGGGCAAATTGCGGCTCCGGCTCGGCGGCAGTTCCGGTGGACAGAATGGAATTAAATCGATCATCGAGCAGACCGGCAGCCCTGACTTCGCCCGTGTCAAAGTTGGCGTCGGTCGCCCACCGGGGAAAATGGACCCCGCCGCCTTTGTGCTACAGGATTTTACCGCCGCAGAAGAAGAAATCTTCGGTCCGTTGCGCGAAAAAGTGTGTGATGCGTTATTTTGCTGGCTCTTCGATGGCCTCGAAGTTGCCATGAATCGGTTTAACGGCTAATGAACCTTTCCGGTCTTACCAAAATGCTCCAGCAGATGCCGGCCTACCGGGAGCTGGTGACGCAGATGGCCAGCACGCCGCAGGCGCTACTGGCGGCGGCGCGCCCGCTGGTCATCGCCGGCTTGAAACATGACCGGCCAGGGGCGCTGGTGTTGCTGACCGCGCGCAGTGAAATGGCGCAACAGTTAGCCGCCCAATTGGAAACCTGGCTGCCGCCGGTCGAAGATGGCGGCCCGCCGGTCTATGTCTTTGCCGAGCCGGATGCACTCCCCTACGAACGAATTCCGTGGAGCGGGCACACCCGTCAGCAACGGTTGACAGCGCTCTCCACTTTACAAAGCCGCACCGGTGTCCGACCCGTGGTCATCGCCAGCGCGCGTGCCTTGATGCAAAAAACCTTGCCGGCGCGCGAATTGCGCATGGCGCTACGGCCATTGAAAACTGGTGGCATTGTCCGGCTGGAGCAGATGATCACCAACTGGGCGCAGACCGGCTACAATCCCGCCGAGACGGTGGAAGAACCGGGGACCTTTGCCCGCCGCGGCGGCATCATCGACATCTGGCCGCCTAACCTCACCCAGCCGGTGCGCATTGACCTCTTTGGCGATGAGGTCGATAGCCTGCGCCTCTTTGATCCGACCACCCAGCGCTCATTACAACATATTCAGAGCGTTGAAATCGGACCGGGGAGTGAAGCGTTGAGTAAATATGGCCCGGCGGTCCTGGAACGGCTGAGCATCAAGGGGGGCAACCTAAGCGCGCCGGAAAATGTCGCCGGCACCATGCTCTCCCCATTGCTCGACCCCAGCCTGCTGCTGGCGATCCGCGAAGAGTTGCGCTTACAGGTGGAGCATCTCAGCCAGGGCCATAGCTTTCACGGCATTGAATGGTATCTGCCTTATTTCTACGAACAACCTGCCTCGCTGCTCGACTATCTTGACAGTGACGCGACATTGATCGTTGATGATGCGCTCGATCTCTTCGCCACCATCAGCGAGTTAGAGGCGCAGGCAGCCACCCTACGGGAAGAATTGCTGCGCGCCGGCGAGTTGCCCCATACCTTTGCACCCAGTTTCTTTACCGGCGATGAGCTACGCAGCGCGTTACAAGCCCGCAAGCCCTTGTTGTTGGGCTATGGCGATCTCTTTGGCAAAAGCACCAGCGCCAACACAGCGCTGGCCCGCTGTTTCGTCCCCGGCCCGCGCTATGGCGGCAAGACCAAACCGATTACCGCCGATCTGATCAAAGCACGCGACCAGGGCGAGCTTACCTTGCTTGTCACTCGGCAGGCAGCACGCGTCCAAGAGTTACTACACGAAAACGATCTGCCGGTTCATGTGCAAAGTGATCTGTATCATGTTCCCAGTCAGCCGATCACGTTGGTACAAGGGGTGATGGGCGAAGGGTTTGTCATGAAGGGCGTGGAGATTGAGCGATTGAGCGATAAAGAGATTCAGGCGCAACCAGATCTGGCAAGTAAACCAAGTCTCTCAATCGTTCGACTGAGCGCTCACGACCAAGTCTCTCAATCGCTCAATCTCCACTTTCATACGGACACCGAACTCTTCGGCTGGAGCAAACCGCAGGCGCGCCATCGCACCCACAAACAGAGCCGCGTCGCACCGGAGGTCTTCTTCTCCGATGTCAAGGCCGGCGACTATGTTGTTCATCTGGAGCATGGCATCGGCACCTATGACGGCCTGGTGACGCTCAAGTTGGATGGCGTCGCCCGTGAATATTTGCAGGTGAGCTACGCCCGCAACGATAAACTCTATGTCCCCGTCCACCAGGCCGACCGCTTGAGCCGTTATGTCGGCGCCGGGGAAAAGACGCCGATGATCACCCGCCTTGGCACCGCCGACTGGCAGACGGTGAAAGAACGCGCCAAACGGGCCGTCGCTGATATTGCCGATGATCTGCTCAAACTCTATGCCGAGCGCGAGCTGGTGACCGGCCATGTCTATAGCCCTGACAACCCCTGGCAGGAGGAGATGGAGGCCAGCTTCCCCTATGAGGAGACGCTGGATCAGTTGCAGGCGATTGAAGCGGTCAAGCATGACATGGAATCGAGCCGCCCCATGGATCGCCTGATCTGCGGCGATGTCGGCTATGGCAAGACCGAGGTGGCGATCCGCGCCGCCTTCAAAGCGATCCTCGACGGCAA
This sequence comes from Caldilinea sp. CFX5, assembly GCA_021405325.1. The sequence continues at coordinate 14,750 of QWII01000130.1, read as the reverse complement.
ACAGGTCGCCATGTTGGTGCCGACGACGGTATTGGCCCAACAACATTACCGCACCATCAGCCAGCGCCTGAGCAAATTCCCGGTGCGCGTCGAGATGCTCAGTCGCTTCCGCACGCCGGCCCAACAGGAGAAGATCATCAAGGGACTACGCGAAGGGACGATTGATTTTGTCGTCGGCACCCACCGCCTCTTGAGCGACGATATCGACTTCAAAGAGTTGAGTATGCTCATCATCGACGAAGAGCAGCGCTTTGGCGTCACCCACAAAGAGAAGTTCAAACAACTGCGCACCAAAGTCGATGTCCTCACCCTAAGTGCCACGCCGATCCCGCGCACGCTCCACATGAGCCTGAGCGGCATCCGTGACATGAGTACGATCAACACACCGCCCAAAGAACGGCTGCCGATCCACACCGTGCTGTCCGAATTTGATGAAGTGCTGGTGCGCCAGGCCGTGCAGCGCGAGCTTGATCGTAACGGTCAGGTCTTTGTGGTCAACGACAAGGTGCGGGGTCTGCAATACCTGGCCGACCGCATCCAGCATCTTGTGCCGACGGCGCGCATTGTCATCGCCCACGGTCAAATGGGCGAGCGTGAGTTGGAAGACGCCATGATCGCCTTTGCCGACGGCGACTACGATGTGTTGGTCGCCACCACCATCATCGAAAATGGGCTGGATATTCCCAACGCCAACACCATTCTCATCAATCGCGCCGATCACTTCGGGTTGGCCCAGCTTTATCAGTTGCGCGGGCGGGTTGGGCGCAGCGCCCAGCGCGGTCACTGCTATTTGCTTTATGACAAGCACACGTCGCTCAGTTACGACGCCCGGCGCCGCCTCTCGGCCATTATGGAGAGCAGCGAAGAGTTAGGCGCCGGCTTCCGTATCGCCATGCGCGACCTGGAGATCCGCGGCGCCGGCGAACTATTGGGCGCCCGCCAACATGGCAACATCGACAGCGTCGGCTTTGATCTCTACACCCGTCTGCTGGCCCAGGCGATCAACGACGCCAAGCGGAAGAAGGCGCGGTTTGAGCAGGCGCTACAAAAAGGCGAAGATGCCGATATTGAGGCGATTGAGAGAGTGGGCGATAAAGAGATTACAGTCGCGACGCCTACAATCGCTCAATCGCCCACTCTCGCAATCTCTGCTGTGCCGGATACGCCCTTTGACATTGAAGATCCGCTGGCGCCGCCGGTGCAACTGGATCTGCCGCTGGATGCGCAGTTGCCGCAGACCTATATTGCCGATGAGGGGTTGCGTTTGCAGCTTTACCGGCGCATTGCCGGCGTGACCCACTTGGAGACGCTGGATGAGATGCGCCAGGAGTTGATCGACCGCTTTGGCAAAGATGACGAAACTGGGTCGGCGCCAGAGGAAGTCGAGAATCTGCTCTTCCAGATCAAGGTCAAGATTCTGGCCTTGAAGGCCGGTGTCGAACGCATTGGCCGCGAGTTGGATCAACTGGTGCTAAAGAGTGAAGCGCTGGAAAATATGAACCGTCCCGCCATGCAGCGGCGTATCCGGCTGGGTCTGGGGCAAATTGATGATGAGAATATCGATCCCGAACAGTCAGCCCGTGTTGCCCGGCGCGCCATCTACTTGCCCATTGATGAGGAGGGCAACTGGAAGACGGCCCTGGTGCGCACCTTAGAGATTATGGCCTATAGCTAACTCCAATCACCCGCTCGCAGCCGGTCCGTGACCGGCTGCGAGCGGGTTTGTTGTCGCAAATTTACGGCTTTATCCCACACTATCCCACACTATCCCACATATTCCCACACGCTTTGTGGGATAACGCAACAACCAAACTTTCGGACGCGCTTCGGACGCGGCCTTGCTACAATCGGTGGCAGTCGTTTGTTTGTAGCAAATTTATTTAACCAGGGGAACTGTTCAGGCATAGGCGCCGGCCACCCTGCCCTGAAAACAACAGGGATTCCGCAGGTTATACAGATTAATTTGCAATATAAAACTTGAAATCTGCGAAATCCCTGTGTTGCCTCTTCCAGGCAGGGTTGCCCCGACCCGAATAGCGACCCATCAGAAAGGATAGTGCGATGCGTACCTCTGTTCGTTATTGGCTGATACTATTGCTCTTCCTGACCCAAGCGTTCGGGACGACGCCGGTGATGGCGGCGCCGCTGCGTCAGAGCGAGAATCTACCGCTGGAAAGCCCCGTCGAACTGGCCGTCGGCGATGAAATATTGGTTGGCGAGTCGCCGGATGGCCTTTACATTTTTTATGGCGGCGTCATGTATGACAAACGCTGCCCCGTTGGTCAGAAGTGCGAGAAAGACGGCAATGCGCTATTTCAATTGATTGTCAGCTCGGAAGACCGCCAGGAATCGGAGATTCTGGAAATCGGCACGGCGGCTGACCGGCAGACAACCGACTTTGGCGACTACAGCATTGAACTGACAGCCATTGACCCGCCGGCCCCAAAACCGGGGGAAAATATCGTCCTCATTGACTATGTGCTGACGCTCATTGTGCGACCAGGCGGTGAAGCGACCCCCACGCCGGAACCAACCGCTGAACTGAAGACTGAAACCACCCTGCGCCAGGAGCAAGCGACTGGCCCGGAGCCGATCATCGTAGACCGCTGTGTTAACTTCACCCCTTTTGACGCCGCCGCCGTTTTGCAGGAGCCAGTCAACGGCGAGGAGCCAATCGGCAACCTTCTCTTTGGTCCGCTGCCGTCCGATTTGCTGAGCGATGGCGAGATGTTGCAAGGCTTGTGTGGCTATGTCGCCGGCGCCTCCGCCGAGGTAAACGACCGCAGCCAGACCCACATCGCCACCGCCATCGAAGCGGCTCATGCGGTGGCCGCGCAACAGCTCACAGCGGAGGTGACCCCCAACAGCAACGGCACGATCCAGAGCGATGTCTTTACGCTCATGCTGCTGGCCGAGGCAATGGGAGCCGCCAATCCCAAGCATGACAGCGAGGAACTCTTCAATGTCCTCTACAACTTTGCCGGTCACTTCCCGCTGCTAGAAATGCTACAATATGATGCTGACCAGGCCCCTTCCTTCCAAGTGCAGGCGCTCGAACCCACCCAAACGGAAAGCTATGATGAACTGTTCTGGTTCTGGCAAACCCTGGATGATGGCTACTTCTCGCTCCTGGTCGGGCGCACCGGGCTAGACTTTGACCTGGTCGCGGCTCGGTTGGGGCCACAAGTGCAAGAAGCGGCGGTGTTGGGCTATTCACGGGTGATCCTCGGCAAATTGCGCGCAACGCCAAGCGCTAGCGACACCGGCGGCCCAACAAGCGGCGGGGCGGTTGGTTGTGATCTCTTGACATTGGACGAAGTTGAGGGAATCTTACAAGACACCGTTGATATGCACGCCGTTGCCAATGAAGAGGGGGATGGTTGCAAATACACTTATATTGATGACGCCCAAAGTATCGACCCGACTGATTTCTCCAATGGCTTTGCGTCGCACGGTCTATTGGTAGGCGTGGTGCCACCCAAAGCGGCCCAAAAGTTGCTCGATGCCATGATTCAAGAACTCGCCACCACCGGCAATGTGCAAGATGGCGACGCGCTCCAAGCCCTGCTCGATTCTTTAAATGCAGAAGATTGGTCGAACACCCTGGCGCAGATCGCTACCCTCGCATGGGATTCGTCGATTTGGCAGGTCACAGCCCTGTCTAAAGTCAGCGACGATACGCTCTTCGTCACGGGCGAGGCGAACGGTTGGCCGCGATTCTTCGTCCTCCGCCCCCATGCCGATGGCGGCATTTATTACATGATGGGTGTGCTGCCGATGGCGGTTGATACAGTGCGCGATGCAATCATTGTCGCTGCCCGTAACCTGGCTGATCCAACCGACGAGAGCGGGCAAGCGCCGGTCGAGTCAGGTGAGTCATCCACCACTGAAAACCCGGCACCCAAAGCGACCAAACCGGGCATCGGCTGCACGCTGGCCAATGCCGAAATGGTTGCCGAGCTGGTGGGCGCAGCCGTCGATGCACACCCGGTCGCCGGCGAGCGGGGCGAAGGTTGTATCTATACGCCCCAGGCCGAGCAAGCCACCATCGACCCAACCGATTTTTCGCCCAACTTTGCGACGGCGGGGGCCATGATCGGGATCATGCCGGGTGAAGACGCCTTATGGATGCTCGAATCCTTGCCGGCTGAGTTAGAAGACAGCGGGCTTGACGCCGATGCCCTTGACCCTCTCCGGGCAGCGCTTGACGCCGAGGATGTGCCACAGGCGCTGGCAGCGTTAGCCGCCCTTGATGGGCAGGGCGATCGCTGGCGCGTCACGGCCTTGCCGGAGGTGAGCGAGCGCGCCGCCAGTCTCTACGGGACACCGGATGATTCGGTGCATGTGGCCTTCTTTATGCAAGCCCAAGACGATGGCACCCTCTTGATCATCATCATCCAACGGACAGCGGCGGCGGATCTAGCAGGGTTGCATGATCTTGTGGTAGCGATCCTGCAGCAAAGGTAGCTTCGGCCATCGTCGGCAGCTACCCTGCCCGCTCGTAGCCAGCTATGGACTGGCTACGAGCGGATTATGGTTGAAATGTTCCGAGGTAAATCTATGTCCTTACAACGACTATGGATCGTCAGTTTATTGCTATGGCTGCTCTGCATCGGTAGCGGGTGTCAAAGTAATTGGTGGGCGCGCTTTACCACTAGCCTGCACCCGTTGCAGACCGGCGAGTATGGCGAAAAGGTCTTCTATTTTCGGGCGCAACCCATCGCCTTTCCTGATTTTGCCTTGACCTATCGGGGTGAGCGACATGTGGCGTCGGACAAGTATCCGCGCGGTTTTGCTTACCTTGATTTCCAGGTGGTGCATGACGACGAAAGCCAAATCGTCTCCTGGAGCAGTGGGACGGGCGAGATCGGCCCCAGCTTTTTTACCGTCGCCGGTCAGCAATACAAACTGGAGCTGGCCGCTTCGGACGAACTGGGGCAACTGGCCGAGGGTGAGTTGGTGATCTGGCGCGAGTAAGCATGGATGATGGCTAGTCAATCATCCTGATTCACCAAGGTCCATTACGCTTATCGCCTGCGGCTGCTTTAATCACTGGTGGCAGACTAATGGGGCGACAGCAAGCGCAAGCCGATAATACCGACCAGAATGAGAAAAATGCAGACAAGCCGACCGAGGTCACGTGGCTCGCCAAAGAGGACGATGCCCATGATGACTGTGCCCACGGCGCCGATCCCTGTCCAGATGGCGTAGGCGGTGCCAATGGGCAGGGTTCTCAGCGCCAGGGATAAAAAGTAAAAACTGACCACCATGCCACCGACGGTAAACAAACTGGGGTATAGCTTCGTCCACCCTTCGGTATATTTCAAGCCAATCGCCCAAGCGACTTCTAAAAGACCAGCGATGATCAGATAGAGCCATGCCATCGTTTTCCTCCTTTCGTCCTCGCACCTATGCCGTGATGATCCAGTGACAATGGCCGCAGTATAAACTAGAGTGCTCGTAGATTCTAGTACAAAATCATCAGATCGAGGTGACGCCGGGGATGGTCGCCCGCTGACTACGGGTGACGGTCCACACTATTTCATGGTGCAGCATGGTCAATCGTTCGAGGTAATCAACAAAAAAGGGTGATATGGCTCCGCCCGTCGATGCGATCAAAGTTCGTAGGAAAGCCGGTAGGGGAAACAAAACCGGCGCCAGGGTTGGCCCAGCGCCGGTGGGCTAGCTACTCAGAGGACTGTGCAAAAACCGAGACGGACCCCTGCCGGGAAGAGACAATTGCCGTTTTGTCTACCCGAACAGCGCCAGCCTCTTTCTGGCAGGGGTGCCGCAGAGCTTGCTTATGCCTCGCGCCGACGGGTGGCAAAGGCGCCGGCGGCCAGCGCCAACAGGATCAACGCCACAACCGGCACCGTCGTTGCGGAAACATCATTCAAACCGGCGCCGGTGGCGGGCATACTCTCCGGCTCGCGCGCCTGATCGCTTTCGCGCGTGGCGCCGGCGGCGTCCGCTTCTTTGACAACCGGTTCCGCGGCGGCCGCGGCTACATTGGCGGTAAAGGGCTGCATGACAACGGCGTTGTCGATAATGACGGGGCCATCAGCGCCGGGGAATTCGTAGGTTCCCATTGTGCCGGCATCGATATGCAGCATAGCCCAGAGCTTGCTGCTTTCAGTCAGCGGCGTGTCCAGCGTGACGACGATGTTGTCGGTCGTGCCGGGCGGGACGCTGGCCTGACCAAGCACCGGCCCCGGTTTGCCATCGACATCAGTATGGATCACAATCCAGCCCTGTTCCGCGGCCACCACCTGATCAACGCCGACGCTGGCGCCGTTCGACTCCTGGTCACTAGCGGTCACAGCGGGGACCACAGTCTCTGTCGCCATGCTGGCGCCTGCATCAGTGGTTGTTGCAGTGTAGGTCACGGCGGCGGTGTCGGTCATCGCCATTGTATGAGTCATGGCCCCTGTATCGGTCATGGCCGCCGTCTCCGTCATGGCAACGGTCTCGGTCATTGCGGCCGTTTCCGTTATGGTTTCGGTGGCAGCAGCCCCAGTCACAGCGGCGGCGATCGGCTCTGCACTGGTGACGCCAGGATACATAACGACCTGACCGGAGCCAGGGGCGCCGACGCCATTGATCGCAATATAGGCGTCGCCATTCGGGTTAAAGGTGACGGCAGTCGGGAACGGCAGTCCGCCGATCACCACACTGGAACCCTCGCCTTCAGCGATGCGGATCAGGGTGCCGCTATCGGGGGTTGGGCCATTTTCGTTCCAGACGCCAAATTGCACAGCGTAGAGCTGATTGTCAGGCCCAAGTTGCAGGTCGGTCAGCATGGTCAGGCCGGTGGCATAGTCGCTGACCGCACCGTCGGCGCCGACTGTCACCACTTTGGCCGAACCGGGCACAAAGGGGAAACCGGAGAGGAATGAGACATAGACAACGCCATCGCGTTCCACCACGGCGGTCGGCACCGGGTCGGTCAACTTCTCGTTGTTGCGCGCCGGGTTCTCAAAGGGAGCCGGGATCCCGTCAAAGACCGTAACCAGCCGAACGCGACCGGACAAGGGATTGACGCGCAATAAAGCATTCCCGCCGGCGTCGGCAATCCAGAGCACCCCTTGTGTCGGGCTGCTGCTGAGGCCGAAGGGGTGGGAATCGGTCATCAAGCCATCGGGATTTTGGCTGCGCTCAAAATCCCAGGTGCTGGCGACAGCGGTGGCGCTACCTTCGTTGATTTCAGCGACAACCCCCATGTTGGGAAGCCCGGCCTCGGCAGCGGGATCACCAAGCCACTGACCAACGGTGGCATAGACTTTGCCGTTGAGGGTAGCCAGGCGCGCCCCGCCCAGAATGTCGGCGCCGGTGGCGACCGAAGGCAAAGCGGTGACAACTTGCTTTGTCCCATCCGGTGCAACGGTGATCACTTGGGCAGTCTCGCCATATTTCGCCGTGATAGGTTGTCCGCTCTGCGGATCGATAAAGGGCAGATCTTGATCACCGCCGGCGCCGGCCTCGATCACCCAGAGGGTGCCGCTCTCATCCATGAGGACGCCCATCGGGCCATTCAGCCCGTCGGCGACAACCGTCCCCTGGTCTTGCGCGACCAAGAGCTTGGGTTGGAACGAAAAAGGCGCGACGAGGGCGGCAATGAGGAAGAGGTAAATCCATTTGCGCATGTTGCTTCTCCTTACGCACGCTGCTGCGGAATGATTAGGTGGTATTACTATCCTCTGATTATACTCCACCTATCGCTGATCGAAAAATAGGGTAAGGGCGTAAGGTCGATTTATGAGGTGCGTTACACAGGGCGGATCGTGGGTCTGTCTTACGAACATCCTTGCGACGCACCCACAGCAATAGCAATTAGGCTGATTCCGGCGGATATAGTAAATTTTAGGTAGCACAACCAAGCAACAGACGAAAGGAACAGTAGAATGCACACGATTGCGGCCATCGATCTCGACGATACGCTCCTGCGCCATGACGGCGCCCTATCACCACGCACCTGCGCCACGTTAGAACAGTGGCTGGCAGCGAACCGACGTATTGTCATTGCCACCGGTCGGCCACCACGCTCCATTGGGCGTTCCCTGCCAGCCTTTCTCCACCAAGTTCCTTGGATCTGCTATAATGGCGCCGAAACGCGGCTGGCCGATCAACCGATTTACCAAAATCTGGTGCCGGCGGCGGATGTCTTTGCGATCCTCACCCAGATTGAGCAGAGCACGCCTGGACGACTGGTCGGCGTTGAAATCAATAATGTCTTGTACTTAAATCGCATGGCGCCCCAACGCACCACGCCTTATGAAGTTGCGGATCTCTTCATGCTCGACCAGCCCGCGGCCAAGGTGCTGATTTTCAGTGAAAATGCCGAAGCGTTGCCGCCTCTTACTTTTGCCGTGCCGTCCAGTGCGCGCATCATGTACTCAGCGCGCTATCCCCACTTTATCCAGATCATCGGCTGCCGCACGGATAAGGCCGAAGCGTTGCGCACGTTAGTGGCAAGCTGGCAAATGAGCATGTGCGATGTCGTTGCCTTTGGCGATGACACCAACGATGTCGATATGGTGCGCGATAGCGGCCTCGGCGTCGCCATGAGCAATGCCGTGCCTGAGGTCAAAGCGGTGGCGGATCGCGTCACTACGTCGAATGATGAGGATGGGGTGGCGCTGGTGCTGGAAGCGCTTCTCCGGTAAGAGATTGAGAGATTGAGAGATTGCACAAATAATCTCTCAATCTCCTCCACTGCCATTTCCACCCAATTCGCCCCAGGTTGTCAGTAACATTTCAGCAAAAAATTCGTCATCTCCCATAGATGGCGATCGATTCATCCATTTGAGTTGACAAACGTTTACCAATAACGCCCTTGCTGGGTCATAGAGCAGGGGTGCAGCTTTGCTATTGCCTGAAAAAGGAGTAACCTAATGCATTTACGGCGACCAATCCAACAGCTACTGACCTTATTACTGCTCACTATTTTCTTGACGGCCTGTACCTTGCCGATTCGGCTGGATCCCCAGGCGCTAAAAACCGTCTCAGTTGACGTCTTTGCCGATCAACTGCGCACCGCCCTCGTTCTCCAGGATTATCATCAACTGCAACAGTTGATGGGCAGCCCCTTTATCATGGCCGGTTGGCAGGCTGAAGGGAAAGAAGTGCCGCCGGCGGTGGCGATTGTGCAGTTGCGCAATCACTATCTGAGCGACGGCAGCGCCGTTGAGGTGCCGACCAAGGTGGCCTGGCGCGATCTGCTGGGGGACAACGATCCGCTAACGCTCTGGGGGCCAGCGGTGCCGGCAGTGAAGGCGCTTTATGTGACTGGCCTGAGTGATCATGGCCAGGATGAGGCGCTGTTGATCGTCGCCCAGCAACCCGATGGCGCGCCATATTGGCATAGCATGGTGGTGGCGCCTGGCGGTTTCCATGCCAAGCCGGCGAGCGCCAACGAATCGACCACCACCCTGGTTAGCACGGCGAGCGCAGACAAGCAAGCGGCGCTCACCGCGGCGTCCGTGGCGCCGGCGGATGCCTTCCCGCGCCTGACCTTCAATACAAGCGCCACGGCAGCTTCGGTGCGTGGTGTTTTAGCGGCGGAGAGTGAGCAGCATTATCTGGTGCGGGCGCTGGCGGGGCAACAATTGATGGTTGAACTTGCTTCCACTACCGGGCAAGCAACCTTCACGATTCGTGGCGCCGAAGACGGCAAGTTCCTCAAGGAGGGCAGCAAGGCGTTGAAGGTCTGGGCAGGAACGGCGCCGACCACACAGGATTACCAGATTACGGTGACGGCGCCGACCACGACGCCTTTTGAATTGGTCGCGCACTTTGACCCACGGCAAGCGCCGGTCGCCCCATTGGCGGCGCCGACACGGTTGGTCTTTGCTGCCGGCGCCAACACAATGACGGTGAATGGCACAGTCGCCGCGCCGGAACAGCAGCGCTATCTGCTACGTGGCGTGGCCGGTCGCACGTTACAGATTACCCTCACCGCTGCCACCAAGGGGACAACCTTTGCGGTTCAAGGCGTCACCGACGGCAAGCCGCTCAAACGTTTGGAAACCATTGCCCAAAGTTGGTCGAATGCCCTGCCCATGACGCAGGATTATCTGATCACAGTGACAACCAGTGGTGCAGCGACAGAATACACGCTCGAATTGGGCATAGAATAGCGTACTGAGGCGTTTTCAAAAAGTAAAATATCCATCGGTAGGGCACCCGCAAGGGGATGCCCCTACCGATGGATATTTCTTTGAATGGATCTGAGAGATTGAGAGATTGAATCTCCCAATCTCTCAATCTCTTAATCTCCTGCTGTCATACAAAGACCAGTCGGCATTCCAGAATGTACCTACTCTTCCATCCCAATCGAGAACATACTCTCCAGATCATGCTTGGAGAAGGCGCGGAAGGCGATCAGCGTCTCCGTGTTTTCGATTCCGGCTAGGCTTAACATTTGATTGGTGATCAGGTCGGCCATCTTTTCATTGCTGTTGACGCGGATGATCGCCACCAGATCGTAACGCCCACCCACGGAATAGACCTCGGCCACGCCCTTCATCTCGACCAGCTTTTGGGCCACATCGTTAATTTGTTGACGCGCAACTTTGATTAAGACCACGGCTGTTACCATCTTTGCCCTCCTGACTTGTGTGCTAGTCAGTAGTCCGCAGTCGAGTAGTCGAGTAGTCGAGTAGTCGAGTAGGCCAGAGTCGCGCTATGGCCACCTCGGCTACGTTGCGGTCTACTGATAGTGCTAAAACAGTATAGCAAAAGCATATCACTAGCCTCCTGATTGCACAACTTCTTCAGCGGATCTTTCCAGCCTGCTGAATCGGCGTGACGCCATTGTGCGCATCACGGCTACCTGGGGCTGTGGGCCGGTTGGTCAGCTCGCCATTAAGAGCGCTTACTTACTGGGCGCCGAACGGGTAATTGCCATTGATCGCTTTGAATATCGCCTGCGCGCTACCGCTGAATGAGAAAATTCACAGAAACCACGTTACACGCCCCATTGGCGCCATCGGTGGTAAAGGCGGCAATGGTCGAAAGGCGTTGGCGGTTTTGATCGACCAGCCAAGCATACCAGTTACCGACCCGCGGGACGCCGACACTGATAATGTGTGTATAAAAGCCGGGTTTACCGCTGCCGGAGAGCGCCGGCTGCGTCACCCACGGGCCATCTGCCTCATAGCTAAAGACAATGCGATAGCCATCCGCCGGTTGCCCATTGACATAGACATAGCCTTCAAAGCGACTGCCGCGATCGTTGGGTTGACAACCGACCACGACGGCCTGCGCTAACGATGAAGTCGTCGGCGTCGGCGTGGGTGTTGCCGTTGGTGCAGGCGTAGCGGTCGCCGTAGCCGACGGCAAAGGCGTTGGCGTTGCGCTGGCCGTGGGCGAAGGCGTCAGCGTAGGTGTGACGGTCGGCGTTGTCGAGAGCGGTAGTGTCAGCGTGGGGCTTGGGGTGACCATGACTGACGGTACAGGTAGAATGCCCTCTTCTACGGTAACTGTGGGCGTCAAGGTTCCGGTGATGGTTGCCGTCGCCGTTGGTATAGGCGTGCTAGCGGCCACAGTCCATTGCCAAATCAGACCGTAGCTTGTGTGGATCTTATGGAACGGGGCTTCGATGGAACCCATCCCCATCCCTTCTACCCGATCGGCGGGGGCTTCGCTGGCCGGGTGCGCGGAGTAAGAAGGCGCAACATCATGCATGTCAAAATTGGCGGCGTAGGGTTCGCCGGCTTTCGGCTCCGTTTTCAACCAGGTTTCACCATTGGCCCACTGCACCAGGATCGGTATGTCGGTGATCCGTTGCTCGGCTTGATCACGCAGATCGATGAAAATATGATGGCGCCCTTGTGATTCGGCTTCATCATACCAGAGCGCTTTGGTCAGACGCCAGTAGCCGACGCCGGGGGCCACTTGCGCTTTGATCAACCGGGCGCCGCGTTCGGTCAGGCGTGGATCCCATTCGACCGGCGCGTCTTGCTCAATCGGTGCAGCCTGATTACTAGCGGCCTTTGCCTGAATCAGGGGCAGATATAACGAATAAGGTAACGCATTTGTTGGTTCTTGGGGGTTGTCGCTTTGGGCCAGAAAAATCTGGTGCGAACAGAGGAGAACAATGGCGCTCAGGAACAGACTGAGCAGGAATGGGGTGCAGCGACCCAGGCGAGCAACTCCATACTTTCGGGATAAGGAGTGAGTCATTTTCTTCTGTTTTTGAACAAGATATACACGAAAGCGGTAAGTAAACCGTACCATAAAATAAGTTATTTAATGATGACAGTTGGCTTACAAGTCCATTCAAAAGGGAAGCATAGCATTATCTTTCAATTTTATTTTTGTAAGTCTCCTAACTTCAGGTTAACAACCCTTCTTACACAAAGTTGCATCACGCATTGCTCCATAGTACAATCAACAGCCACAAAGCGAATCAATGCCATCCCCGACCATTGCCCTGCTGCTTCATTCCTGTGTCTCGGTGGTCGGCGGCGGCTTGTGTTTTTAAAGGAGCAGACAAGGCAATGATGCGGATTAAACGAATTCGAATTGGTTCAGCGGCGAAAGTCGTTGGCTTCCTCTTTTTGATCATCGGTCTGATCTTTGGTGAGATCACCGTTTTACTCTCTTCACGTTTACAGATCAACCTACCCCAACTCAGCAATGAAATTATGGGCTTGCCCTCGCAAGCCGCCCTTGGGTTGGCGGGATTGGTGATCATTCCCCTGGCCTATGGTCTCGTCGGTTGGTTGCTTGGCGCCCTGATCGCCGTCATCTACAACTTGAGCGCCGGCTGGCTGGGCGGCCTGGAAATTGAATATGAGTAGAGTTTAGGCAGGCGTTGGGCGGGGCAAGCAGATCAGCCATACCCTGACGCTTTCTGTCCCGTACAATGGGGTAATATCAACTTTGGGGTAATCACCGAACTGGGAGCGTTAGCGACCAGTTGGCTGGTCGCTAACGCTCCCAGTTCGGAAAAACGCGCCCCAACCTGCTATGCACCCCCGTGTAATGTACGCTCTAGTCGAAAAAGGCTCGGTTGTGCTATAATCAGACGCAGTTCTTGATCAACTAGCATGAGGAGCATACCGTGGCAACACAAAACCCATCGGGACGCCAATTACCGTTGACGCTCTGGCAAAGCGTCCCCTATTTGACCGCCTTGTCGGAAGAGATTATTCAAACGCTGGCCATCGTCGCCAGTCGTCATCGCTATTCAGCAGGCGCCCTGATCTTTACCGAAGGCGACCCGGTGGCTGGTCTCTGTTTGATCGAAGAGGGCACGGTGAAAATTTGTCGCCACTCGAAGGAAGGGCGCGAGCAGACGCTCAATCTCTTTAACCGCGGCGACACCTTTAACGATGTCGCCGCCCTGGATGGCGGTCCCAACCCGGCGACCGCCATTGCCTTTACCGACGTGGTCCTCTGGCGCATTGCTCGCCCGGATCTGCAACAAGTTGCCAATCGCTATCCGGCGCTGGCCTGGGCCTTGATCGAAAGCATTGCCCGTCGCACCCGCTATCTCGTGGGCCTGGTACAGGATCTCTCCTTACGCAGTGTCAAAAGCCGCCTGGCTAAACTCCTCCTCGATCAGGCCACCGCCGCCGAACAAGGCAACGCCCCCCCGATGTTGACCCAGGAAGAGATGGCAAGCCGCCTTGGCACCGTGCGCGAAGTAGTGGGGCGCGCCCTGCGTTCGCTGGTCGCCGCCGGGATTATTGAGTTTAACCGGCATCAAATTGTGGTGCTGGATGCCGAACGGCTGGCGGAAGAGGCTGAGATCTAACCCCACACCCAACCACCGAAAGCAAGCGGAAAGGGCTGGTGCAGCAATGGCTGCGCCGGCCTTTTTTGTTACAGGCGCAGATTTAGGTGACACGAATCGCGACGAATGAGCATTCCTTCGGTCATCTCGTAGGGGCGACCGCAAGGGTACGCCCCTACGAGGTAATTACCCTCATCCTCGTTAGCAGAAAAAACCCTCACCCCTAAATCCGCGTCTGTTTCCCCACCATGAGACTTTAGTCGCAGCGCGCCCGCCGTCCCTCTGTTACCATAACATCAATCGTTGCGCACCAAGGCAAGCAAGTTGAAGCAAAGACAAGTTGGGACAGGTGGAGGACCGGGCGCAAGGAGTGTTGGGAGAAGCAACTGATGACAACTAATCCACTACCAATCATTGATCCAGAGCTGTGTGATGGGTGTGCGCGTTGTATCGAAGTCTGCCCGACCGGCGCCCTTGACCTGGTGATGGGCAAAGCGGAATTGCGCTACCCCGACCGCTGCACCTATTGCACCGCTTGTGAAGAAGCCTGCCCGACCAATGCCATCGTATTCGGAAATGTAAACGATAAGAACAGCCCGGTTTATAAAATACGGAACGAGGAGCAGACCAACAGGCTTTATTACGCTCTTGAACAGCTTCACGTTTTACCGGGAGTGAGCTATCTGGCGAAGATCCGGAATACCGACAGGCATGTAGGTGTTGCAGATGAACATCACACCACGTCCACGGAAAAGAAAGAAGAAGCACCGGCGGCACACTAATAAAGCGCGATGCACCTGATCATAATATCGGAATAAAAGAATACAGATATTTAAAATATAACTCAGTAGCGTAGTTCTGTTAAATAACAAACAAATGAGTTTAATCAAGTACGAATCCCGGTTGAGGGAACCTTTGGTAGACGGGCATAAAACCTATCACGACGTAACAAAAGACATCGTTCATACGATAGAAGCCAAACCCACCCGTTTATGGTATATTGGTTTCT
>QWII01000129.1 GCA_021405325.1 Caldilinea sp. CFX5 | reverse complement strand
TAACAGCGTGATCATACCATTCATTGTAACGCAAAGTAGAGATGGATACAAGAGTCAGGCGTGATAGAACGAAAACAGAAGGTAATTACTAAGCTCTGCGCCAGTCCGTGACTGGCGCAGAGCTTAGTAATTACAACAAAAGGTTACACCTTGTAACCGGGGTGTAGCCCGGTTACAAGGTGTAACCTATTCTGCTGATTGCGTCTACGCCATCACCATTTCAGCAACCGTAGGCAGCGCCAAAGCCGCTTCTGTGGACTCGCCATTCGCTACCGGCTCTACCCACACCACCGCATCATAAAAAATCGCGCCGCCGCCCATGTCCGTCTCCCCTGGCGAGGTGATCTGGTTGATATTGCGTCCATCGCCGCTAAACTTATTCCACCAAACGCCCGGCGCCAGCACCGTTCCCGGCACAATGTTTGCCGTCACCTGCGCCGTCAAGCGCACCTGCCCATACTCATTCCAGACCGCCACCGGCGCCCCATCTGCGATCCCCCGCGCCGCCGCATCGACCGGATGCACCCACAAGAACGGCTCCTTCTCCCGCGCCTGAAAACGTTCCAAGTTGGCAAAGGAGCTATTGAGGAAGGAGTGGGCGGGGGGAGAAATGCAAACCAGCGTGTTGCCCTTGCCCTGAACGAAGTCGATGGGTGTTGCGTGTTGCGTGTTGCGTGTACCGTCACCCCACACTTCCTCATCTTCCTGTCTTCTTGTCTTCTTGTCTTCTTGTCCTCTTGTCTTCCCTTCTTGCCACGCTGGTGGCGTATAAGTCGGCAACGGATCATAGCCATCCTTCATCATGCGTTCGCTGTAAAATTCGCATTTGCCGCTGGGCGTGGGGAAGTTGCCTTCGGCAAAGAGGCAATTGGGGCTGGGCAAGTTGAGCCGCACATAGCCCGTTTCCAGCAACTTATCCCAAGTGACGCCGGCCAGGTTGGGATGTTTTTGTGCACCGATAAAGTTGCGCAGGATCGTTTCGTCATCTTCCTGGAAGCAGGGTTCGGTGTAGCCCATTGCCGCCGCCAGCCGGCGAAAGATTTCGCTATTGGGCAGGCTCTGCCCGACGGGGGCGATAGCCGGACGATTGAGCGCCAGATAGGTATGACCATAGGCGCGCTGGAGATCCCAATGTTCCAACTGGGTGGTTGCCGGCAGCACGTAGTCGGCATAGTCGGCGGTGTCGGTCTGGAAATGTTCGAGGACGACGGTAAAGAGATCCTCACGCCGTAGCCCTGCGAGAACCGACGCCTGATCGGGGACGACAGCCGCCGGGTTGCAGTTATAGACAATCATTGCCTTGACGAATGGCCCAGCCTGCTCCGGCGTCGGCACAGGGCTAACCGGGCGCGGGTGATGATGGGCGCGGGCCAGCCGGTTGCGATCCAAACTCAGCGCATCGCCCAGGCGGTTCATGTTGATCGAACGTGGCCGGCGACCGGCCAGCAGATCGGGCCGGTAGAGGTTGAATTTGGTCATGTGACGGGCAAAGCCGCTAGTGCTGAGTTGGATGCCGCCGCCATAGTCGCGCCAGGCGCCGACCAACGCCGGCAGACAGGCGATGGTGCGCACAGCCATGCCGCCGCCGCTGTGCCGTTGCAGGCCATAGTTGATGCGAATGGCGGCGGGTCGCGTGGTCGCGTAGTCGCGGGCCAGGTCGCGGATGCGGTCGGCGGGGATGCCGGTGATGGTCGCCGCGCGTTCGGGCGTCCAGTCGGCAACGCGTTCGGCCAGGGCGTCAAAGCCGACTGTGTAGCGTTCCACATAGTCAGCATCGTGCAACTTGGCCTGAATAATTTCGTGCATCAAGGCCAGCGCCAGCGCGCCGTCGGCGCCGGGGCGGATGGCGATCCACTCGTCGGCGGCCTGGGCGGTGCGCGTGCGGGCCGGGTCGATGACAATGACGCGGGCGCCGGCTTTGCGCGCTTCCTG
Organism: Caldilinea sp. CFX5; assembly: GCA_021405325.1. Next base: position 24,356 of record QWII01000129.1, on the reverse strand, counting down.
GATGAAGGGCCAGAGATGCAGATTGCTCGTCAAGGTGTTGCTGCCCCAGATCAAAATCAGCCGGGCATGGGCAAATGATTCGGTCTCCATACCCTCGGATGCGCCGATGGTGTAGGAGTAGCCTTCAAAGCCGGCTTCGGAGCAGATGGTGCGCGCCAGTTGACTGGCCCCCATGCGGTTGAAAAAGCGGGCGGCCACCCCTTCGCCCTGGAGAAAACCCATGGTGCCGGCGTAGGAATAGGGCAATACCGCTTCCGGCCCATACAGGGCGATTACCCGTTGCAAGTGGGCGGCAATGTCGGCAATGGCTTCGTCCCAACTGACCGGCCGGAATTGGCCGCTACCTTTGGGGCCAACCCGTTTGAGCGGTGTGAGCAAGCGGTCGCGGTGATAGGTGCGTTCGAGATAGCGATCGACCTTGCCGCAGAGTCGCCCCTGTGTCACCGGGTGGTCGGCGTGGCCCCAGATGTCGAGGGCTTTGCCGCTGGCGCGTTCAACGGCGACCTGCCAGCTACAGGTGTCGGGACAATCGTGGGGACAGGCGCCGGTGATAATATCCACTTCGGGTCTACCGGCGTAAAATGTAACTTTTGACATAAAAACCTCATTATGATCTATAGGCGGCCCACCCGCAGTTGATGTAACCAGCAACTTACCCAATCTATCAGGCAGTTAAAGTCAATTATAGCGTACTTTGACAGTAAAATGTCAATTTATCTCTATCTTTAGGCACTATTGCTGCAGGTTGATTGTGCAGATTGCACAATTGCAGAACGCAACCTTTAGCAAAGTTGCCGATAGTTTCATGACAACAATTCTTTTACACTAAGCGGGAAGTGCTAGTGTACGATTTCACAAAACTGATCTATCGCTTTTTTTAGATAGGGTTTTGTGCCAAACCATTATCTAATTTCCATAATCCCAATCCAACGTGAACCGGAGGAAAATCGTATGGCTCTGAATTGTAGCACGCCAGCGGATGTAACCAAAGCCCTGAAAGAGAACAATATTCAATTTGTTGACCTGAAATTCACTGATCTCTATGGTCAGTGGCAACACTTCTCCTTGCCCACCGATTTTTATGACGAGGATGATCTCTTTAAGAGCGGTCTGGGCTTTGATGGTTCGTCGATCCGCGGCTTCAAGTCGATCGAGAGCAGCGACATGCTGTTGGTCTGCGACCCTGTCACCGCCTTCATCGATCCTGTCTGCCAGGCGCCGACCTTGAGCGTGGTCGCCAATGTCTATGAACCCGGCACCTATGAACCCTTTAGCCGCGACCCGCGCAATGTCATCCGCAAGGCCGAAGCCTACATGAAATCAACCGGCATTGCCGACACTATGTTCTGCGGCCCGGAAGCTGAATTCTTTATCTTTGACAAAATCCGCTATGAAACCGGTCGCTACTCCGGTCAATATGAGATCGCCAGCGACGAAGCGTCGTGGAACACCGGCAACTGGGGTCCCGGCCACAAGATTGGCTACAAGGGCGGGTATTTCCCGGTGGCGCCCTTTGATGCCTTCCAAGACATCCGCTCGGAGATGGTCAACTGGATGATCGCCGCCGGTCTAAAGATCGAACGCCATCACCACGAAGTCGCCACCGCCGGCCAGACCGAAATTGACTTGCGCTTTGCGCCGATGATTCAGATGGCCGACTGGATGCAGATCTACAAGTATGTGGTAAAGAATGTGGCCGCCAAGCATGGCAAGACGGCGACCTTTATGCCCAAGCCGCTCTTTGAAGACAACGGTTCGGGTATGCATGTCCACCAGAGCCTTTGGAAGGATGGCAAGCCGCTCTTCGCTGGTGAAGAGTATGCCGGCCTGAGCAAGATGGCGATCTGGTACATCGGCGGCATCTTGACCCACATCAACTCGCTGCTGGCGATCTGCGCGCCGACGACCAACTCCTATCGCCGGTTGGTGCCGGGCTATGAAGCGCCCGTCGTCATTGCCTACTCAGCCCGCAACCGCTCGGCGGCCTGCCGCATTCCGGTTTCGTCCCAGTCGCCCAAGGCCAAGCGCGTTGAATTCCGCTGCCCCGACCCGGCGGCCAACCCCTACCTGGCCTTCGCCGCCATGTTGATGGCCGGTCTCGACGGCATCAAGAAGCAGATCGATCCGGGCAAGCCCTCGGAAATGGATCTCTTTGAAGGCGAAACCTTGAAGAAGGTGCGCACGGTCGAAGGCTCGTTGAGCGCCGTGTTGGATGCCCTGGAAGCCGACCACGACTATCTGACCGAAGGCGGCGTCTTCAGCGAAGAGTTGCTGGAAACCTACATCGGTTACAAGCGCATTGCCGAATTTGACGCTGTCCGTCTGCGCCCGCACCCGCATGAATTTGTGATGTATTACGGCGTCTAGTTCAGTAGTGGGACAGTAGGTCAGTAAGACAGTAGGTCAGTACATCAGTGGGACAGTTAGTGCTGTCAGGCTGTCAGGCTGTCTCACTGTCTCACTGTCTCACTGTCTTACTGTCTTACTGGCTCTTGTATTGCAACATTCCATATCAGGTGACGGCGCTGTCCCTGCTTCCTGAGAAAAAAGGGTGGTAAGCGCGTAGCGTACCGGAGACGCGCTTATCACCTCTTTTTTATCCGGTCTGTTTGTGATATACTCAGTAGTCCGCAGTCATGTAGTCGCGTAGTCCAGAGTCGTACGTTGCGCTCTACTGATACTGTCTGCGTTACATCGTGATTGATAAATTCTTATTCGGCGTGACAAGATACCAGGATAATCGATATTCGGTATTAGCTATTGGAGATTCGCTGTAAAGTTTACCAATGATACCTAATACCCAATATCATCTAATGCCTAAGTATGAGCACGAACAGGAGAAACAGCATGGCTGTCGCCTATACCACAGAGCAACTTGAACGGGTGGATGAACTGATCAAGCGCAATGACATTCGCTTTATCCGTCTACAATTTTCCGATATTATGGGGGTGGCGAAGCACGTCACCATCCCGATTAGCCACTGGGATGACGCCATTGCACATGGCGTTTGGTTTGACGGCAGTTCGGTAGAAGGCTTTGCGCGCATCGCCGAAAGCGATATGTATCTAGGGCCGGATCTCAATACCTTCGCCGTTGTTCCCTGGGATATGGATCTCTCGACGGCCCGTGTGATCTGCGATGTCTACACGCCCGATGGCGACCCTTTCGCCGGCGATCCGCGCAACATTCTGAAGCGGCAATTACAACGCGCCGCCGATATGGGCTTCACCTACGAAGTTGGCCCGGAGTTGGAATTTTTCCTCTTCAAGCGTCACGCCGACGGTTCATTGCTGCCGCTCGAACCGCATGACCATGCCGCCTACTTTGATGTCAGCACCGACCAGGCGAACAACGTGCGCCGACAGATGGTGGATGCCTTACAGGCGTTAGGCATTCGTGTGGAAGCGTCGCACCATGAGGTCGCGGTGGGGCAGAATGAGATTGATTTTGGCTATGGGCCGGCGCTGGCTACGGCGGACAATGCCATGACCTTTCGCGTGACGCTGAAAGCGGTAGCGCAGAAGAATAACTTGCATTGTACTTTTATGCCCAAGCCGATTGCCGGCATCGCCGGCTCCGGCATGCATGTCCATCAGAGTCTCTGGTCAGCCAAAACGAAGGACACCGTGATGTATGACCCGGACAATGAGTATGGCCTGAGCGAGACGGCGCTGCAATTCATCGCCGGTCAGTTGCTCCACGCTCGTGCGTTGGCGCCGATCATTGCGCCGCTGGTCAACAGCTATAAACGGCTGGTGCCGGGCTATGAAGCGCCGGTTTACATCTCGTGGGGCCGCACGAACCGCAGCGCCTTGATCCGCATTCCGCGCGCCTCCCGTGGTCGCTATAAGAGTACCCGCTGCGAATTGCGCTGCCCCGATCCCAGCGCCAACCCCTACCTGGCCTTTGCGGTCATGCTGGCTGCCGGCTTGGATGGCATTGAAAAACGGCTGATCCCGCCGCCACCCGCCGAAGAGGATCTCTACCATGTCGATGGCGTGCGCGCCGGTTTGGACACCCTACCGGGTGATCTAGGCCAAGCGCTCGAAGAATTGCAAGCGGACGAAGTCATCCAGGCGGCCATGGGCCAACATGTCTACGAACGCTATGTCGAAGCCAAGAGCCAGGAGTGGAACGAATACCGGCTCTATGTCAGCCAGTGGGAGCTGGATCGCTATTTGACGCGCTATTGATGCGTGATTCGTGTTGCGTGAACCATGGCCCTTTGTGTCGGTGGATGCCGTCGCCACTCACCGGCGTCAACCGATGTTGCTGTTGGGCAAGTGCAAGGAGGGGACGGAAAAGTGGGGCAGGGCGTGATCGATGAGTTGATCAACGACAAGATGCCCAGTTAGACCATGCCAAAGAATAAAATTCCTTCCCGTAGGGGCGTCCCCTACGGGATTTATTTCTTGCAACGGCCTTAGCTGATTTAGAAGCGTTGGATCGAACCTTGTGTTCGATTGGCAACCCATCTATAAGGGAGCGCAATGCACACCAGTACACGCTTATCTAGCGCCGACTTTCAATTTTTCCGCCACAGCCCAACCGGCGCAGCGCCAATCGCCTTTGCCGACTTCTGCCCCGATTACCATGAACTGGATCGGGTGGGCGTGGTGTCGCCGACGCTGGAAGCCGGCGTCTACCAGACCAGTTATGCCTTACTGGCGCTGACCACCGCCTTTTATGACAGTCTGCGCGCCCGTGGCGGCGACTTCTTTGATTATCCGCAACATTTTGCCTTTGTTGGTGCAGAGGGGGATAGCATCTGCACCGGCAATGGTCCCCTGCCGCTGACAACGCCCAAGTTGTGGGATGCCTGGTCGTGGCTCGATGTCTGGCCGGCGAACAAATGGGCGCCGACGCCAGTGACGGCGACGGGGATGTTGCAGCGGGTCTTTGATTATCAGATCAATCGGCTCTTTTGGCCGCGGTCATTGCAGCCGCAGGCAAACGAAGCTGCCTTGCCGGCGTATGTTTGGAAGATGCTGCGGACGCGGTTAAAAGCGGTCTATTCTTATGGCGACTATGAGGAAACGTCCGTCATCCCAGCCGGTAAATGGGTAGAGCTATGCGTCACCCCAGTGGGCAAAGCTGTTGTCAAGGAAAGTCTTGAACTGCTGCCGAAAGGATTGGATCTGACCCAGCCCTTGCCTAGGATCCAATGCTATGAATCGGTTTGTGTCGAAGCTTTTTTGTCAGCACTGCACCCTGGTATAAAATAACAGAAGGGTTTAGCATAGATAGCTCTTTCCTCAACACGAAGCCGACCTACCCCAAAAAGAAAGGATGGTTTGCTAATGATTGGTCATACCTTTCCCTTACTCGAAGTGGCCGGCAGCGCCTACGAAATGGGCTACCAACATGGCGCCCAGGCCGCCCCGCTGATTGAACGCTATCTGCGCCTGACCGAGCGGTTGACCGGCAAGACACGTGATGTTCTCTGTCGCAATGCCTTGACCTTGTTGCCCTACATGAAAGCACTCAGTACCGCTTTTGTCGACGAGGTGCGTGGTCTGGCGGCAGGGGCGGCTATCTCCTTTGAAGAAGCGGTACTCTGTCAAGCCAGGGCCGAAGCTGGAAAAGTGCCGGAGGGCGGCTGCACCGCCTTTGCCATTACCGGTTCAGCCACCGCGAACGGCCAGACCCTCGCCGGGCAAAACCAGGATCTGGAAGCGGAGTATGCCGATGTGGCGCTACTGTTACGCGTCAAACCTAATGATGGCCGACCACGGGCGTTGATGTTCACCTTTGCCGGTCAACTGGGCTACACGGGCATGAATGAACATGGTGTGGCCCACTTCGCCAACGCCCTCTACGATTGTCCCTGGCAACCCGGCCTGCCCCACTATCCGCTCAAACGATTGATGCTAGAGCAGCGGACTGTTGCCGGTTGTATCGACTTGCTGCACCGCCACCGCACCTGTTCCGCCGCCAATGTCGTCCTTTGTGATGGTGCGGGCCAGATCGCCGATGTGGAAGTGCGCCCGGAGGGAATTGCCCGCTTCACTGACATGCATCCTGACCGGATTGTCCACGCCAACCACTATCTCACCGCCCCCTTTGCCCCGCATGAAACCAATTCCTTACCCGATTCCTGCCCGCGCTTGGATCGGATGCGTTCCTTGCTACAGGCCCACTGGGGGCGGCTCGATGTCGAAACCATCAAGACGCTATTGGCCGACCACGAAGGAGAACCGGCGGCCATCTGTCGCCACGGCGCCGTCAACATGCACTCGATCTCCGGCTATATTGCCGAGCCGGCGCAACGGTTGTTCCATGTGCGCCGGGGGCATGGCTGCCTGGGGACGTGGACGGCGTATGAAGTGTGATTACAGACGCGGATTCAGGAGCGCGGATTTTATTTTTCGAAAAGCGGATCCGCGGCGCCTGAATCCGCGTCTGTTCCCCACCCATAAAAGGAGCAAATCATGACCACCAACTACACCGTAACCATGCAACTCGATGTCAAAGTCCCTATGCGTGATGGCGTCAATCTCTCCGCAGACATCTACCTACCGCAGGCGACCGGCCCCTTTCCCACGGTTTTGATGCGCACGCCCTACAGTAACAACATGGACGCCATGATCGAAAAGGCGCGGCGGCTGGCGAATGTCGGCTATGCTTGTGTGCTACAAGATTGTCGCGGGCGCTGGGATTCGGACGGCGACTATTACCCCTTCCGCGAGGGCGAAGATGGCTACGACACCCAGGAATGGATCGGGCGGCAACCGTGGAGCAACGGCAAGATCGGTATGGCCGGCGGCTCCTATGTCGGCGCAGTCCAGTGGCAGAGCGCACCCCAGCGCAGCCAATATTTGACCTGTATGGCGCCACGGGTGATCTGCTGCGACTATTTCACCGGGCTGGTCTACCCCGGCGGCGCCTTTCAACTCAATGTGTTGATGACCTGGGGGATGCGCACCAATGGTCATACCGGCCAAAGCATTGACTTCCACAACTGGACCGAAGCGCTACGCAAACTGCCAATGGTGAAGATGGATGAATTGGCGGGCCGCAACCTGCCCTTCTGGAAAGATTGGATCGCCCATCCCGCCTACGATGATTACTGGGACGCCATCAACGATGAAAAGCGCTGGGGTGAAATTGCCGCGCCCGCCTTCAACATGGGCGGTTGGTATGATCTCTACGCCCAGCACACCTTTATCAACTTCAACGGCCTCCGCCAACATGGCCGTACACCGGCGGCGCGCCAGAGCAAGTTGATCGTCGGGCCGTGGCCCCATGCGTTGAGTACGTCGCCCCGCACCGGCGATATTGACTTTGGCGCCCATTCGCTGGTTGATCTGGAAGCGCTGGAATTGCGCTGGTTTGACTATTGGCTCAAAGGTGTGGACAACGGCATTGTCGAGGAACCGCCGCTGCGCCTCTTTATCATGGGCGTCAATAAGTGGCGCGACGAACACGAATGGCCGCTGGCGCGCACCGACTGGCAAAAGTGGTATTTGCACAGCGCCGGTCATGCCAATACGCTGCGGGGCGATGGCGCCCTATCGCCAACCGAACCGGGGGACGAAACAACCGATCATTTCATCTTTGACCCAATGTATCCGGTGCAGACCATGGGCGGCAACAACTGCTGTTCGCCCCATATCATCCCGTGGGGGCCGTATGATCAAACCAATGTGGAGATGCGCGGCGATGTCCTCTGCTATACCAGCGCGCCCTTGCCCGCTGACCTGGAAGTGACCGGCCCGATCAGCGTCGTCCTCTATGCCGCCACCGATGGTCCTGACACCGACTGGACGGCCAAGCTGGTCGATGTCTCGCCCACCGGCTATGCCAAAAACCTCTGCGACGGCATCATCCGCGCCCGCTATCGGGAAGGCTTTGACCAACCCAAGCTGCTGGAAGCGAATAAGGTCTACGAGTATACCATCGATGTCGGCGTCACTGGCAATGTCTTCCGGCAGGGTCATCGCATTCGGTTGGAGATCTCTTCCTCCAACTTCCCCCGCTTTGACCGCAACCCGAATACAGGGCATCCCTATGGGGTGGATAGCGATTTGCGACCGGCGGTGCAGACGGTCTACCATTCACGGCTCTATCCGTCGCACATTCTGCTACCGGTAATTCCGGCCGGGTAATGGTCATTTCCCTTTCGTTGTACGTTGCCAGTATGGGAACCTTTTGTCGTAGGCGACTCTATCAATTTCTTGATGACTTTACTACGCGTTTCAGCCATAATCAGGCTAGCAATCGTAAAATTTAGTCACAAGGAGAGTCTATGCGTAAATTTGCTCTGCTGGCGCTGATCGCGTTGGGATTATTGGGAATGACAGCGCCATCCCTCTGGGCCGGCTCGCCGCAACCGGTTGCCCAGTTTACGACCTCGCCCCTTTCGCCGCTACACCCCGGCTCATCCGATGATGAGGATGAGACGCTGGAGCCGTGGCAGCGGAAAGGGCCGGTGGCGAGTAGTGTCGTTTGGCTGCCGCAAACGCAGTCCGGCGCCATGGGGGTCAAGACCCACCAAAGTGGCGTTGGCTGGTGGGATGCGGCGGGGAAGTTGCATATCGCACCGCAAAAGAACGGGTTGGCGAATATTCCGGCAGAGGCGGTGATGATCAGCATCCCGTGGGATGCGGCCGGTGTGCTGGCGCCCCCTGGCTGGCGGAAGATGATGCGACCGGAAAATGGCGAATGGGTGATTGTGCGCCTTTAGCACGAATGCCGACGCTGCGTTAGCATATGTTACCCGAAATCAAGAGAGGAAGCAGAACGGGCCATCGCCGCCCTGCTTCCTCTCTTGATTTTTCCGTTCAGCTAGCGCCTAAATTGACCAGAACGACAGGTGGGATGTACATTAGCTCTTTATAGAATGTTCTGTTCGTTCGTACTTTGCTATCAACTTTTGCTGCTACCTGCACACGACGTTAAGGTTATGAGCCGAACAAGCCTAACATCAACCGATCTACAAATATTTCTCGACAACCAGGCAATTGACGCCCGCCTTTTACATGATATTGGCGATACGCCGACGGTGCCGGCCGCGGCGGCCGTCCTGGACGTCGAAACCGACCAAATTATCAAGACCCTGCTCTTTCTAGTGGAACAACCAACGGTGACGCCCATTGTCGTCATTAGCCACGGCGAACATCGGGTGGACAAAAAACTGCTGGCGAAACACTTTGGCGTAGGAACCAAGCGGGTCAAATTAGCGCCTGCCGAAGTTGTGCTGAAACTGCTGGGCTATCCAGCCGGCGGTGTACCACCAGTAGGACATCAAACGCGCTTACCAATAGTACTGGACGCTTCGGTTGTCATTGCATCGGAACGCTTTGGCGGCATTCTCTACGGTGGCGGGGGTGATGACCGCACGATGCTACGGATTACCCTGGCGGAATTGCTGCGAGTAACAGAGCCGGTGGTTGTCGCTGTCAGCGCGCGCCCCGCCAATGATGGCGCCTCCCCCGCCCTGTCGCCGGTTTGATCGCCCTATTTATTGTGGTATACTTACCTTATCCAATAAACCGGTGAGATTGTCGTTTTGTGGCAAGCGCCAGGAAGGTTACAAGCAGCATGGCGAAAGCAAGAATCGCCGCAAGCGTAGTAAAACAAGCCGGCGTGGCAACTAATGGGCATGTGGCTAGACATCGTTTGCCCAGCGTGAGTGCGCGCCCGGATGCCCCCGACGACGGACGCTACGTCACCAAAGAAGAGTACTGGGCCAACTACTACACTCACGAGGATGCCAGTTATGAATGGAACAACGGTTACCTGGAGGCAAAACCCTTGAGCACCCTGCTGCAATATCGTCTCTTTCTCTGGTTCCTCAGGCTGCTTCACGAATATGTTACCTATTATGACAACGCCGAGTTGATGAGTTTGGAGACCGGCTTCACCATGACCGTCGCCGATCCCGACAAGGGTGGTGCGCTGAAAGAGGTGGTACGCAAGCCGGATCTGGCCGCCATCCTGCGTTCTAACCCGGTGCAATGGGGCGCCTACGACCATTCCTATGAAGGCATTTGTGATCTTTGTGTCGAGTCGCTCTCCGACTCCAACGCCCAGGCGATCTTGCGGGACATCAAGATCAAAAAGAGCGAGTACGCCTTTGCCGGTGTGCAAGAATATTACATCCTCGACCCCGAAAATAAATACATGATTTTCTACGAACGCGCGGCTACCGGCGATTATGTGGAAATCCAACCGGACGCCAACGGGGTGATCCACTCGAATGTCCTGCCCGGTTTTCAGTTTCGGCTACGCGATCTCGACCACCTGCCGCTATTCGAGGATCTCCTGACCGATGAGGTCTATTACTATGTTCTCCCCGGTTATCGTGCTGCACTCGAACGGATTAAAGAAGAAAGCCAACGCGCCGAAGAGGAGCGTCAACGCGCCGCGGTAGAGCATCAACGGGCCGAAGAGGAGCGCCAACGCGCCGCGGTAGAGCATCAACGGGCCGAAGAGGAACGCCAACGCGCCGACCAGTACGCAGCACTGTTACGTAGCCTCGGTGTCAATGTAGATACTTTATAAACCCTGTGAAAGCAGCCTAGTCAATCGATAGAGATTGTTATGTACACAAAAGGCCAGGTGAAACCCACCTGGCCTTTTGTGTATCATCCGTTAGCAGACCCGCAATTTCCTTACCGTTTCACCAGCGGCAAGTAGACGGCGTTACCACTGGTAGGACTGGCAAGTGTAGCCGTGGCGGTGGGGGTGGCAACACGATTATCAACGGTTGCCGTGGGTGTTGGTGTCAGCGTAGCGGTAGCATCTACGGGGGCGGCGGTGGTCGCCGTAGGCGTCGGTGTCGATGATAGGGCGCCACACTGGTTCAACGTACCTGGGGAAGGCGTAACTTGCTTAAAGCCACTCGTATTACGGGCGCCGCCGGCCCCATCAGGACAGCGCGCGCTGGCGTGGGCGCCACTGTCGCCGCCGCCATCTTCATCGACCTGGGGCTGGCCCGCATTCAACAGCGCCAGCAATTCAGCATCGTCGGCGTCATTGGTTTCATACACCACGGCATCGAGCAAATTCGCTGTTGTTACGGTGGTGTTGCTGTTGAACGCGCCGGCACAGTCATGGGCAGCATAGAGCGCCACGGCATCAGGCCCATTTTGGAGCGTTTCGTTGGCGAAGGTCAACCCCACATTCGCCACCCCAGTATTGCCGATGACAAAGAGACCGGCGGCGTTGAACACCTTGCCATCCAGATCCAGCACCAGATAGGCGCGGTCATTGGAGCCATTATAGCCAATCAGACAGAGACCGTCGAGCGCCGCGCCAGCCGGCCCCAACAGTTCGATAAACTCTGCTGTATCCGTGCCGGTGGAGTCAGCATCGACTTCGTTGATCAGCGCGGCAACCGGGGTGCCGACCGGGGTTGATCCGGCCGTCGTCGCGGTGGGTGATGGCATTGGCGTAGTCGCCGGTGTGGCGGAGGTGGCCGACGGTGTCAGTGTCGGCAAGGCGCTCCCACAGTTGTTGGGCTGGCGGGGACTGGGCGAAACCAATGCCAGCGTGGCAGTCGTCCGTTGGCCGCCGCTGCCATTCGGGCAACGCCCCATGGCGACAGCGTCGGCATTGCGCGCCCCGGCTTCATTCATCTGTAATTGCGCCAGCGACAGCAGCGTTAATAACCCGGCATCACTGGCGTCATCCGTACCATAGACAATGGCGTCGAGCAATTTTGTCGTCGTCACTGGCGTGTTGTTGGGGAAGTCACTGGCGCTGCCGATATAGAGTGCAACGGCGTCGGCGCCATTTTCCAGTTTGCCGTCGGCAAAGGTAATCACCGCTGAGGCTACCGCTTTGTTCCCCACGACAAAATAACCGTTGGCATCCGTCTGCAGACCGTCGAGATCAATGGCATGATAGGATTTGTCATTGGCGCCGTCAAAGAAGACTAAGGCCAACCCCTCTAGTGGTGTATTGCCTGTGCCGCCGTCAAACAGTTCAATAAATTCCGCCGTGTCAGTGCTGGGGGTATCGACATCGACCTCGTTGATCAGAACATTGGTCATCGGCGTCACCGAACTGGTTGGCGTTGGGGTCACAGGGGTAGCAGATGGCGTTGGGGTCGCTGCCGGCGTCACCGCGTTACAATTGTTGGCGCCGCCGGGCGAGGGGGGCGCTTGCACGTAGGCCGCGCTGTTGCGTTGGCCGCCGCTGCCATTGGGGCAGCGCTGGTTGGCATGGGCGGGCGAATCACCGGCGCCGGCTTCGTTGACCTGGGCTTGACCCGCGTTGAGCAAGACGAGCAGACCAGCATCATCGGGGTCACTGGTGTCATAAACCAGGGCATCCAGGAGATTCGTGGTTCTGACGGCTGTTCCGTTGGGAAAATCCGCAGCATTGCCCTGAAAAAGGGCGACGGCGTCCGGCCCCTGTTGCAAGGTGTCGGTCGGGAAGGTGGTCGCCGCCAAGTTGACGCCCGCGTTACCGATCACGAAGTAGCCATTGGCATTTGTGCTAAAGCCATCGAGATCAAAGGCGGCATATGCTTGATCGTTTGTGCCGTTATATAAGACGAGAACGAGGCCGTTGAGCGCCGTATTGCCGCTGCCGCCGTCGAAGAGTTCAATAAACTCCGCCGTGTCGCTACCGGGGGTATCGGCGTCTACTTCATTGATGACGACGGCAGTTGCTTGACGCAGCGGGCCGGCTTTAGCAATGGGCGACAACAAGATCAGGACGGACAGCAGCAAACAAAGAACGATAAAACCGATAGTAGTGCAGAAGAGCGTAGCTAATGAGTGGCCACGGGTCATGGCAAACCCTTTCTTGGTTCTGATAAACTTTGGTTGTATGGTTGAATAAGCGAATCAGGTTGATGACTTCTCAGTAAACAGTATAAGGAACATCGGTGTCAGTTACATCCATCGAATGCCCTTTTTCTAAAGGGCCGACAGGTGGAAATATAAAAAAGCAAGACCTGAATAATAACTTACAGTTCTCCGGGTTTTGCACAGCAACCAGAACGACTTTTGTCCTAGATGTCTATTGTAAGGCTGCGCAAACGCACCGTCATCCTAATCCTTCATTGCTGTGACGCCGCCATTGTGATAAAATTTTTGTACCAATCCAATTCTGCCTGCTGATTGGGCAACAGTAGCAGACCAGACAACGTAGGAGTATGACGGCTTTGCGTGTCATCAACCAAACCCAGCTCATGGATCAATGTGCTTATAATCACCGCTGCTGGCGCTGCTTGCTCTTCGCGCTGGGCGGGCTTGGCCTGGTGCTGCTGGGTGGATTTGGGTTCGCGTGGCGTGCTACGCCTCTGTTGGCCGCTACCGACAACACAAACGATTTTGCCCACGTCCAGGCTGATGTCGCGCCTGGCTGTCTCAACCTGGTCGAAGGAGGAACCTTTGAGCAGTTCAACCCCAGTTGGGAGGTTCTCGCCAGCGCCCGCCCCCCCATGTATTCCAACGAGCAGACCTTCAACGCTAGTCTGCAATCGCTGCGCCTGGGCAACGGGCTAGAACTGCCCAATGTCGAGAGCGTGAGCGAAGTGCGCCACAAGCCGATCTTGTTACCCTTTGGCGCCACCCGCATCATCCTGCGCTTTCTCTATTACCCATTCTATGACGGCGCCCCCGGCGCTGATTTACAACAGGCTGATCTCTTTGATGCGACGACCGATCAACTGATCGGTTCGCTCTTAAATGTGCAAGACAATGCCCGCACTTGGAAAGCGCGCGACTTTGATCTGACGCTCTATGCTGGTCGCACCATCAGCCTGCGCTTCCGCGTACGCAATGACGGTGCAGCGGGGCGCACCTTGATGTATATCGACAATGTCGAACTTGAATATTGCGCCCTGGCGCCGTTACCGACCTATACGCCCACCTTCGTACCATCGCCAAGCATTACACCGTTGCCGACCACGCCAGTGACGCCGCTGCCCACCATTTCGCCGGCGCCCAGTCTATCGCCGGTCGTGACTTTATCACCGTTGCCGACCACGCCGGCGCCGCCAACCATTACACCAATCCCTGTCACCAGCACCCCCTTACCGCCGGAGGATCTAAGCTGTCCGAACATTTTGGTCAATGGCGGCTTTGAGGGCTATGACGGTTGGCATTTTGGTGAAGACCCGGTGCCGCCGCGCTATACGAGTGAGGCCGTCCAAGAGGGGACCCGCGCGGTTTTGTTGGGCAATCCGCCGGATAACCCCAACAATGTCGTCACCTTTTCCTCGGTTCGGCAGTTGGTCACGCTGCCTTTTACCAGTGGACAGATCCAATTGCGCTGGTGGCGCTTGCTGCGCACGGCCCAAGCCGGTACGCCGACCTCAACGACCGACCGCCAGGATCTAATTCTATTAGCACCCAATTTGAAGCCGATTCAAATCCTGCGGCGTGAATTGCGCAATGATGGCATCTGGCAGGAGGACGTGGTCGATTTAACTGCGTACCGGGGCCAAACGCTCTACATCTATTTCAATGCCTTTAATGACGGCAACAACGCCCGGACCTTGATGTATCTGGACAATGTCCGGTTGCGTGTTTGTGGCGCGGCGGCAGTGCTGCCGGCCATACTAACGCCCGACGTGAATACACCAGTTGCCATCCCCTTGCAGCCGGCGGTGACAACGGCTGCCGCGCCTGCCCAAGCAGTGGCCACGCCGACGGAAACGCCCACCTTTGTGGTGATTCCAGTTACAGCCACCCAACCCCCGGCGCCAACCGATACCGCTGTTATTGCAACATTGCCGCCGACACCAGTGCTGCCGACAGCCACGCCTTCCCCCTTGCCTACCCCCACCAGCAATGTCTATGCACTGCCGACCTTGCCGACGCAAACCGTCGTCGGTTCACCAACGGTGTTGGCTGCGGCGCCAGTCGCGAACGCGACCAATACACCGATCACGCTAGCGCCAATTCCCGTCGCTAGCCAACGCCCCGTTTGGGTGGATCGATTGGGCGCCATTGCTGTGTTGTCCGCAATTTTGGTCGTAATCGGTTTTATTGCCGTCATGGTTGCACGTATGTTTCAGCGTGCACCCTAGCGAATAAAAGAAGACAAGAAGATAGGAAGACAGGTATGAAGCTTGAATTAGCAGGACGGGTGGTGGTGGTTTTAGGCGCGGCCAGTGGGATCGGTCGTGCCATTGCCCAGAGTTTTGTCAATGAAGGGGCATGTGTGGTGGCGTTGGACCGGTCGCCGACTGTGACGGAAATTGCCCAAACGATCGGGACAGGGACACAACCAGTGACGCCTGTGGTAGTCGATGTGACCGATTATGGCGCTTTGCAACGTGCTGTCACCCAGATCGAAAGCAGTGTCGGGCCGGTGGATCATGTGGTCTTTGCCGTTGGTATTGGCTCAGGCAAATATGGCTTTCCCTTCTGGAATTTGACACCGGCAGATTGGCCGAAGGTGTTAGAAGTGAATGTGATCGGCGCGGTCAATACGGCGCACGCCTTTACCCCGGCCATGCGCGAACGGCGCAACGGCTCTTTGCTTTTCCTCGCCTCGGTTGCCGGCCAGATCGGCTCGCAGACCGATCCGCCCTATAGCGCCTCCAAGGCGGCGCTCATCAACTTTGCTCAGTGTTGCGCTAAGGATTTGGCGCCCTATAATATCCGCGTCAACACCTTGAACCCCGGCATGGTTAACACGCCGCTCAACCAGTCGATCTGGCGCGCCTCTAATGCCAACCTGCCGCCGGAGCAACAATTGACCTTTGAGCAGTGGTCGTCGGAAAAGATCGGTCGCGTCGTCCCGCTTAAACGCTGGCAGGAGCCGGAAGACATTGCGGATATGGCGGTCTTCCTGGCCTCGGCGCGGGCGAATAATGTTACGGGGCAGACCGTCAATGTCGACGGCGGTTTTGTTATGCACTGGTAAATCTTATGCACCAATATCACAACCTGCTCCGCCACATCCTCGCCCACGGCGTCAAAAAAGAAGACCGTACCGGCGTCGGCACGATCAGCGTCTTTGGCTACCAGATGCGCTTTGATCTGGCGGCTGGCTTTCCGCTGGTCACGACCAAGAAGATTCACCTGAAGTCGGTGATCTATGAATTGCTTTGGTTTCTCCGGGGCGACACCAATATCAAATATCTGAACGACCACGGCGTCACCATCTGGGATGAATGGGCTGATGCCAACGGCGATCTTGGCCCCGTCTATGGTTATCAATGGCGCAGTTGGACAACGCCCAGTGGTGAAACCATTGATCAAATTAGCAATTTGATCAGCCAGATCAAACGTAACCCTGATTCCCGCCGCTTGCTTGTTTCGGCCTGGAATGTAGCGGATATTGACCAGATGAAGCTACCCCCTTGTCACTGTCTCTTTCAATTCTATGTCGCCCAAGGGCGACTTTCCTGCCAACTCTTTCAAAGATCTGCGGACATATTTTTAGGTGTACCCTTTAACATTGCGTCCTACGCCCTCCTAACCATGATGATTGCCCAGGTCTGCGACCTGCAACCGGGTGAGTTCATTCATACGTTGGGGGATGCGCATATCTACCTGAACCATCTGGAACAGGTGCAGTTGCAACTAAGCCGCGACCCTTATCCGCTGCCCCGCATGGTGATCAACCCGGCCGTGCGTTCGATCTTTGACTTTACCTATAGCGATTTCACGTTGGAAAATTACCAGAGTCACCCGACCATCAAAGCGCCGATTGCCGTCTAGTAGAAGCCAGCCGTGGATGAAGGAGCGTAACTCTTGGATATTCTTGACCGTTTGCTCGGCCATGATGTGTGGACGACCCAACAACTGCTGGCGCAATGCCGGACTCTGTCGCCGGCACAGTGGGATCAACCCTTTGCCATCGATCACGGCTCCTTGCGCGCAACCTTTGTCCACCTGATCGAGGCAATGGAGACGTGGACTGACCTGCTCTATGAGCGACCAGTCCAAACAGAGCGCGCCGGTGACACGCCGGAACAATTACAACAGCGGCTGACCGTCGTCGCCCGTGAATTTGCCGCCCTGGCCCGCACCATTGCGCGTGAAAGGCGCTATGATGCCGTCTTTGTCGATGTGTTGGATCAGCCCCCCGTCCCCAAAACCTTCGGCGGCGCCATTGCTCATGTCATTACTCATAACATGCACCACCGGGCGCAGCTTATGTACATCATGGAGCAACTGGGGCTGCGTGATCATATCGAAGGTGATATACTAAGCTGGGAATCGATGGCCTTTGGCTGGAAATAGCGTATTAGAAGGCTTTGAACTGCCATTGGCAGAACTATTTGCTGAAACACAAGATAAATTATTGTAGGAGAACTTCATGACCACGAAACGTGCGCGTGTCGGCCTGGCCTGCGAAGGGGATCGCCGCCGCAATATCTATCGCGCCCTCGATCTGGTGCGCGCCGATGTGACGCCCCGCATCCGCGAACAGGTGATGCTGAAACCGAACTTTCTTTCGGGCAAAAATCAACTGGCCTCCAGCCATGCCGACGCCATGCGCGGCGCCATTGATTTCCTGCTCAGCACCCCCAAGCCGCCGGGGGAAATTCTGATCGCCGAAGGGGGCAATGAAAACTACCCCGGCGAGGCGTGGGATAGTTTTGGCTATCATGCCCTGGCCGACGAATACCCCGTGCCGATTCGACTCGTCAATCTCAACCAAGAGACCAACTGGGTGGAGACGCCGATCATCCTGGCCGACCATAGCGAAACCGTGGTGCGGATGCCCAAGACGGTGCTGGATTGCCCCTGTACCATCTCGGTGGCCATTGCCAAAACCCACGATGTCTGTGTCGTCACCCTGGCACTCAAAAACATGATCATGGGGACGATCCACAAGCCGGATCGGGTGAAGATGCACGGCTTCAAGAGCCACGCCGAACGCGCCCTGCCCGCCGAAGCGCAAGTCTTGAACATCAACCTCATCCGCCTGGCGCGCTTCCTCGCCCCGGATATTGCCGTGGTCGATGGTACGCGTGGACTACAGGGCAACGGCCCCGGCGGCGAGGATGGCGTAGACTTGGGCGTCGCC
This sequence comes from Caldilinea sp. CFX5, assembly GCA_021405325.1. The sequence continues at coordinate 6,406 of QWII01000129.1, read as the reverse complement.
GCCGCCAGCATTGATGTCTTTGCTGCCGATGCCGTCATTGCCAAAGCGATGGGTTTTGAACCGCTGGAACTGGGACTACTCAACTACGGCCACCAGTTGGGCATGGGCGTGGCTGACCTGGCCGAAATTGAAGTGCTGGCGACCAAGATCGAAGCTGTGCGCAAAGCCTTCAAACCCCATGAAAGCACCCATCTTCAGATGCAGTGGCATGAGCCGCGGGCGCGCGAGTTATTGGCGGCGTAGTAACGACCGCGGGTGTGGTTGTATGCCTGTTTATCATGGCTTGAATTTGACGATCAGGCCCTGATCAGTAGAATAGATGCTGGTAAGAAACTGTAAGCGGTTTCGTTGTGTGGGTAGCCAAATCGTGCTGTTCACAACGCGATTGGAGAAGAAATGATGAGTCCAATAGCAGATATTACACTGGAGAAGCCAGGCATTATTGCCATTTCGGAAACTTTGCGCCAACAGTTGGGGCTGGTTCCGGGGATGTCGCTGGTGGTTGAAGCAGCCAACAGCGGCATTCACCTGCGGATCAAGAAAAGATCTGCACACCTACAGTACGAAAATCATGTTCTGGTCTTTACAGGCGAGTTACTTGATGACACAACAGATCCTGTCGAGGCTGACCGCGAACAACGAATGCTGGCATTAATGTAATCGTATGCGATTCCTTTTTGATACTTCTACATTGATTGCCGCGCTTTTAAAGCCGCATGAAGCCCATCATCTTGCCCATCCCTAGTTGGATCAAGTCCTGGCTGGCGCCCATACGGGCATTCTCTCAGCGCACTCTTTAGCTGAACTTTATTCAACCCTGACGCGAATGCCTTTACAGCCCAAAATTACGGCGACTGATGCGCTCGACCTGATGCGAGAAAATCTACTGGGCACCTTTGAGATTGTTGGATTGACGCCGGTCGATTATGTAACAATTCTTGAGGACTTGCAGAAGCGCAATCTGGTTGGTGGAATCACGTATGATGCTTTGGTCATGTACGTCGCAATCAAGGCCAGTGTGGATAAAGTGATTACGTTGAATGGGCGTGATTTCATCCGTCTTTTCCCACAATTTCGTGGTGAAGTTGTCGTGTTGCGTAAATAATGGCCTGATAGTCTATGCAAATGACTGGCTGAAGTAGATTCTTATGCTCCCAACAACACCAATCCAACAAGCTGCCCAGGCTCTGGCCCAAGCCCATAGCGTCGTCTGCCTCACCGGGGCCGGCGTCAGCGCCGAGTCGGGGGTGGCGACCTTTCGCGACGCGCAGACTGGCTTGTGGTCAAAATTTGACCCGCAACGGCTTGCTTCGCAAGAAGGCTTTGCCGATGATCCGGGGTTGGTTTGGCGCTGGTATATGGATCGGCTACGCACCGTCGAAGCCGCCACGCCCAATCCCGGTCATCAGGCGCTGGCGCAGTTGGAAACGCGGATGGCGGCCTTTACCCTGGTGACGCAGAATGTCGATAACTTGCACGAACGCGCCGGCAGCCGCCAGGTCTACCACATTCATGGGCGCATCAATCACTTTCGCTGCAACTATTGCCGGGCTGACTATAGCTTGCAACCAGCCGAACGCACCCAAGAGCTACCGCCGACCTGTCCCCACTGTGGCGAACTTGTCCGGCCCGATGTCGTCTGGTTTGGCGAGGCGTTACCAACGGATGTGGTGGACATTGCCTGGCGCGCCGCCGAAAGTTGTGAAATCATGCTCGTCGTTGGCACGAGTGGGGTGGTCTATCCGGTGGCGCAGTTGCCGCTGGTGGCCAAACGGGCCGGCGCGCTGGTGATCGATGTCAACCCACAGTGTACGCCTATCTCTGAGATGGCTGACATTTTCTTACAGGGCGCCGGCGGTGTGGTCTTACCGCAACTGCTGGACGCACTTACAACCACGCCTGCCTAAAAGAACAAGCGAATTTATGACAACCTATGCTGACCTCCTCATTGTCAATGCCAACGCCCTGACCCAGGATCGCGCCCGGCCGCGCGCTGAAGCCGTCGCCGTGCAAGGTGAACGGATCGTCTTCGTCGGCAGCACCGCCGATGCGCTGACCTGGCGGCGACCCCATACCCGTGTCATCGACGCCGGTGGCCGCACGTTGCTGCCCGGTCTGATCGACAGCCATTTTCACCTGCTCTGGGGTTCACTCAAACTGGACAACATTCAGTGCGAAGAGCTGACAACCTATGCCGAGCTAACCGCCGCCGTGCAAAGCTACGCCGCTGCCAATCCCGACCGGGCGTGGTTGCTGGGCAACGGGATGATCTACGAAATCGGCCCCAACCGGCAGATCCCCACCCGTCACTACCTGGACGCCATCGTTGCGGACCGGCCGCTGGCGATCATGGCCTTTGACTATCACACCATGTTTGCCAACACCAGGGCGCTCGAACTGGCCGGTTTGCTGCACGGCGCCGCCTGTGACCCCGGCAGCGAAATCGTCATGGGCGCTGATGGCCTGGCGACTGGTGAATTGCGCGAACGGGGCGCTTTTGGCCCAGTGCAAGCGCTGATGCCCAAACCGGATGCCGCCCGCAAACGGGAACTGGTGCGCCAAGGGCTGGCGCAGGCCGCGGCCTACGGCATCACCAGCGTCCACAATATGGATGGCAGCCTGGAACAATTAGCGCTCTACGCCGAGATGGAAGCCGCCGGCGAATTGACCTTGCGTATCAATGTCCCGTTGAGCGTCACGCCGGCCACTGTCATTGCGGACTTGGACGAAGCGATTGCCATGCGCGATGCCTATCTCAGCAACCGAGTGCGCAGCACCTGCGCTAAATTTTTTATGGACGGGGTGATCGAATCCTATACTGCCCTGATGCTCGATCCTTATGTCGATAAACCGGATGACATCGGCAAAGCAATTTTTGAAGCGGAACCTTTCACCGAACTGGCGCTGGCTTGTGACCGGCTGGGTCTGCAACTCACCACCCACGCCATTGGCGACGGCGCCATCCGCCGCACGTTGGATGGCTATGCGGCGGTGCAAGCAGCGCATGGTCGCCGCGACAGTCGCCACCGCATCGAACATGTCGAACTGCTCCACCCGGCGGATCTGCCCCGCTTTCAAGCCTTGGGCGTCATTGCCTCCATGCAGCCGCTCCACGAAGTGGTTTCCGAACCGGGGCAAATCTGGGCAAAGAATGTTGGCGCAGCGCGGTGGGGATGGGGTTTTCCTTGGCAGAGCCTGCGCACCAGCGGCGCTCATCTCGTCTTCGGCAGCGACTGGCCGGTGGTGACACAAAACCCTTACCTGGGGATGCAGGCCGCCCTGGCGCGCAAACCCTGGTCAATGGCGCTCGATCTGCCCGTGCAAACCCAAAGCCTCCACGATACACTGGCCGCTTATACCCGTGATGGCGCTTACGCTGAATTTCAAGAAGGGATCAAAGGGGAGCTACGTCGCGGTCTCCTAGCCGATCTTGTGCTGTTGGCTGGCGACTTGGAAAGCACGCCGGTTGCAGAAGTCGGCCAACTGAGCGCCGCCCTGACGATCAGCGGTGGGCGCGTAGTCTATGAAGCATAGAAAGCGTAGCTACTTGCTCGACGCGCGTCGTGACGCGTAACTGGCCGGGCGCGTCACAGACGAGCGTCGAGCGGAAGGCGTTTTGTGCGATGCCTCAATCAGCCAACTAACCCGCCAGCCGTTCCTCAATCTTGGCAATTTCAGCTTGCGGCAGGTAGCGCTTCAAGCTGGTCGATCTGTTCCATCACCTTCCAAATGGCGGCGGCTACCAACTCGACCGTGGCCGGCGGGTTGGGGTAGCGCAGCGGGTAGACCAGGCAAGTATGCGTATCGCAGTGGCGTTGGGCGACGGGGTATTGTTCGGGTGAATAATCAACCGGTCGCGCATGAGGGCTGCTCCACGGTGCGCCATGCCCGTAGGCATTCTTGGCCTGAAAAACCGTCATCCGTGGCAAAATAAAACTCTGCCAGACGGCGGTTTCCAGCCCTTCGGCCTTGAGCGCCCGCACAATTTTATGGCGAAATACGCCGGCATCAGCGGTGTGACCAAGGGCGGTCAGGTCAAAACGCAACACATAGTTGTACCAACTGGGCGTATGACCGGTCGGCACTGTGGGCCGGATCAGATGGGGCGCACCTTGTAATTGCTGAGTCAAGGCTTGGGCGTTGTGCGCCTGCCAGGCCAGGTAGGTGTCGAGCCGGGTCAACTGGGCGCGACCAAAGGCGGCGGTCAGATCGTTGTTGCGATACATCCAGCCGAGCGCGTAGGCATGATAATCGCGCTGCTCGACGGGGGAGCGGGTTTCGCCAAACGACCAGATCATACGCGCCTTTTTCAACAATTCTTCATCATCGGTGACAAACATGCCCCCTTCGCCGGAGCAGAGGTTTTTGTTCTGGTTGAAACTAAAGGCGGCGCAATGGCCCATCGTCCCCACCTTCTTGCCCTGAAACTGCGCGCCGTGAGCCTGACAGGCATCCTCGATCACTTTGAGGCCATGTTTTTGCGCAACGGCCATCACCTGCGCCATATTGACGGCCAGGCCATGCAGATGCACCACGATGATCGCCTTGGTCTTGGGCGAGATGGCCGCCTCGATCTTGTTGACATCAATGTTCATCGTGTCAAAGTCAATATCCACAAAGACCGGAATGCAGTTGTGATGGAGGATGCAGGTGGCGGAGGAAGACCAGGAATAGGCCGTGACGATCACTTCATCGCCTTCGCTGCAATCACAGGCGGCGATTGCCATGTGCAAGGCTGCGGTGCCACTGTTGGTGGTAATAGCGTAGCGGTTGCCATTCCAAGCGGCAAACTCCTGCTCAAAGGCGACACAGTTGGGGCCAAAAGCGTGGTTGGTCCCTTGCAAAGAGGCCATCACATAGTTGACATCGACCTCGTTGATGGGCGGCCAGGGTTGAAAGGTTCCACTGGGAATGGCGGGTGTCCCGCCGAGGATGGCTAGTTTGTCTGCTGTCATCGGATTGCCTGCTCGTTTCTAAAAAGATTTTGCAACATGCGTCCGGTGGCTTCGGTGATCAGCCAACCGGCTTCGGGGATGAGCCGCGTGTAGCGGTTGGTGGCCGCACTGTAGCCGCCATGCCGGATCGCCTCCGGGGTGGGGACATAGCCGCACCAGCCGTCACTCAACTCGGCAATTAAGGTCACACACGCCGGGGAACGCTGTTTGATCGCCAGTCCAAATTCGACATAGAGTTCAGCCGGGTTGCAACAAATGGCTGCATCGCCCAGGCGCACAACATGCAGGCGTACCGGCGCCGGGTTATCCTCGCGCAGCAGGCGCGGCCAATCGGCGTGGCTCTCCTCAAAATAGAGGCGCATGGCGTCGCCAAATTCACTCAGGTCGGCCCAGGTGTCCCACTCTCGCATGGGTAACAGGAGTTCCGTCTGTTCATGGCGCAAGGTTGGCGCAACCATCGGGCTGGTCTGGCCGGCGATCACCTTGAGGATCGCGCTGCCCAGGTAGAGGCCGGAGCGCACCAGACCGCTCTCGCCGCGCCAGGGTTGGTGGTTCTTGGGGTTCTGTTCCATGATCGAAGGCGCAGTATTAGCCGCCGCACCGGTGAGGTAGACAACGCCAACCGTTTCCCCCAAGGTCGCCCGCAAGACCCGCCGTACCTGACCAGGCAGGTCTGCGCTGTAATAACTTTCCCCTTCGACACAGTTGGGGTGGGTAGAAAACGAGGGGATGACCACCTTCACCTGACCGGCCGCGTTGGTCGCCCAGATGACACCGACTTCGCCATCGCGTGGTCCCTCCAGCCCGACAAAGTCTTCTTTCCAACTGCCCCAGTACATGTGACACGAGCCATCGCGGCGCATCCCGCGCCGGTTCCAGCCCATCTGCTCCAGATAGCCCCGTCCGGCATAGAGCGTTGTCGGTTCAAGATCGGCCAGGGCGCGTTGTACGGCGGCAACGGTCGCCTGTTCAAGTTGTTGGAGAAAAGCCGGGTCGGCCTCGCCCACCAACGCATTAGTGGTGCAAGGGGCGACATGGGTGTGGGTCGCGGCCAAAATGATGGCGGTTGGCGGCAAACCCGTGGCCGCGCTGCACGCTTGTTGCAAGCTGCGCGCCAACGCATCGGGCAACAAACAGACATCAACTGAAACGAGCGCCAGCCGTTGGTCACCATCGGCAAAGAGCACGGCATTGACGGTCAAGGGGTCGTGTGTGTACTGGCCGAGGCGAACGTGCATTTGCCCCAAGAGGGGTAAGGGGCGGTCAGGCGTAATCTCTTCCCAGGCCGTGCCGGCGAGCATAGCGTCTTTTCCCTTTTTTAATGTGTAAATCGTTTGATAACCGAAAATTTATACTATACTCAAATCAGAATGAAAACCGGAATTTTTGGGGGAAGTGTGTTAAAATGAATCGCAAAGTCAGAGAAGCCACGGAAAGCCGAGGGAAGAACG
>QWII01000018.1 GCA_021405325.1 Caldilinea sp. CFX5 | reverse complement strand
TTGGCGACCATTTCCACCAGCAGCAGCCCCATCAGTAAACCGTCGCCTTCAGGAATGTGGCCGAGGATGCTAATGCCGCCGCTCTCTTCGCCGCCCAGCAGCACCTGTTCATTCATCAGCAGGTCGCAGATATGGTTAAAACCAACCGGCGTCTCGTGAATCGTCAACCCATAGCGGTCGGCCAGGCGGTTGAGCATTTGGGTGGTGCTGACGGTCTTGACAATGCTGCCGCGCAGGCCCCGGTCATGCACCAGATATTCGACCATGAGCGCCATGATGCAATGGGGATCAATAAAGTGACCGTTGGGATCGACGGCGCCAATACGGTCGCCATCACCGTCGGTCGCCAGGCCGATCTGATATTTACCACTGGACATTTCCAGGAAAAGGGGTTGGAGATGGCGGGCAATGGGTTCCGGGTGAATGCCGTTAAAGCCGGGATTCATCTCGCCGCGCAACTCGGTGACGCGACAGCCGGCGTCTTCCAACAGCCGACGCAGATAGACGCGCCCGGCGCCATACATGGCATCGACAACCACACTCATGTTGGCTTTGCGAATGGTATCAAAGTTGACTAGAGTACGTAGATGCGTTTCGTAGGCGGGCAGCGGGTTGAAGCGTTGTACCCGTCCTTGCTCGCTTGCCGTGTCCAGATCAAACCGTTTGGGCGTTTGACCGGCAGCATCATTGGCCTGGATGCGCCTTTCAATTTCTTTACAATCTTCAGGACTAGCCGAACCGCCGTAAGCAGCTTTAAGTTTTATACCACTGTAGCGCGGCGGGTTATGGCTGGCGGTGATCATGACGCCGCCGGTGGCATGTTTATCGACAATGGCATAGCTGATCATCGGGGTGGGCGCGTCGCCACGCGCCAGCCAGACAAAAATACCATTGGCCGCCAGCACTTCAGCCACAGCAATGGCGTAGCGATCCGAGAGAAAGCGGGTGTCAAAGCCTACCACCATGCTTGGCGTTGGGTCCTGGTTGCCGTTGCGCAGCGGCTGTACAGCGGCATCCGCCAGCGTTTTGTCGGCAATCGCCTGCGCCACTTTGCGGACATTCTCAAAAGTAAACTCTTCACTGATGACGGCGCGCCAGCCGTCCGTACCAAAATGAATGGACATCTCTACTCCTTCGGGCCGTTTACTAAAAGATCTATCTTGATCGGCGCCCGTGCAACGACGCGGACACGAAGGGCGTCGTAAGTCATTTGTCCATTATCGGTGAAGAAAGGCAGTTTTTGCAAAGTGGCTGGTGGAGGAAATTGAAGAGATTGGGAGATTGAGAGTAGGTTAATCTCTGTATCTCTCAATCTCTTTACTTCACAACGGCGACTTCCAACGCTTCCCAAAGCGTGCGCACACCGATGACTTCGAGGTTGGCGGGGAGGCTTTCATCCCGTTTGCCTTTGAGGGCGCTGCGGGGAACGAGGGCGCGGGTAAAGCCCAGTTTGGCGGATTCGTGTAAACGGCGCGGGAGTTGGCCAACGCTGCGCAATTCGCCGCTTAAGCCCACTTCACCGACAATGGCAAGGTCAGCAGCGACCGGTTTGTTGCGATAGCTGCTGGTGATGGCGGCGGCAATGGCGAGGTCGGCGGCGGGTTCGTCAATGTGCATACCACCGACAATGTTGACAAAGACATCCTGGTCGCTCAAGTTCAGGCCGACACGCTTGCTGAGAACGGCGGTCAGGAGCAGTAGGCGATTCATGTCAACGCCGTTGGCCGTGCGGCGCGGCTGACTAAAGGCGGTATGGCTGCTCAAGGCTTGCACTTCCACCAGCAGCGGGCGAGTGCCTTCGAGCGAGACGGCAATAGCGCTGCCGGCGGCGTTGGGCAAGCGTTCGGCCAGAAACATTTCGGAGGGGTTGGCGACTTCGGTCATGCCGCCTTCGCCCATCTCAAAGATGCCGACTTCGTTGGTGCTGCCAAAGCGGTTTTTGATCGAACGGAGCAGGCGATAGGCGTGGAAGCGTTCGCCCTCCAGTTGCAGCACCACATCGACCATGTGTTCCAGCACCTTGGGGCCGGCCAGTGAGCCTTCTTTGGTCACATGACCGACGAGAAAGATGGGGATGTTATTCTGCTTGCCGGTGCGCAGTAGCGCCGCCGCGCAATCGCGCACTTGGCTGACCGTGCCGGCGGCGCTGGTGCTGCCGGCGCTGTGAATGGCCTGTACCGAATCGACAATGACCAGCGCCGGTTTCATCGTTTCGATCTGCTCGATGATCTGTTCGACTTCAATCTCGGCGAAGACCAGCAGGTTGCTATCCTGAATATTCATCCGCGCTGCCCGGCGCCCCACTTGATGCACACTCTCCTCAGCGCTAATATAGAGGACAGTGCCGACACTTTTGGCAATCTGTGAGGCCATGTCCAAAAGCAATGTACTTTTGCCAATCCCAGGCTCGCCGCCGACCAGCACACAGCCGCCCGGTACAATGCCGCCACCCAGGACGCGGTTCATCTCGGCCATGCGCAATGACAGGCGCGCCATACTCTCTTTGGGAATATCAGGTAGGGCGACCGGACGCATGGCGGTTGCGCCGGCGGGCAAGAGGCTACCCTTGCTCTTATCCGGCTCACGCACGACAAACTCTTGCAGCGTATTCCATTCGCCGCAATCGGGGCATTTGCCCATCCATTTCATCTGGGTGCCGCCACATTCAGAGCAGACATATTGAGTTTTGGGTTTAGCCATAGGTGATTTATTTGGAATTTTTGAACGTAACGACCAAGCGCCTAGCTAGTCCGTGACTGGCGATGGGGCTTCGTCGTTACGTTTGAACAACGAATTTTAATTGCTCCCTGTCCTGTAGGGGCGCTTGAGTGTAGAGATGCAAGAGGATTAACCCTCCCTAGACTCAACGGAAACCCATTGGGCGCCTACAGGCCGGAAGATCGTCTGCACAAGCACGAACATCTGTGCGTATATTGTACCGCAGAAATAGCATGTCGTCAATCAAGTTGACGCCGTAGGGTCTATTTCAAGTTGGGGGCGCGTTTGCTCCGAACGGCCAGCGTTAGCGACCCAGTTGCGGAGCGCTAACGCTGGCCGTTCGGCAGTTGCCCCAAAACTGAAATACACCTGGCGCCGTAAAGCTCACGCGAATAATCGGATTGCTGCCTACTTTCCAATCAACCTTGTAACAACTAAGCCCGCTCCCAGCCGGTCACGGACCGGCTGGGAGCGGGCTTAGTTGTTACTCAAACTTTACCTTTTCCCCAGTTGGCGGTATGATCTCTACTACCTTCGCAATTTATTCAAACAAAGAGGTGACACGTTGACCGGAATGCGCCCTCACCCTGTCACCGTTTGGCTGAGCTCACGGCGAAGCCTTGTCACCCTGTCATGACCTAAGGAGTCACGCGTGTCTACTAGTCTTGAACAAAATGTTAACACCCGCTCCCGCCCGTCGGATCTGAAGATCACCGATGTGCGGGTTGCCAACCTGGCGGGCATTCCTATGCGCGTCACCATCATTCGGATCGACACCAACCAGGGGCTTGTCGGCTATGGCGAGGTGCGTGATGGGGCCAGCAAAACCTATGCGCTGATCCTGAAGCGCCATCTGATTGGCGAAAACCCCTGCAATATTGACAAAATTTTCCGCAAGATCAAGCAGTTCGGTTTCCATGCCCGCCAGGCCGGCGGCGTCTGCGGTGTCGAAATGGCGCTCTTTGACCTGGCCGGTAAGGCGTATGGCGTGCCGGCCTATCAACTGGCCGGCGGCAAGTTCCGCGACAAAGTCCTCTGTTATTCCGACACCCCCAGCGTGCCGGACGGCACCGAGATGGGGCGTCGGCTCAAGGCGCGCATGGAGCAGGGCTTCAAGTTTTTGAAGATGGATGTGGGCATCGGTCTGCTGAGGAACATTCCTGGCACTCTGGTCGCCCCGCCGGAGATGTTAAGCACCAACAACATCATGCACCAGTTCACCGGCATTCAGATCACCGATGTCGGCATCGGCATCCTCTGCGACTATGTGGCGGCCGTGCGCGATGTGATCGGCTATGAAGTGCCGCTGGCGGTCGATCACTTCGGCCATATCGGCCTCAAATCCTGCATCCGCCTGGGCAAGGCGCTGGACAAGTATACGCTGGCTTGGTATGAGGATATGATCCCCTGGCAATTTGCCGACCAGTGGGCGGAATTGACACGGGCCGTTGATACGCCGACCTGCACCGGCGAAGACATCTACTTGAAGGAAGGCTTCCTGCCCCTCTTCCAGAAGAATGCCGTCAACATCATCCACCCCGACCTGGCCTCGTCAGGCGGCATTATGGAGACCAAGAAGATCGGCGACCTGGCGCAAGAGTACGGCATCGCCATGGCGATGCACATGGCCGGTTCGCCGATCAGCGCGCTGGCCAACGCCCATTGCGCCGCCGCCACGGAAAACTTCCTGGTGCTGGAAAATCACTCGGTCGACCACCCGGAGTGGAACCAACTGGTCACCGGTCTGCCCGACCCGCTGATCCAGGATGGCTTTATGAACATTCCCGACAAACCGGGGCTGGGCTTTGATGACATCAACGAAGATCTGTTCCGCGCCCGCATCGACCCACGTGATCCGGTCTACTTTGACCAATCGACGGAGATGTGGGATAACGAACGGTCATGGGATCGGCTGTGGAGCTAGGGAAAAAGCGCTTAGAATAGATTTCTAACGCGTTTCGGCGCGAAGTTTGGGTGGGTGCAAACCAGCATTCACCCAAACTGAACGCGCAACAATGATAAGAGGGTTATTAAGCTTCAAGATCTCTACGGTGACACGCCCACAGGGCGTTATGCCTAAAATTCGCGTACCGTCAGCGCTCCAACCAAAATGATCTTGCCACCGCTGCTGACGTGGGTGAAACAGTGCGACACGCTCCCCTGTTTGCGAATCAATACCATCTACTCTGGCCTGCTTGCTACTGTTGCAAGACGCACAGGCCAAACAAAGGTTTACAGCAGCAGTCGCTCCCTCGTGAGCACGCGGCGTTATATGGTCTACTTCGTGTTCAACGCCAATGAGCCATTCCGGCGTGTGACAGTATTCGTAACGGTAGTTCGCTCGCCGCCGTACTTGTTCACGCAGCGGTGGCGGGATATACAAAGTTGCCATAGGTTGCAAGTTTTGCTGGTGAGATTTCGTGGCCGCGTTGTTTTAAGATAGCGATGGCTTGTGCGCGTCGCAGCATTGATCGGTAGTACGCTTGAAGCAAAGCTGCTTGTTCTGCCTCTTCAGCCGCTGTCAAAGCACGCTCCCCGCCAATATGATTGAGTTGCTCTAAACGATGCTGTTCAGCAGGTGACAGTGAGGGTAGCACAGCCGCCCATAGTGCTTCATCGCCAAGCAAATGTAAGGCGGCTAGTTCATTCGCCAATGCTTCCGGCAAATCAGGCGGCGCGATCAGGGTAGCATCGATGGTAGACGCAAGGAGATCATCAACCGAACGATAGGTTACTTCGGCGGCTTTTTGTAGTTTAAGAAAGGTGTTTTCTGGCAGCCTGACCGTTAATGTTCTTTCTGTCATGGTTAACTCGCTGTGTTGTCAAAAACAATGCCTCACCGTACTTTGGAAGGGCTGCCACAGGGTTCTTCCAGCAGCTATTCTATAATTTCTATTACTGTCGTTTCTTACCATGAATTATACATCCGCCTATGAAATTTGACGAACTCGACCAGAAGATGCGCGTCTTTGAAACCGCGCATGATCATTGTGTTCTCCCCGGCCTCTATATGGTCGCCCGCTTAGATGGCCGCAGCTTTACGCGGTTGACGCGGGAAGTTCACCGCTTTGCCGCACCCTTTGATGAGCGCTTCCGCGACTATATGATCGCCACCACCGAGCATTTGATGAATTGCGGCTTTCGCGTCCTCTACGGCTATACGCAGAGCGACGAGATTTCGCTGCTCTTTCATCCAACCGAAGAGAGCTTTAACCGCAAGTTGCGCAAGTATGATTCGATCCTGGCCGGTGAGGCGAGCGCCAAGTTTTCGCTGCTGCTGGGTAGCCTGGCCGGCTTTGATGCGCGCATCAGCCAACTGCCGACCATTGAGCTGGTGACCGATTACTTCCGCTGGCGCAGCGAGGATGCCCACCGTAACGCGCTCAATTCGCACTGTTATTGGCTCTTGCGCAAAGAGGGCAAGTCGGTCGGCGCGGCGACTTCGGCACTGGAGGGGCTATCGGTGGCGGCCAAGAATGAGCTGCTCTTTCAACGGGGCATCAACTTTAACGACCTGCCCAACTGGCAGAAACGGGGCGTCGGCCTCTATTGGGAAAGTTATGAAAAGATCGGCTTCAACCCGCTCACCGGCGAGCAGACGCCGACCCAACGTCGCCGCATCAAGCATGAATTGGAACTGCCGATGAAAGACGCCTATAGCCAGTTAATCCGCACGCTTATCACCACCGCTGCGCCCTGAAGCGCCATCAATCGTGGGTAAACTTTTCTAGGTTCTGTTGACATTGGAGGCGCACACACCTGACAGGTTTCCAAAACCTGTCAGGTGTTTCAGCGGCTACCACGAAATGTCAACAGAACCTAGTTCAGCCAGGGTGCGTTGCGCACGACGGATGCGCCGGTTTTCATCCAGTGCGTCGGCGAGTGTGTGACGGCTGGGGTGACGCAGCCAGCGGAGGATGCCAAAGGCGATAGCGAGCGTGACGATCAGGCTGCTGTTGAACCAGTAGACTACATTCGGATCGCTTGTCCAGAGAGCGACGCCCAGCCAAGCAAAGATCACCAGCAGCAACGGGAGCCGGCTCACGGCGTCGGTGACAGCGAAGATCGGCGTTACGCGCAACCGCCAGGTGCGCAAGTTGGCAACCGAAAATCGCCCCATTGAGGGCAACGCGATGTCTTGCAACGTATTTTGCCGCTAAAGCCGACTGCCAAGTTTTGGGCAATTCGGCTCAAGAAGCGATCAAGAAAGCGGGTGGCAGCATCAAGAAAGTATCACGATGGGCAAAACCGCTTTACCTTACCTATTTCCTTACAGAGTCCGCTGGAATTGCAAGATAGATGCAACAAAAAGTTGCATTTTTTGAAGCTATAATGCGAGTTATGTTGGTATTGCGGCAACGCTACAGCTTTTCCCTACCCTATGCTTTTGCTTTTCATAACGTGCCACAAGAGTTAGCTTAGAAAGGAGTAATTTGGTGCGCTAAATTTGTTAATCTTTAGCCTGTCATCATCTCTTTGTTGTTCGCCTATTGCACCACTCGCGACATCATCCCCATCGCTGCCCACACAGGTTTTCACACTCACGGAATTGTTAACCCACAAGGAACTCATGCATGAATAAACAACATTCAGAGCATTCCAGTCTGCGCGTCCTCTTGGTTTTGGTGACGATTCTCGCCTTGCTGCCTTTTGGTTTTGCGCCCAATCGTCTGGCGGCCCGGCCACAGGTGCAGGGAAGTGGCGAAAATGACGCTGTCGATCATGCATATCTGCCGATTATCAACAAGGGTGAGAATGCCGGTAGCCAAACAAACGGCACCCCTGTCGAGCCAGCACGATACAACGCCTTTGCCGAGGAAGCGCCGACGGGGGTGACGGGCGAAGTGGTGGCCAACACCTGTCAGACTTTTATTCGCTTTACCAACGCCAGTAACCAGAGCATTCGTGTTTTTTGGCTAAATTACAGCAACCAGGAAACCCTCTATGCCACTGTATCGCCCAGCGTGGCCTACTGGCAACACACTTATAACGGCAATTCCTGGATTGTACGTGATCTACAGGGCAATCAACGCAAGCGCTTTTCCATTGACACCTGTAGCTTGTTCCATGTCACCATCACCAATAGCGATTTCCCGCAACCCACGGCCACGCCGGTCTGTGACGCACAGATTGACCGCCTGCGCATGATGAATCTGGACACCAACCTGCCGGTGACTGGTTTAGACCCCATTCAAAATGGCGCCACCATCAACTTGAGCAGCCTGCCGGCGCGCTATGCGCTGGAGGCGGTGACCATGGGGTCTACGGAAAGCGTCAAGTTTGAGGTCAATGGCGCTGTGGAGACTAAAAATGCGCCACCCTATACCTATTCCCCCAGCGGCACAGCCTGGAATGCCACGGCCGGCGCCTACACAGTGAAGATGACAGCCCACAATCAGGACAATGCCGCTGGGCCGTTGTGTGACAGCAAACAGGTCGCCTTTACGTTGGTGGCGCCGCCGCCGACCGTAACCCCAACCAGTACGCCGATCCCGCCAACCGCGACCAATACGCCCGTGCCGCCGACCGCAACCAACACACCGGTCGGCCCCACCCACACGCCCGTGCCTTCGACCTGCACAGGCAATCTCTTGATCAATGGCGACTTTGAAAGCGGCTTCGCCAGTTGGACCGTGGCCGGTTACACTAGCCAGCAACTGACCCTGAGCAACCAGGCCTACAGCGGCACGCAGGCGGCACTCTTGCGCGGCCCCGGCGGCGTTTTTATCAGCCAACCGGTGGGCGTCTTGCCCGGCGCCACCTATACCATCAGCGGCTTTAGTCGCACCGCCAATGCCGGCATCTTCCACTCCTTTGGCATTAACTTCTACGACGCCAATGGCGTGCGCTTGGGCCACACCTTCGCTCAAGTGACATCCAGTGCTTACCAACAGGTCTCAGCGTCGTTGCTCGCGCCTGTGGGCACCATCTATATTGAAGCCTATGCCTATACTGATGGCGGCGCGGACTTCTTCGCCGACGCCGTCTGCGTCACGCGCGCCGGCGGTCCCACGCCCACCAGCACTGCCTCGGCTGATAACGTCATCATCGGCGATCGCGTCTGGTTGGATAGCAATCGTAACGGCTTGCAGGATGAAGGCGGCCTCGGTCTGGCCGGCGTCACCGTCGAATTGTTGGAAGGCTGCACCAGCACCTCAACGGCGGCCACCAGAAGCACCAGCAATAGTGGGCAATATATCTTTATCAACCTCACGCCCGGCTCCTATCGCGTGCGTTTCTTGGCGCCCAGTGGCACAGTCTTCACCTTGCAAGACCAGGGCGGCGATGACGAAGGCGATTCAGATGTTGGCAGCAACGGCATTTCCGACTGTATTACGCTGGTCCCGGGCGAAGCCAACTACAGCGTCGATGTCGGCGTCTATGATCTCAATGCCCCGATCCCGACGCCAACCCCAACCCCGCTGCTCGGCTAAATTGGCGCCAGCGTCTGGCGCGCAAGCGCAACGGCAGGCAGGATCCGGGTGAACCCGGTCTGGCTGCCGGCGCCTATCGCATGTGGGTCACGCCGCCGACCGGCTTTGGCTTCAGCCCGCCGAATGCCAGCAACGATTCCTTTGGCAATGCGGCTGTGGACAGCAGGGGCGTGCTGGTCAAAAATAAGGTGACAGGATGACGGGGTGACAAGTCATCCTTAAGGAATAAGGTATCGCTTTGCACTGGGTGAGTCACAGACTCGCCCAGTGTTTGGCTTGGGTAGCCGACGTCTGCATTTCACCACTAAATTCTTGCACAATGGTCAATTGACAGAATGTGTCGATTCATGTACGATTCTGTTAATTCCCAATTTTACGGACTTACGCAGTTGTTGCCCACGTTTCCTATAGGTAACAGCCGATTAGCCCTCATGAAAGACTGCTGATCGCTTACTTTCAACACTAAACAAGTGTGTAGCGTCCTTTCCTTGCCAAATTTATACCAAAGGAGTGTTTGTATGACCAACCAAAAAGGTTTGTCGCGTCGTGATTTTCTGCGTGTCTCCTCCATGGGTGTGGCCGGTTTGGCCCTGGCCGCCTGTGTCGCCACGCCGGCCGCCGCGCCGGGTGGCGAAGCCAGTGGTGGGGAAGCCGCCCCTGCCGGTGAGAAAGTCACCATTCGTTTCCATGCCCGTATCGGCCAACAGGAAGATACGCTCTATGACATGCAGATGCCGAAGTTCATGGAAGAGAACCCTGATATTGAGATTGTAAAGGAATCCTTCCCCGGCGAAGAGTATAACACCAAAGTTTCGACCATGTTGGCCGGTAACACGCTGGGCGATTCCGCCTGGAGCGCATTGGGTGGCGCGACGATCAACTTTATGTGGGCGCAAGGCATTGTGGCGCCGATCGATGATCTGGTCGCTTCCAACAATATCGACCTGAGCCAGTGGTACGAAGGTTGTATCAAGGCGATTACGGTCGAAGGCAACCTGCTCGGTCTGCCCTTCAAGTCCCACCCCGGTCTGGCCGTGATCTACTACAACGAGACCGCTTTTGAAGCCGCCGGCTTGGAATTACCGAAATCCGGTTGGACGCAAGAGCAGCAAGTTGAAGCCGCCAAGGCATTGACCAAGAGCGATGCCACGCCGCCTTTCTACGGCTTCCTGCCCGGCACCGGCAACATCTGGAAGACGCTGGTCACTCTCTCGCGTGCCTTTGGCACTGAACTTCTGAACGAAGACGGCACCAAATTCCAACTCAACAGTGAGTTGGGCGTGCAGGCGGTCACCTGGCTCTATGACCTCTTCCAGACCCACAAAGTCGCGCCCACCCCGGCACAGATGGTCGGCGGCGGCAACGATATGTGGATCGCCAATTCCTTGGGTATGTACCAGGGCGGCACCTCGGTCTCCGTCACCGGCGGCACCATCGGCGACGCCTTCAAGTGGATGGTGGCGCCCAATGCCATTGGCCCCGGCGGCGTCGGCGGCTCAGACTATGAAGTCGATGCCTATACCGTCACCACGGCGAGCAAGCACCCGAATGAAGCCTTCAAGTGGGTGCAATATCTGTGCAGCAAAGATTCGGGCATTCAGTTGGGCTTGATCGGTGGCACCGTTGGCGGCCGCGCCGATGTCTATGGCAGCGAAGAACTGCTCAAGTTCCCCTTCCGCGTCGTCTTCAAAGAGATCATGGACAACGCCATGAACAGCCGCATCACGGCCAACTGGCGGCAGGCCGAAGCCGAAACCGCCCTGGCTCAGTTGCTGCAACCGCTCTGGACCGGCGAAGAAACACCGACGCAAGAGTTCATCGATGGCGTCGCCGCGCAAATTCAGACGATTCTGGATCTGCCGCGACCGTAAGATCTGGTAGGATAACCTGGCCGTCCAGCCCTTGCTGAATTGACGAAGAAGTGGAGTAACGTTTTTCTGCAGAAGAAGTTTGCTCCACTTCTTTGACAAAACCCCTCAAAAAGCGCGAGCTTTATTTTTTTATGACGTCATTTGTCTTTTGGAACGTAAATCAATGTCGAAAAGCAAGCTTGATTGCTGAGTTAGCGCATCATTACAATGTAGATATTCTTATCCTGGCGGAGTGTGTCATTCCTTCCAGTGTGCTGCTAAAGGAATTGAATCAGGAAACAGACCACTTTTATGATTATTCGCCTTTTTCTACATGCGAGAAGGTAACAATTTTTACCCGGTTTCCGCGCCAACTCATCCAGCCAAGATTAGAAAATGACCGACTGACCATTCGTCATCTTACTCTACCAGGACAGCCTGATATATTGATTGTCGGAGTACATTTTCCAAGTAAGCTTCACTGGAATGAATCTAGCCAATTGCTGAATCGATTAACCTGTCCAATATGATCAGGATTGCGGAAAGAGAAGTCAATCATTCACGCACAATTGTCGTTGGTGATCTAAACATGAATCCCTTTGAAGCGGGGATGATAAGCGCCAATGGTTTACACGGGGTGATGACAAAACAGATTGCACAGCAACGGAGCCGTACTGTTCAAAAGACCGAGTATCCCTATTTCTACAATCCTATGTGGAGTTTAATGGGGGATGTTTCACCTGGGCCACCTGGTACATTTTATTATGCGAATGCAGAGCATACTTGCTACTTTTGGAACATGTTTGATCAAGTTCTACTACGCCCCGATCTATTGGAATACTTTGACAATAAGAATTTGAAGATTATTGACACGATCAATGGTTTAAGTTTATTATCGATGAATGGTAGGCCAAGTCGAGCCAATGCTTCTGATCATTTGCCTATCTACTTTGAGTTATATCTGTAAAGTAGGAGTTGAGCATGAACTCAAATTTAGATCTTTGGCCGAGCGGCATTGAGGTTGAACGAGTTTCAGCGCCTTTGACGATTCTTCGACAGCAGGCGGCGCTGTTGGGTGAAAGAACGAAGAACTTAGTTCAAGCTGAAGTTATTGAAGATGAATTGCAAACAAATCGTTTTGTTTTTTTCTTCTTTCTACTAGCACCAGTTTTGGGTAACTATCGGTATCAGTTGATACGGATTTCACATGACATTGGTTTATACCCCATAGAAATTAAGGTCGAACCGAGTATTTTGCAAGAAGTTCAAAGTACGCTCGATGTTCGTACAGAAGAGGTCGAGGGTGATATTGCTCGTTTTGGCAAAGAGTCTTATTACATTCATGTTGCCTCTGAAGAGGAGTTGATTAAAGCCCTAAGAGCAATTTTTAATAGCAACAAATGTCGTAAAGTGTTAACTGCACTGCTCTCACAATCGGACCCAACGTGGACAGGGGTAGCAGCTATGACAAATGGCACAGCCAAGCACAACAAGGCAACTGTACATGCCTGATCCATTATCAGGGGTCCGCAGTCGCCAGTCCAAAGTCCAGAGTCGGGTCAGACGGTGTTGCGGTCCACTGATTATCTGAGACAGTAGAATAGAAATTGGCAAATTCATGATGAGCAAATCTTTTAATTTTGGCTCCCGCTTGCAACGCCGTGAGGCGCTGGAAGGCTATTTGTGGATCAGCCCCTGGTTGATTGGCTTTTTGGTCTTTTCCTTGGGGCCGATCATTGCCTCCTTCTACTTGAGCCTGACCAAATACAAGATCGGCGGCACGCCGCAGTGGCTGGGGTTGGAGAATTATGAGACCGCCTTTTTCAACGACCCGCTCTTCTGGCCGTCGATTGGACGCACCTTTTACTTTGCCATTGCCTCGGTGGTGCTAGGTGTGATCTTTTCCCTCCTGGCGGCCATGTTGCTCAACCAGAATATCAAGGGGCGAACCGTCTTCCGCGCGCTCTACTATTTGCCCTCGCTGACGCCGGTGGTGGCTTTGACGATTTTGTGGCAATGGCTCTTGTCGCCGCAGCAGGGGCTGATCAACTATCTGTTGGGCATGGTCGGCATCCCCGGCCCCGGCTGGTTGACCGACCGCAGTTGGGCCATTCCGTCGATCATTTTGATTACGCTCTGGTCAACGGTGGGCGGCGGGCGCATGATTATTTTTCTGGCCGGGTTACAAGGCGTCCCCAAAGAGTTGCAAGAGGCAGCGGAGATGGATGGCGCCAATGGCTGGCAACGCTTTCGCAATGTAACCATTCCGCTGATTTCGCCGGTGATTCTGTTCAATTTGATTTTGGGCGTTATCGGCGCCTTTAGCACCTTTTCGGTCGCCTATCTGGCGACCAGCCCGCCCGGTGGGCCAAACTATGCCACCTGGTTCTACATGTTGCATCTTTACGCTAACGCCTTTAACTTCTTCCAGATGGGCTATGCGTCGGCGCTGGCGTGGGTCTTCTTTGTCTTTATCTTTATCCTGTCGTACTTACAGATCAAGCTGTCGGACCGCTGGGTCTATTATGAGTTTTCTTAACACCCCCTCCTAACCTCCCGTTCGGCTGAGCTCATGTCGAAGCCCAGTTTGGGGGAGGAACTGTCGTGCGGGCATCAGTTCCCTCCTGCTAAAGGAGAAACTGTCGTGCGGACATCAGTTCCCTCCCTTCTCAGGGGAGGGTTAGGGTGGGGTAATGAGTTTTCCTAGTCAGGAGTTTCTATGGCCACGACCCAACCCAGTGTGCGCCCCGTAGCCGCCGCCAAGTCGACCACTTCCGCCAAAATTGGTAGCAAGCGCGCCAATCAGCTTTGGCAACAGATCGCGCTCTATACCTTTGCGATTCTGACGGCGCTGGCCTTTAGCCTGCCCTTTTTCTGGACGATCAGCAGTTCGCTGAAAACGGCGGCGGAGATCCGGCAGATTCCGCCCACCTTTTGGCCCCATGAATATCGCTGGGCCAACTACCCCGATGTCTTCCGGCTGGCGCCTTTTGCGCTCTTTATCTGGAACACGGTGATCATCACCGTGCTGGCGATGATCGGGCAGATTGCTTCGGCGGCGGCAGTGGCCTTTGGCTTTACCCGCTTTCGCTTTCCGGGACGGGAGATGCTCTTTTTTCTGGTGCTAAGTACGATGATGTTGCCGTGGCAGGTGACCATTGTGCCGCAGTTTCTGCTCTTCCGCTATCTCAACTGGCTCAATACCTTTATGCCGTTGATCATCCCCTCCTTCTTTGGCGGCGGCGCCTTCTTTATCTTTCTCCTGCGCCAATTCTTTATGACCATCCCACGCGATCTGGATGAAGCGGCCAAGCTCGACGGTGCCTCGTCGGTGCGCATCTTCTGGAGCATTATTTTGCCTCTTTCCGGCCCAGCCATCGCCACCGTGGCGATCTTCTCGTTCCTGCAACACTGGAATGAGTTTATCGGCCCGCTGATTTTCCTCAATACCGAAGACAAATATACGCTGTCGATTGGCCTGCGCTACTTCCTCTCCAATCCCTTTGAAAGCGATGAGCCACGCGAGGCAATCCTGATGGCGGCTTCGTTGATTGTGGCGGCGCCGTCGCTGATCCTGTTCTTTGTTGCGCAGAAATACTTTGTGCGTGGGATTGTGACGACCGGATTAAAAGGATAACAATCAAGAAAGTTGTCCTTTTCCCAGTGACGTGTTTGGCTAAATACGTCACTGGGAAAAGGACAACTTTTGTTTTTGTTTATCCTTATTATGCTAGACTTTAGCGACAACAAGACCTGTAAATTGGTTGCTGAGAGAAGCATGGAAATAGTTTCACCTGTCATCGAAAAGCGGATTCACTTATCATCAAAGTCGGCCATCCGCTTACAACAATTGGCCCAAAGCAAGGCACTGAGTGAAGAACAGATCATTGAAAAAGCTTTGTCCATTCTCTTTAGCTTGAGTGAAATTTTTGATGAACAGAGCGAAGGACGCGGATGGTCATTTTTATCAGAGGACTCATTAGCCCACGTTTGGGACAATGAGGAAGACGCCATCTACGACAACTGGAGAGAACTATACGGCGTTCCAGCGGGGTGATGTACGCTTAAGGAGCGTGAGTAATTCGCCTCGCGCTAGAGTTACCACTGGCCACAACCTAAGGATTGATCATGAAAATCACAAAAATCGACACCTTCCTCGTCAACATGGGCCACCGCAACATCCCCTATGTCAAAGTCCACACCGACGAAGGCATTTACGGCATCGGCGAGGCTTACTCCTGCGGCCCGGACAAGGCGACCGTGGAGGTGATTCGCGACTTTGAAGAGTGGCTCATCGGGCGCGACCCGCGCGATATTGAGGGCTTGTTCCAGTTGATGTATGCCGGTTCACGCTTCCCCGGCGGCATGGTGCTAAATGCCGCCATCAGCGGGATTGAACATGCGCTCTGGGACATTGCCGGCAAGGCGGCGGGATTGCCGGTCTATCGCCTGGTCGGCGGCAAGTGTCGCGAGAAGATCCGCGTCTACCAGTCACCGCGTGGCGGTACGCCGGAAGAGATCGCCGATAACGCCGTGGCGCTGATCGAAACCTATGGCTACACGGCGATTAAAATGGGGCCGTTGCCGCCGAACTGGCAAGCCATGCCCTGGAACAAAGTGTTGCGCGAAGTGGAAAAGCGCATGGCCGCTGTGCGCAACGCTGTGGGCGAAGATATTGACATTGGGCTTGATCCCCATGCCCGCCTCTTTGAAGTGTCGCGCGCAATGGAATTATGTGAAGTAGTGAAACCGTTCCGCCCGATGTTTGTCGAAGAACCGCTGCGCCCGGAAAACTATGACGCCCTGCAAAAGTTGAGCCAACAGGTCGATGTGCCGCTGGCAACGGGTGAAATGCTCTATACCCGCCACGAATTTCGTGAACTGCTGGCCCTGCAAGCGGTCAACATCATCCAGCCCGACATCTGTCTCATGGGCGGGCTGTGGGAGATGAAGAAGGTGGCGGCGATGGCCGATGCCCACTATGTGAGCGTGGCGCCGCATAACCCCTGTGGCCCGGTGGCGACGGCGGTCAATGTCCATTTTGCCGCCAGTACCCATAACTTCCTCATCCTGGAATATCACGCCGACGACGAAGGCGCCCGCCGCGACATCGTCGATGAGCCGATGAAGTTGGTCAACGGCTATCTCGAATTGCCGGAGAAGCCAGGGCTGGGCATCGATTTGAACGAAGAGGTGTTAGGCAATTACCCTTTCAAAAGTTGGCATCGCGCCTTTACCTATACAGCAGATGGGGCGTTGGCGTATCAATAAAGTTGATACTTCTATCATCGATTCAACAAAGCCATGTAGGGGTAAGCTGTGGTTTACCGGATTGACTATTCTCCTGATGCAGAAGCTCATCTGCGTAAGTTAACGGCGCGCCAACGTGTTACGATTTTGGATACCGTTGATAAACAGTTACAATATGAACCACTGGTTGAAACGCAAAATCGGAAGCCAATGCGTCCCAATCTGCTTGCACCGTGGGAATTGCGAATCGGTAGCCTGCGGGTTTATTACCATGTTGAGGAAGCTCCCGATCTGATGGTTTATATACGCGCTGTTGGCATTAAAAAACGCAATCAGGTTTGGATTGGCGGAGAAAGGTTTGACTTATGAGGACGATAGAATTAGTATCGCCAAAAGTAAAAAAAACGGCCGCTAAAAATGGCAAAGCTGCTCAAAGCCCTGTTGTCCTGATGGTTGGCAATCGACCCGTCGCGGCTTTGTTGCCAATGATGAAAGACCTTACTTCATTAGCGCAGTTTGATCATATTATTGAGGAAGAGGAACGGGTAACCTTAACCCTCAATGGGCAGCCGATCGCGATTTTAGATACACTGGCGCCGCTTGTCCTCTTCGGTGAGGATACGATTGATCTGGAAGCGCTTGCCATGAGCACCGATCCGACATTTTTAGCGCTCATCGATCAATCGCGCCAACATCATGAAGCAAAAGGCGGCATTTCTAGCGCTGATATGCGCCAACGCCTGGGTATTGGATAGCCAAAGGGTATCACATACCTTCAACGTTGGTCGTTGTTCCTGCTAGGCCAGTGTTATTCCTCAGTTTGACCACTGACAAATCATCTTCTCGGCTAACGCAAACCCCAATTGAGAGCAAAGAGAGTACGTTGCACGGGTCAGGCGCTGATGCTGTTATGCGAGCATCTGTGGTCCGTGCAACGTACTGCTGGTCGAAACGCGCCCCAAAGCTGAAATAGCCTCCATTTTTGGGTCGTTTGACAACCATTGTAAGTGTATTATAATTGGACAGACCCCATTGACATGATTCAGGCCAGATCAACTGCGTGCGTCCCTTTATATAAGCAGAGGAGAGAAGTATGACCAAGAACCCGTTAAGTCGTCGTCAGTTTCTTGCATTATCAGCCGCTGTCAGCGCAACCACCCTTGCCGCTTGTGTTGCACCGTCTGCACCCAACCAAGGCGCCGCGGCGCCCGCCGCCGCCCCTGTCACCGTCATTCATTGGGCATACTCCACCTTGCCCCTAGATCGCACCACACTCAAGAGCGTCCCCGCCGATAAGACCGAAAATGTCGTCAACTATTTCGCGTTGAATGTGGAGCAATTTAATGAGGCCGAGCCGGAGACTACGGTACAGCTTGAATATTTGCCCCACGACCAAAGCTGGTTTGCCAAGCTCGACGCCTCGTTGGTCGCTGGTACACCGCCGGATGTAGTGCAGGGGCCAGTTTCCGAGGCGGCCAAATATATTCCGCTTGGCGCCCTCTCGCCTATTGATGACTATCTGTCGCCAGAATTAAAAGCTGATCTCCATCAGGCCGTAGCGGCGGAAGCAACGTTTGAGGAGCATCAATACTTGTGGCCCTGGCGGCTCTCCTTTGGCGGCGGCATTGCGATCAACGCGACAATGTGGGAGCAAAATGGGATTGCCGATCTGCTGCCTACCGGCGAGACCCGCCGCTGGGAGATGGATCAGTTCCTGGAAGCGGCCAAAGCCAATACCACAACGGATGTCTTCGGTACAGTCTTGTCAACCGATATCCACTACCAGATCACCCAATTTATGTTTGGCTTCGGCGCCCGCCTCTTCAACGCCGATGAGACCGAAGTAATTCTCAACAGCCCGGAAGGGGTCGCCGGTTTAGAGTGGCTGGTGGCATTGGAAAATGACCACAAGGTAGCCGTCCCCGGCACCGCGATTCGCAAGGCGCAAGAGGCCGGCCAGATCTTCACCGAAGGCAAGGCTGCGACTTTCCCCTCGCAAGGGTCGGGTAAGACGCCGCCCGAATTTGTCGATCGGGAGGACTTCAAATGGTACTGGGCGCCGCCGCCCAACGTGCCGGGCAAAGAACCGGCAGTGATGACCAACATCCACGGCCACTATGTCTTCCAACAGAAGGATGCGAATCAGACTGCCGCCGCCCACCGCTGGACCCAATTCCTCACCCGGCCCGATGCGCTCAAGCTATCGCTCGACGCCTTTGGCATGCCGCCGGCCCTGCAATCGCTCTGGGGCGCCGTGGAAGATGAGAACATGAAGGTCGGTCTCCGCTTCACCGATATGATGTCAACCTTTGGCCGCCGGGCCAGTGCCGCAGCGATCACCTTCTCGCTTGCGCCGCGCATGTTGGAAGCAGCCTTCAGCGGCCAGTTGACCCCCAAAGAAGCGCTCGACGAATTCGCCGTCGAAGGGAACAAGCTGATCCAAGAGGCGATGGCCGGCTGATCGAAGAAGACAGGAAGACAAGAAGAGGGGGAGACAAGAAGCACACGCATCGAGACTTTTCGGTCTTCTTGTCTTCCTGTCTTCCTGTCTAAATCATAGGGAGGCGTAATGGCGCGACGACTACTCGGCAGGCGGACCCGTGGCATCCTCTGGGGCTACTTTTTTGTGTTGCCCAGTTTGCTGATGTTTCTCATCTTTTCACTCTACCCGATGGTAGATTCGATTGTGCTGAGTTTTCAGCGCTTGCGGCTGACTGGGCGCGAGTGGGTCGGGTTGCAGAATTATGAAAAACTGCTCGATGAAACGGCCTTTTTCACGATTCTGACCAACACCTTCCTCTATGCGCTGCTGATTGTGCCGGTGGGGGTGCTGCTGGCGCTGCTGATGTCGGTGTTGATCTTTCGGCTACCGACAGCGGCCCAGACTTTTTTCAAATCGGCCTTTTATCTCCCGGTAGTGACTTCCGGGCTGGTTCTCAGCATGGTCTGGCTCTACCTCTATGACCCGGCCTTTGGCTTGTTTAATTATCTGCTGGGGCTGGTTGGGATTGCGCCGGTGTTGTGGTTGGCCGATCCGACCTTTAGCCTGTTGAGCATTGTCTTCATGTATCATGCCTCCCATTGGGGCGGGTCGATCATTCTGCTCACAGCGTCGATGGGCGGCATTCCCAAGGAGTTGTACGAGGCGGCGGCGATTGAAGGGGCGTCGATCTGGCGGCAGGTGGTGTCGATTACGGTGCCGCTGCTAAAGCCGGCGCTGACCTATGTCTCAATCCTGGGAACGATTGCCTCATTGCAAATTTTCACCGAGATTTTTGTCATGACGCGCGGTGGCCCAAACTATGCGACGACTAATCTGGTCTTTTCCATTTATGAATATGGCTTTATCCGCTTTGATTTTGGCCGAGCCTCGGCGGTGGCGGTAATTTTGCTCGTCATCACGGTGGGTCTGGCTGTCGTACAATTCCGTCTCTTGCGCACAAATGTTGAGTATTAAGCCGTGCTACGTGCTGCGTGTATCGTTGCCTTCGACAGGCTCAGGCAACGATACACGCAGCACGTAGCACGAATCACGAATCACGTAGCATGACAGAGAAAGGGCGCGCTGTGTCTGGTAGCATTGCTTTAGCCCCACCACCGGTTCGGAGTCGCAGCTTGCTGGCGCGGCTGGCACGCGGTTGGCGTGAGGCGACGCCTTCGGAACGCCTTTTTATGCTCTTTGCCTATGTCATCCTGACCGGATGGGCGGTGGTCAGTCTCTTTCCGCTCTACTGGATGGTGACGACGGCGCTCAAACCGCCCACGGTGGTGATGAGTCTGCCGCCGGAGTGGATTCCGACGAGCATCTCGTTGAATAATTTCTGGGAAGCCTTTGCCAATTCGCCGGTGGGGCGTTGGACTTTTAATAGCCTCTTGATGGCGTTGTCGGTGACGGCTTTTCAGTTGCTCTTTGCAACGATGGCCGGTTATGGCTTTGCCAAAAAACATTTTCCCGGCAAAGAGCTGCTCTTCTGGATCTATGTCAGTTCGATGATGATCCCCGGCTTTGCACTGATCATCCCGCTCTTTACCTTGATGACCCGCTTTGGGCTGGTGAACAGCTATTTGGGTTTGATCGCGCCTGGTCTGTCAGCGCCCTTTGGCGTCTTTCTCATGCGCCAGTTTATCCAGACCTTGCCGACCGAACTGATCGAAGCAGCGACAATCGATGGCTGCTCGGAACTGCGGGTCTTCAGCAAGATCATCCTGCCGCTCTCCAAACCGGGGTTGGCGGTGCTGGGGATCTTTGTCTTTATCGGTCAGTGGAATGCCTTCTTCTGGCCGTTGATTGTGGTCAGTTCGTCGGATATGATGACCTTGACGGTGGGCTTTGCGCTGCTCTCCAACCGCGAATTGCGGGTGAATTATGGCGCATTGATGGCGGCGGCTACCTATATGGCGGCCGCGCAGGTGATTGTCTTCTTCGCCTTCCAGCGGTACTTTGTGCAGGGCATTACCGTTGGGGGCATCAAAGGCTAACTAATAATGAATGGAGAATAATTAATGATTAATTGTTATCCATTCGTTATTGCATAAAGAAACAGAGGGAACAATGGGCTTTGCATATGGCGGGGTGCAATATCGCCCCGCGGTGACGGGACGGCGGGGCATGGTGTCGTCGGCCCATCCGTTGGCGTCGGTGGCGGGGTTGCGGACGCTGATGGAGGGCGGCAATGCGATTGATGCGGCGGTGGCGGTGGCTTCCTGCCTGGGTGCGACGGAGATGGGGCTTTCGGGCATTGGCGGGGTCGGCTGGATGCAGATCTATCATGCCAAGAGCAAGACCCATATCTGTCTGGATTATCAGGGGTGGAGTCCCTATGCCGCCGAACGTAGCCAGTTCACCAGTGCGGACGAGATGATTCGCGGGATCAAGTCGCCGATGACGCCAGGGTCGCCGGCGGGGTGGTGTGCGGCGTTGGAACGCTTTGGCACGATGGATCGGGCCAGCGTCTTTAAGCATGTCATCGAAATTTGCGAAGAGGGCCACCCGGTGACGGTTCATGCGGCGAGCATTGTCAACGCTTATGAGCCGTGGCTGCGTGAACATCCCTCGTCGATGGCCTTTTTCTTTCCCAATGGCGCGCCGATGCGGGTGGGACAAATTCATAAACAACCGGATTTGGCGCGCACCTATCGCATGTTGGTGGAAGGCGGGCCAGAGGTCTACTACAAGGGCGAGATCGCCGATCAGATCGTCAATTTCTGTCAGGCCAACGGCGGTCTGCTGACGAAAAAGGATTTGGCCGATCTCACCGTGGAGTGGGTCGATCCGCTTGGCATCAGCTACCGCGACTTCATGGTTTATGGCCCGCCGCCGCCTTCCAGCGCCATGCAATGGTTGCAGACGTTAAAGCTGCTGGAAGGCTATGACCTCAAGGCGATGGGTCATAACTCGGTGGAGCATTTGCACACGTTGATTGAGCTTGAGAAGCTGGCGATTGCCGACCGCGTCCATTACAATGTAAAACCCGGTGCGCCGATGGCGCGGCTGCTCTCGGCAGAATACTGCGCGGAGCGGCGCAAGTTGGTCGATCCCAAGAAAGCAGCCCGCATTGCCGGCGCCCGCTACGCCACCACAATGGACACCGGCGTTGTCAAACCCGGCGATCCAGGGCTGCGGGAGAGTACGACCCACTTTAATGTGGTGGATGCCGAAGGCAATGCCGTCTCGGCTACGCAAAGTCTCGGCGGCTTTGGCTGTGGCGTGGTTGTGCCGGGGACAGGCATTTTGCTCAACGATTTCCTCTACTGGTTTGATCTGGACGCCGACAGCCCCAACGTGGTCGCGCCCCACAAAAAGGTCGAAATGTGTCTCTCGCCGGGCATGATCTGGCGCAACGGCAAGGTCTTTGCCTGTATGGGCACGCCGGGCAGCCACGGCATTATGGAGACGACGCCCCAGTTCATGTCCAACCTGATAGACTTTGAAATGACGATCCAGGCCGCCATTGAAGCGCCGCGTGTCCGGCCCCAGGAAGCCAATCGCGTCATTACCGAAGGGCGCATTCGTAAGGAGATTCTCGCCGGTCTCACCGAGCGGGGCCACCTGGTCGATCCCCAGCCCGATTTTTCGATGGCTTTCGGCGGCGCGCAAGGCATCATGATCGACCCGGAAAGCGGCGCGTTTTCCGGCGGCGGCGATCCGCGGCGCGACGGGTACGCGGTTGGGTGGTGAGGAAGACACAACAACGGATTTGGGAAGGAACGGATTTGTCGGTTTGTCAAGAGAAGCTTGCGGTTATTCTCCACTTTATCGATTCAAAGCGTTATTTGAAAAATCGATATTTTGTATACTCCGTAACAAATCCGTTCCTTCCTAAATCCGTTGTTGTGTTTTCTGGGTAATTGGACATAAGAGATTAGTACGCGAAAGGACAACAGAGTATGCCCCTCAACAGCATCCGCCACGATTTCCCCATGTTGGCGCACTATACCCATTTTAATTGTGGCGGCATGGCGCCGCTCGCCAACAGCGTCGGGGCGGAGTTGTTGCGCCTGCCGACGACCATCATTGCCGAAGGGCCGGGACGGTTGCTGGCGCGCGATGATGAGTTTATCGGCATTGAGAAGGCGCGGGCCAGGCTGGCGAAATTCGTTGGCGCCGAGGCCGATGAGATCGCCTTTACGACGCAGTTCTCGACGGCGGTGAACATTGTCGTCGAAGGGCTGGCGTGGCAACCGGGGGATGAGGTGATTGTCACCGACCAGGAGCATCCGGCGCTGCTGATTCCACTGATGAATGTGGTGCGACGGCATGATTTGAAGGTGAGTCGTATCCCGGTCTCGCACAATGCCGATGAGATGTTGAGCAGTTTCCAGGCTGTGCTGACCAACCGCACCAAGTTGGTGGCCGTCAGCCATGTAACTACCGATAGCGGGACAAAGCTGCCCGTGGCGGAGATGACGCGATTGGCCCATGCACGAGGCAGTTATGTCCTTTATGACGGCGCCCATTCGGCTGGGCAATTTCCACTCGATCTGCACGCGTTGGGCTGTGACTTCTATGCAATGGTTGGCTATAAGTGGCTACTGGGACCCTATCCATCGGCGGCGCTTTACATCCGGCGGGATCGGTTGGATCACATCGATGTCACCTGGTGTGGCAGCAACATGACCCAAACCGGCAGCGTGACAATGGGGGTTGAAGACCTCAACTGGATTCCCGGTGCGCGCCGTTTTGAGTATGGCGGTCGGACTTATTCGTATGACACGGCAATGGTGGCCGGCGTTGCCTATGTCGAGGCGCTAGGGGTCGAGGCGGTTGAAGCCCATTCGCGCCACCTCACGGCTTATTTCCATGAGCAGTTGCAACGCGTGCCGGGCGTCCGTATTCACAGCCCGCTCAACCTGCGGGACGCCACTGGGATTGCCACCATCTCGCTTGACAAGATGGATGGCGTCGCTCTTTCCACGGCCCTGCGGGAACGCTGGCAGATGATCCAACGTCCAGCGCTGCGCGGCACGAGCGTACGTATTTCGCTGGCAGCCTTTATTGAAGAACGTGATGTAGATCGATTGGTGGATAGTCTACTCACGTTGGCCACGGCGTAACCTGGCTGATTTTACGCCATTTGTAACTACTAAGCTCCTAGCCGGTCCGTGACCGGCGTCTCGGCGCCGGTCACGGACCGGCTAGGAGCGGGCTTAGTAGTTACCTCCATTTTTGGTAATGTCCACCGCAGTGGTTGGAAGGAACGAATTCCCTTCCAACCGCTGCGGTGCCTCCTTAATTCGTGGTCATTGGCTCGTGGCTGCGCCGACCTAAAAAGAGCGCCGTGAAAGCGACACCCGCCAACATACCAGCCATAACCAGGGCGCTGTAAGCCGTCAATGGGGCATCATTTTGTGCAATGTAAATGCCGACAAAGGCCCAAACCAAGACCAGGGTGTAAGCCGCATCACGCGGGCGTAGTGCGAAGAAAAAGCCGATGACAGCGGCAATGTAAACCAACAACGCGGCCCATAGCTCCGCCGTCAGCGGCGCGCCTTGCCAGCCCCAGTTGTAGAGAACAATGGTGGCGTTGGCAATGGTCGCCACGGTGATCCAGCCCAGGTAGACGCGGAAAGGATATAGCCCATAGTCACAAAAGAGTAGTCTATTTCTTATGCTAGGCAATTCTTTGTAAATAAAATTACTTTATGCTACACTTGGGCCTAGATCAGGCCGAATCCCATTACCAAATTGCACATCCATCTTCCGGCCTCTTCCTTGGCAAACAAAACAATTTCATTTTATAAGGAGGAACAATATGTCTGCGGTAAGTCAGCGCAATCTCAGTCGGCGTAGTTTCCTACATGGGGTGGCCGCGGTGGGTGCGGGTGGCCTGCTGGCGGCCTGTGCGCCCACCGGCGCCCCAGCTTCGCAAGGGACAAGCGGTGGCGCGGCGGCGCCAAGTGCAGAAGGGAAGACGATCAAGTTCTATGTCTTCTGGACACAGCCGGGGTCAATTGCCGAAGAGTTATTGGCTGATCCAGCCTTGGAGAGTTTCATCGGCGCAGGGAATACCCTTGAGTTTAAATCCGGTTTTAACCAAGAAGCACGGCTTACGGCTGTCGCCGGCGGTACGCCGCCCGATATTGGCATTTGGGGCAGCTATTTGGACTTTATGTCACGCGATGTTGTCATTCCGCTCGATGATTATATTGCCGCCAGCAGCATGTTAAGCTCTGATAAATTTATTCCCGGCAACTGGGATGTTGTGCAATATAAGGGCAAGGTTTATGGGATTCCCGGTTTCGAGTGCTTTGTGCGCCGTGGGTTGAACTACAATGTGCGCCTGGTGGAAGAGGCCGGTCTCGATCCCGACAATCCGCCCGTGACCTGGGATGAGTTGATGGTCTGGCATGAAGCATTGACAAAGTTTGACAGTGCCGGCAACCTGGTGCAATTTGGGCTAGACCCCTATGATGCGGAAGGTGGTGTTGGCCCTGGTAACGATGGTTGGTTCTTGACTGAATCCTGGGGTTTTGAATACTTTAATGAGGACACGAAGGAATTTAATCTTGACAATGAACTGATGGCTGAAGGGCTTGAAGTCATGGGCGAATTTGTGAAGATGATGGGGCCTGACAACCTGGTCGGTTTACGCTCTGTCGAAGGCCAAGGCACATGGGGCGGCTCCTTCAATGCCGAAGTCCAGGCCATGATCATTGAAGGCTATTGGCACCCTGGCGAAACAGTAAACGAAAAACCGGAAGTTGCAGAATATAATCGCGCTACCTGGGTGCCCGTCCCTGAGGCGCGCCGTGGCACCAAGATCCAATTTGGCGGCGGTCACATGGCGATGATTTTCAAGGACGGTCAATATAAGGATGAAGCCTGGCCGGTGGCGGAATGGATCCAAACGGACTATGTTTGCAATTTGATCTATGACAAGATCGGTTGGTTGCCGGCTTATTTGCCCTACTTTGAGAGTGCTGATCAAGAGAAATATCCCGGCCTCAAATACTACTTTGATTCGGTGAAGGAAGCGAACTATTGGGGTCCCTTCATTCGCAATGAGATTCAGTCTTTCATCGAAACACAGTATCAACAAGTCCGCGAAGCTGTTTTCCGCGGTGAAATGAGTGGCGCGCAAGCGGCTGCCCAATTACAAGAGGAAACGATTAAAGAATGGAAGCAGGCTGGTTTCGCATAATCGGCAGACAGGGTTAAAACCCGCCGCTGACAGCGAGAAGCGGCCTCAGCGACTGAGGCCGCTTCTCGCTCGCCGACACTTATTTTTGCCATAGCCTACGCGGTTTAGTGTAAGGAAGAGGAGTATGAATGGACTGACCCGTGTGTTTCACATGACCAAGAACGATCGACGCGAATTACTGCTTGGGTTGCTCTTTGCTTCGCCATGGATCATCGGCTTTTTGGCCTTCACCCTGTACCCGATTGCCTCCTCCTTCTATTACAGTTTTACGCGCTACGATCTCTTGCGGCCACCTGTTTTTCTGGGCTTGGATAATTATATCCATATTCTGACTGATGATGAGGATTTTCGGGTTGTGGCGTACAACACCCTTTGGTGGGTTGTATTTAGCGCGCCCTTAGGCGTCCTCTCTGCCTTTCTCATGGCGCTGATGTTAAACACGAATATTATAGCGCGTTCTTTCTTTCGCGCCGTCTTCTTCTTTCCGTCCATTGTTCCCGTGGTTGTAACCGCGTTTGTCTGGCAGTTTTTGCTCAATGTACAGTACGGCGCCATCAATTCAACATTGCAACATTTCGGCTTCCCGATTATACCCTTTCTCTCAAGCCCCGATCTCGTGAAGCCATCCTTAGTGGTTATTCATATGTGGGCGCAAGGCGCGGCGATGGTCATCTTCTTAGCGACTTTGCAGGATGTACCGCGTTCGCTCTATGAAGCGGCCTTGATGGATGGCGCCAACGCCCTGCGGCGTCTTTGGCACATAACCATTCCTATGGTCAGTCCAGTGATTCTCTTTAACGCCGTCTTGAGTTTTATCGGCGGCTTTCAATATTTTACCTTGCCGTGGCTATTAACCGGTGGCGGTCCTAATCAAGCCACGGAATTTTATTCCCTCTTTTTATACCGGAATGCCTTTGTTTACCTGCGCATGGGCAAAGCGAATGCATTGGCATGGCTGCTCTTTGTTGTAATTATTATTTTCACGGGCCTGTTATTTCGGGCGTCCGGTCGTTATATATATTATGCGGGCGCTTCGCGGTAAAAAGGAGAGAAACAGGTTATGACAACACAAAGTGCTACCCAACAGCAGACGCACCCGGCGCGAATCGCACCTAAGCGCCGCGCCGGTCGCTTGCAAACCTTAGGGGTTACGGGTTGGTTGGGGGAAATTCTAAAATATACAATCTTGCTGATCCTAGCGATTACCTTCATCATGCCCTTTTACTGGATGCTCTCCTCGGCGGTGAAATCCGACACCCAAGTTTATACGGTGCCGCCCGTCTGGTTTCCTGTACCACAACACTGGAATAATTTTTGGGATGCCTGGACGGCCGAGAATTATTGGCTCTTTACCTACAATACCGTGGTGCTTTATGCCATCCCGGCGACGATTGGCACTGTTCTCTCATCATGCCTGGTTGCCTACTCATTTTCGCGCTTGCGCTGGATTGGACGCGATACACTCTTTGCGATTGTGCTGGCCACGTTGATGATTCCCGGCTGGGTGCGTCTGGTGCCGCTCTTTATCATTTTCAAACAAATTGGTTGGCTAAATACCTTTTTACCCCTAGTCGTCCCCCATTTTTTTGGCAATGCTTTTTTTATTTTCCTGCTCCGCCAATTTTTTATGAGCATTCCAATTGAGCTTTCCGATGCCGCCAAGATCGATGGTGCGAATGAATTACAGATTATGTTCCGCATCATTTTGCCCCTTTCTGTGCCGGCGCTGGCTGTGGTGAGTCTTTTTACCTTTATGGATTCCTGGAATGATTATTTGGGGCCGCTCATCTATGTCAATATTGAAGAAAAATGGGTGCTGGCGTTGGCTGTGCAGCGCTTACGCAATGCCGTGGCCGAAATCGGCAATCGCCAGTTAGCCTACCCTTATTTGATGGCAGTCAGTTCCCTGATCACCCTGCCGATCTTCCTGGCTTTCTTCTTTGCCCAGCGCACCTTTATTGAAGGCATTTCGGTCACTGGTTTGAAAGGCTAACCACACAACCCATGAATATCTCGATCTGTTCTTACACATTTCATCAACTGACCCAAGCCGGCGTCATGGATACGTTTGGTTATTTGGAGTCCATCAAATATCGCTATGGCTTGACGGCGGCTGATTTTTGGCACGGCACCTTTGCCTCGTTAGAAGAGAGCTATCTCACCAAAGTCAAAGACGCGTTGGCGGAACGGGAGCTAACCGTCGCCAACATTTGTATCGACCGCGCCTACATCTGGCATGATGACCCGGCGGTGCGCGAGAGCAATGCCCAGAATGCCGTCGTCAATCTCAAAGCGGCTGAATATCTAGGCGCGCAAACGGTGCGCATTGACGCCGGCGGCGCACGTGACGAACGCACCTGGAATGAGCAACAATTTGCCATGATCGTCAACCAGTATCGTGCTTGGGCGCAGCGCGCGTATGACAATGGCTACCGCATCGGCCCGGAAAACCACTGGGGGGCGGCGATGGTGCCGGAAAATATCAAAAAACTCTGCGAAACGGTTGACCATCCCGGCTTTGGGCTGCTGCTCCACGCCGCCCGTTGGCACAGTGACGATACCACCGCCGGTGATGAATTGGTGGCGCCATGGGTGATGCACACCCACTTCTCGCCGACCCTCAGTACGGAAGCGCTTACGCGCACGACAAATGCCCTGCGCACGGCTGGTTATGGCGGTTGTTACAGTGTGGAAGTTGCCACCACCCGCTATACAGAACCGGCCTTGATCATTGCCCGCTTGCGCGATATTGGGGAGCATTGGCGTTTGGGATAATTTCGCGCCCGCTTACTTCTTGGGCAGTGCCAGGCAAACCAGCGCACACGACAATGCACTTTTGTTGAAGGGGTAGGTCGGCTTCTTCTTCACCGTTTTGCGGCTAGACGACAGGCACAGTAAACCAGGCAGTGACGCCTTTGCCGCACGGCTTTCCAGCCCAATCTGCCCGCCATGTTGGTCAAAGTCGTCAATCACCAAGATTTTGTTCATGTCAGTCTACTGTTTTGTAAAAGAAGTCTTTACTACGGTCAACCCGTCAAGACTTCTTTTACAAAACACTACGCCTAGTAGCGACTTCTTTTCTCTTTGAGCCGGTGTTCTAAGCCGGGCGCAATCATCCGTTCTTCCGAATCCCAATCGGGAAAATGATGGGGCGATTCCCCCTTGTGCCGGCGAAAGAGGCGATTGATCACCAACACGGCGCTGCCAAAGAAGACAAAGCTGCCGGTAAACCAGATCAGACCGCCGCTGAGCATCTGGTCTTCCTGGGCCGTTAAAGTTGACGGCAAGAGGGCGTGGGCGTTGACATAATACGTATACCAAGGGACGGCGGCATAGGCAATGGTCATGCCGGTGGCCATATTGGGAATTTCAACGCCAACCACATAGACAAAGAGCACCCACCCCGGCACATGATGGAGCCGGCGCGGTCCTGTTCCCACCAAATGGCCCCAGTATAACAAGGCAATGGTTAACAGCAAAAGCATCAGCACCCCATGCACGCCCGCTTGCGGCATCGTCCAGTTCACGACATGCGTATCATGCCACAGCACAATGGCGGCGACAAACGCAAACCAGGCGACCGCCGGCTGCGTGCAGGCCCGTGTCAGCCAGCCCGACCAGCGGTGCGGTTGCGCCCAGCGCACCAGCCGGCGCCGCCAAACCACAGGCAAGCCGCAACTGATGAGATGAAAGGGCGCCGCCAACCAAAGCAGCGGCGCCGCGATAAAGGCCAACGCAATCTTCTGTACGGCGCGGGCAACGAGAAAATCATGACTCAAGCGGGCAAGCGGTGGAAAAAAGGCAACGAGAATCAGCAGGGTGCTGAGGCCGAGGAAAATCAAGCGTATGGGGTTTGCTAAGTCAGCATCCACCCGTCGCCACCGGCGCCAGCCACGGAGATAGCCCAGCCAAAGCAGCCCCAGCGCGCCAATGATCAATAGTCGCAACAGCCAGTCTAGGATCGTCATAGCCTGGTAGTATACCACAATGCGCTGGCGCCAACCGTGAGCGCCTGACCATTTGCCTGGATTCAGGTGACCACCACGCTTGCTCATAGCCGGTCCGCGACCGGCGGTTGGGACGCCGGTCGCGGACCGGCTATGAGCAAGCAAATGGTTTTATGAGCGTCGCTTCTTCGGCAGACGCATGGGCAATTGGGTGCGGCGCACTTTGTCATATTGGTAAAGCGCATTCGCCACCGCGCCCGCCGTCGGCACCAGGCCAATTTCACCAACGCCCTTTAAGCCATAAGCGCCGTAGGGATCGGCCACCTCGACGCCAATGACTTCCATTTCCGGCATCTCTTTGGCGCGTAGGATGCCGCATTTGCGCAGCATGGTGCTCTTGGGGCGGCCATTTTCGTAGGGCAAATCTTCGCTGATGGCGTAGCCCAACCCCATGTGGATCGAGCCTTCGATCTGTCCCTCAAAGAGCGTCGGGTTGATGATGCGACCGGCGTCGTGGGCGGCGGTGATCTTCTGCACCTGGCCGTCGTCGTCCAAAATGACCAGTTGGGTGGCGTAGCTGTAAGAGTAGTGGGTGATCTCTTCGCCGGCGTTGTTGGGGTGGCCGGGTTTGGTTGTCCAGTTGACCACCCATTCGCCCAGATAAACCTTGCCTGCCAGCTCGGCCAACGTGTGCTTGGCAAGATCCGCCCGAATTTTCGCCGCTGCGTCAATAATAGCATTGCCCAGCAGCGAGGTGGCGCGCGAGGCGGTGGTCATGCCGGTGAAGGTGCCGGCGTCGGTGTCGATCTTTACTTCGATGAGGTCGGGAGCAATGCCGGTTTCCTCACAGAGCATCTGCACCGCCATCGTGTTGATACCCTGCCCCATTTCGGTCCAGCCATGTTCAATCACCACCCGCTCCGGCGCCGCAATGGTAATGCGTACACTGGAGGCGTCGGGCATTCCGTTACCGATGCCGGTGTTCTTGATACCACAGGCGATGCCGGCAAATTTGGCGGCGCGGAATTCATCCTTGACGGCTTCCAGCGTGGCGCGCACCCCTGTGCCTCCCTGCAAGACCTGTCCGGTCGCGGTGATCGAGCCTTCAACAAGCGCGTTGTCATAGCGGAATTGCCAGCGGTCGAAGCCGCCCTGTTCGCACAGGTCATCGATGCAGCTTTCCAGGGCAAAGGTGGCTTGGTTGACGCCAAAGCCACGCATGGCGCCATTGGGGATGTTGTTGGTGTAGACCGCCGTACTTTCAATGTCGGCGACCGGTACACAGTAGGCCCCTGTGGCGTGACCGGCAGCGCGTTCCAAGACCTTCATGCCGACGGAAGCATAAGCGCCGCTATCGCCAATGAGATGCGCCTTGATCGCCGTCAACTTGCCATTGGCGTCGCAACCGAGCGTGTAATCCATCCAGAGGGGATGGCGTTTGGGGTGCATGTTGATCGACTCATCACGCGTTAGGTTGACCCGTACGGGGCGCTGCAAATGATAGGCAAAGAGCGCGGCATGGCCCTGCACCGTTAAATCTTCTTTGCCGCCAAAGCCGCCGCCATTCGGCACGAGTTGCACCCGCACCTTGGCCAGTGGTAAACCCAGGATCTTGGCGATCTGCTTCTGGTCTTCATAGATGCCCTGGCTCTGGGAGAAAACTTCAACCCCATCAGCCAGCGGACGGGCAACGCAACATTCCGGCTCCATGAAGCCATGTTCAATCGTCTGCGTCTGATAGATGCCCTGCGCCACGTAGGCGGATTGGGCCAACACGGTATCGGCATCGCCCCGTTTGATCACCATCTTGGAAAGGGTATTGCCCCACGGATGGACGGTCGGGCTATCCGGTCGCAGCGCGGCATGAGCGTCGATAATGGGCGGCAACACTTCGTATTCGACCTTGATCTGTTCGACGGCCTGGCGCGCCAGCGTTTCACTTTCAGCCACCACACCGGCCAGCACATCGCCGATGTAATGGGTCTCTTCACCCACGCCAATCATGAGCGGCCAATCTTGCTTGATCAAGCCGATTATCCGGTCGCCCGGCACATCGGCGGCGGTGAAGATACGCATGACGCCGGGCATGGTCGCCGCTGCGCTGATGTCGATGCGCAATACTTTGGCGCGCGGATGGTCACTAAAGCGGAGCGCGCCGTAGACCATGCCATCCAGTTTCAGGTCGGCGACATACGGACGTTGGCCCAGAACCGTCCGCCGCGCATCGTAACGGGGGTGGCGGGCGCCGACCTTACCGCTGCTGGTCGGCTGGGGGATCTCTTCTTCACGCCGAATGGCGGCGGCGGCATAGAGAACGGCGTCGATGATCTTTTTGTAACCTGTACAGCGGCAAAGATGGGGCGTCAACGCTTTCGCTACATCCTCACGCGTCGGGCTGGGGTTCTTCTCCAACAACACGTTGGATTGCATGACAATCCCTGGAATACAGAAGCCACACTGAACGCCGCCCTTTTCCACGAAGGCGTTGGCAAAAACATCCTGGTGGTAGTCGCCCATGCCCTCGATGGTGATAACATGGCTGCCCGCTACCTTTTTCATCGGCGTTACACAAGAGAGCATGGCTTTGTCATCGATCTGCACGGCGCAACAGCCACACGCTGCTTGCGGCGAACAGCCGTCCTTCGGTGAGGTGATGCCGGCCTGATCGCGCAAATAGGCGAGGAGCGGCAGATCAGGATCGCCGGTGTAGTAAAGCTCTTGTCCGTTCAATTTGAATTGCATAGCGGTCATTCCTTTTGTTAAGCCAACGGCCAGGGTGGGCTGAAAACGAGGTACAGAGCAAGGGCGGTCATTTACACGATATCGCCGGTTGACTGTGGCTAACAGGTATACAACCTCTTGACTGAAATGTCAAGCAGTAACAGTCATGCAAATGATTCATAGATGTGGTAGTCACTATTACAATCAAAGCAAGCATCTTTCGTTAGCTTATCCCATCCTACCAAGCCATCATTGCGCAGCTTGTGCAACATCAAATTTATCTACCGAAATAAAAGGTCCCCTATTGTTAAATTTCGTAGGCGACTCCACTGTACTCTGATCCGCCACCGCCTAAAATCAAGCATATGAGCTATCGACTTACCTGCATAGGAGGGAATTATCTATGGCGCGTGTACTCTTATTCGATGTCAATGAAACGTTGCTTGATCTCAAGGCGCTTGATCCGCACTTTGAACAGATCTTTGGCGCCCCGGCGGTGCGCGAGCAATGGTTCGTCCAGCTTCTCCGCCAGGCGATGGTGGCGACGATCACCGGCATCTATCATGATTTCAGCGCCCTGGCGGCGGATGCACTTGACATTGTTGCGTTGCGCAACAGGATTGCCCTGGCGGCTGATGGACGACAACAACTGTTGAGCGCCATCCGTTCCCTGCCGCCCCACCCCGAAGTGCCGGAAAGTTTAGAGATGTTACAACACGCCGGCTTTCGTCTGGCAACGCTGACCAACTCACCGTCCCCAACCTTGGAAGCACAGATGCAACATGCCGGTCTACACCCCTACTTTGAACGCCTACTTTCGGTTGATGCCGTCCGCCAATTCAAACCGGCTCGCGCTACTTATGAATATGCGGCCAAGGAGTTAGGCGTTGCTGTGCGCGACATCCGCTTGGTCGCCGCCCACGATTGGGACATTGCCGGCGCTATGCACGCCGGTTGCGCCGCCGCCTTTGTCGCCCGGCCCGGTCAGGTGTTGGGCAGCCTGCAAGCCAAACCGGACATCATTGGTGCCGACCTACAGGCGGTGGCGCGGCAGATTGTCGCCCTTTCAAGCAACTGATTACCAGCAACAGCCATGACGACTAAGCGACTAACTAGTCCGTGACTGGTTAGTCGCTTAGTCGTTACCAAAAACCTGACGACCAAGTTCCCTGCTTTTTATCCACAAAATATTGCTGGCAAATTGTGCATGTTGCACTGCGTACATATCTTTCCGTTGTGCAATTTGCCCATAGCCAAGCCCAGCCAGACGACTTATGCTGTGTAGGTAAGCCGAACTATGTTTCCCAAAAAATTCCATATATCAAGATACATAGTAAGGGTATATCTTGTACTGTACCTACGTCGTATTGTCATGTTTACAGGAAAGTTTTATGCTAGACGCAAAGTTATTTGTTGATGATGTTGAAGAACTGCTAGATGAACACTATGCGCAATTATGTGCACAAGGACGGAAGCAACTAGAACCCCGCGTGCGCGTTTACAATACCCCAGCGCCGGCGCCCGTAGCCCAACCAGCCCAACCACCAGTCACCCACCCCGCTGCCAGTAAACAGTTGCCGGCCCGCCCATCCGCAACGCCCTTTGGCGAAGTTGTCGCCAACCTTTTTGTCCTATTGATGCTTTCGGTGCTCAATCAGCGGTTATCAAGCAATCCGTCCCGATAATGGTTCCTCTTCTTGTAACCCTACCCTAGAACACCAAAATTGAAAAGGAAACCGCGGGAAGAAACTCTGTACAACAATCACCAGCTTCTTTCTTCCCGCGGTTTCCACTTGTGCTAATAGATCCCCTAGGCGCGCGGTTGCAGCGTTTCATAAGCCACCCCCGTCAACTCGACAGAAATGGCCCACAATTTTGCCGCCACCCTTTCGTCATAGGATGCCGCATTAGAACGCACCTTGCCCGGCGCGCCCCGCATCCCTTGAAACCCAGTGGGGCCAATATAGTCGCACCCATTCACAGCGGGCGCCACCGCGGCGTAGAGTAAGTTCAACGCGCCTTGCGCAGCGCTTTGGGCAATGAGCCGATTCGCCAGCATCATGCCAATGCGCGCGCCCCATGATCCTTCCATCGCCGGCCCGACCCCTTGCAGGTTGGTCGCCGAATAGCCAGGGTGCGTGGCGACGCTCTTGACATCCACCCCAGCCGCCATAAACTTGCGTTGCAACTCATAGGCAAAGAGCAGATTGGCGAGTTTGCTCTGGC
The DNA here is from genome assembly GCA_021405325.1 of Caldilinea sp. CFX5. Next base: position 99,446 of record QWII01000018.1, on the reverse strand, counting down.
TATAGGCCGTCCACTTGTCGTAGCTTTGCTGCCCCATGAGATCAGCAAAATTGATCGTTCCTCGCTCATGCAACCCGCTGCTGACGGTCACGACGCGTGCGCCCGGTGTCTGCAACAGTGGCGTCAACAACAAGCCGGTGAGCGCAAAGTGGCCCAGGTGGTTGGTGCCAAATTGCATTTCAAAGCCGTCGGCGGTGGTGCGGCGCGGAATTGCCATCAAACCGGCGTTATTACACAGGATGTCCAACGCTTTGTATTGCTGTTGAAACGCATCAGCAAAACGCCGCACCGAGGCCAGACTGGCAAGATCCAGTTCCATGATGGCGAGAGCAGCGCTGGGACTCTGTTTGCGCACCAGCGCCGCCGCTTGTTCACCCTTGTCATGATTGCGACAGGCCATGACCACATGGGCGCCTTTAGCTGCCAGCGCTAGGGTCACCTCATAGCCCAAGCCGCTGTTGGCGCCGGTGACAAGTACAGTCTTGCCGGTAAGATTGGGGATGTTGGCGGTTGTCCAGGTTGTCAAGATCAGTATTCCTTTGCAGCCTTGCACTAATGAGGGGTAGATAATGAGGAGTTCGCACGCCCAGGTGCGAACTCCTCGTTGCTTATGATTTCACAACGGCCAACGTCGGTTCAAAGAGGCGCCGAAAGGTAAACGCTTCCGCCGTCTCCCCGTGTGCGGCCAGATGTTCCAGCTTCGCCTTCGCCTCGGCTACGGTCGGCGTGTGACCGATGGGAATCCACCACATGACAAAGTGGACGCTGCCCAGTTTGGCGAACCACTCTTTCTTGCGCCGCACAAAGTCCACATGGCGACTCTGGTAGACATAGGTGCGCAACGCATCCACACTTTCCCAGACCGACAGGTTCACAATAACCATTTCGTTCTCAAAGACGCGCAGACTGGTGGCGTCCCCATTTTCCGTCTGCAAGCGCCAAACAAAGCCGGGACTGGTGTCGGTCAATGGGGCGCGCAACTGGACAATGTTGAGTTGAGCCAGATGGTAACTTGGCATTTGCATGATCTGTGCTTCCTTTCTGAGTTACGCCGACACCAGCGCCGGCGGCGCTTTGCAGGTGAAGAGGACTATACTATCACCCACCCTTGTTGTCAAACAGCAGGCGTTTAACGCTTGATGATTACGCGATGATTTCACCCACGATATTGGCCTGGCCTCCTATGTCTCCGACACCGTCTACATCATGGAACATGGCAAATTTGTCGAACGCGGCTCGGCCGATGCTGTGATCCTCCACCCGCAAGAAGCCTATACCAAACGGCTGATCAGCGATGTGCCGAAGATTTATGAGGAGTGGGATTTGTCGACGGTGTAGCGCAATCATTGTTCTACGTTCTACTAATTTGCTCCCCAACCGGGAACATGGTAAGCTGTAATCATGCACATTGTCGCGTTGAAGCGATTACGCTTGTTTTGGGAAGAGCATCCTGACGCCGAAGAACCGTTGCGTTCCTGGTATGTCGTCGCGCGCCGCGCCCACTGGCGCACGCCTGTGGACATTCGTGCCGACTATGGCAGTGCCAGCTTTGTCGGCAACAATCGTGTTGTCTTCAACATCAAAGGCAATGACTACCGTCTGATTGTCCTGGCTGAGTACCGGAAAGGGCGGCTCTTTATTCGGTTTGTGGGAACCCATGCCGAGTATGACCGGATCAATGCCGCTGAAGTATGAGGGGAGAGCGAGCCATGCTGCGACCAATTCGCAACGAAGAAGATTATGAAACAGCCCTGGAGGAAATCGAGGCGCTGTGGGATGCCCCCGCAGGAACGGCGGAGGCGGACCGTTTGGATGTGCTGGTACTGCTGGTTGAAGCCTATGAGGCTGAGCATTATCCGATTCCCGATCCTGATCCGATTGCCTTGATTTTGCATGTCATGGAAGCACGCGGCTTGACCCGCCGTGATATGGAACCCTACTTAGGTTCGCGCGCCCGCGTTTCCGAGATTCTCAACCGCCGCCGCCCACTGTCGCTAGAGATGATTCGCAAATTACAGAGCGGACTGGGATTACCCGCCGATATCTTGGTACAACCTTACCCTTTGCAGAGTGGGCAGGAGCAAACGACTGCGGAGCCTGTCGCCGATCTACCTTGACGGCCAAATCGGGAACGCCCTTCATCACCCACGACATCGGCCTGGCCTACTATGTCTCGGACACGGTCTACATCATGGAACATGGCAAATTTGTCGAACGCGGCTCGGCCGATGCCGTGATCCTCCACCCGCAAGAAGCCTATATCAAACGGCTAATCAGCGACGTGCCGAAGATTTATGAGGAGTGGGATCTATCGACGGTGTAGGGGGGGTGTCACTCATTCGCAGCCCCAAGGCACAGCCGCATGTTGATTCATGAGGCAGCTTCTCGCCTCTGTAAATTGGCGTAACTTTTTATGATATCAAGTACTATTCACGCTTTTGAAGATGGTTTCTATTTGGCGGAGCTGGTTGCTGTGCCTTGATGTTCCCTGTAAGCAAAGAGCAAAGAAAATGTGATTGACAAGATAGAGAAAAGTGGTTATACTAGCGGCAAGCTCTTTACTTTCTAGTAAGAATGTATGTTGTCTACTCCTAATCGTACGGCTAGGCCGTAACCCTTCACACTGACCCAATACTGATAATACTGTTCTGTTTAGGTGAAAACTATTCATTCTACCCTTTTTCGACAACTAGAAGAAAGCGGAATTCTTTTGGTATTAGGCGGTATCCGCCCATTAGCGGCTTCTGCGGTTATCGGCCTAATCGTCGCAACGTACTGTTCCACATAATGTTGGTCCGCTTTCATCACTACCAAGCTACTTTTGAGGGTTCCCTTCTACAACCTGATTCTAATTTGTGGGCACCAATTATACAGAAAGGTTTAATATGGCTTGGACTATAATAGATGAGAACCATCGCCAAATAATTCAAGAACTGGAAGCACAAACCGATAGAGGTGCTGCCATTATTGGCGCTTCTCTTATTGACAAACAATTAGAAGAAGCCATTAGAGTTCGACTTCTATGCAATTCAGCAACGAAAGAGCTTTTCAAGTTATCAGGCCCTATGCATAGTTTTAGCGCCAAAATAAACTTAGCATTTGCTCTTGGTCTTTACGGTAGCCATGTTTATAATGATTTGAATCTTATTCGTAAGATTAGAAATGATTTTGCGCATTTTGAGATTCCAATAAACTTTACTACGCAGAGCATCTCCAATCGATGTTCAGAATTATGGCTTCCAAAGCATGTAGAAATAAATCATCAACCACTTTCTCCAAAAGAGCCGCGGGATCAGTATCTCCGGGCGGTTAACATATTAAATAGTATGCTTTGGAAAGGAATTCAGAGAAATTACACAAAGATTAATGATCTATCAGGCGATTTCCCTTAACTATTGCGATAGTGAACTGTAAAGAATGACCCAACAACGGGTTATAACTGAACCGCCCTGCCTCGTGCAAGATCTAAACTTTTTGTATTTTGAATCCGAAAGCCCTTGGCCTTGGCAATGGCTGCTGCAAGGTGGCAGCTAAACCCTGGTCGTTCAGCAGCACACCCCATAGAGCGAAAGGTTACGGTAGAACTTATGGCTTTTTCTTCTCGTTTACAGATGTTTCGGTATCATCTAATGACCTTGTTAGTTATTTTATTGACATCTTGTAACAAGCAAGATCCTACTATGATAGCGGTGCCAACGGTCACTCTAGCCCCTGTACCTATGTCTGTCGCAACTTCTACTACTAAACCTTTAATCGTAGAGATTACCAATGGATATATGTTTCCACTGTGGGAGGATTTGTTTGAAACCGGCAAGAAAGAACTATTTAATGGGGATTTGACTATAGAGTCAAAACAAGTTACCCGATACAGAAAATCAAAAGAAGCAAGCAATGAATTCTTTAAAAAATTTGGAATGGAATGCACCCATGTAGGACTTAAGCTTGGTGAGTTTCATTTGGATTTTTCTTTAAGTAGTCCCACAAAAGAGAGTCAATGCTATAGAGTTGGCATAGGTGGATCAGTGCTATATGAAGGAAACATGAGCCACTATAGAATAACAGTATCATCAATAGAAGCATTTAACTGGGGGATAGCAGGTAAATCCACAGTGCTGTTGCAGATTGAAGTTCTATAACGTGTCCCGATCGATTGATAACTGGCAGAGTTTATCGACGATGACCTACGCATCTAGTTTGCGTTTCATACTATTTAATGAGGTTGTTTATTTATTTCAGTAACGAGGAGTCAGGCACACGCCGTGCCGACTCGACTTCGATTACCGAAACAATTTCCTAACCCTCATCAAATAGGACGACACTCTTGGTAGTCTTCCGGGACATTGTGACGGTGCGTTGCCAACCTGTTCCAATGTGGTAAAAATTCGCGCCGTCTAGGGGTGTATTTGAAAGTAAGTTACAATCGACGACAGCCTCAAATCCATATCTAGCCGCAAAGGTAAAAATGGGCGCAGTAAAACTACAAAGAACGGAAATGGTCGCGCAAGATAGTACGCCAGTCCGCCTGGTCTATGACGAAGAGGCGGATATTCTCGAGATCTTTTTCGGGGAAAATGGCCCGGCTACCGGCTTGGAACTGACCGCTTCGATTGTTTTACGGTTGGATCGCAAGGCAAAACGGATCTTGAGCGTAATGCTGCGCCATTTTTCCATTCCAAGTGATCGAACTGCTACTCCAGTCCCTCAAGCAAGACATTGCCCAAAAAGAAGCTGTACAGATCACCCGCAAGCCTTTTCGCGTCCAGACGGTTAACTTTGGCGCAGATGTGACCGTTGACCGGGAAGCCATATATGCAGATAGGTTTTTTGATCCATTCTCTGCCCCTAACAATCCGCTCATCCTGCATCCGCGTCCGTCCCCCATCACTCCCGATTTAGTACCAGCTCCGCCATCACATACCGATGATCCGACCCGTCGATAGCGCCGACCCATGTCTGCTGCGCCTGCCAGGCAGTATCGTAGAAGATGTAATCAATCCGAATTAACGGTTGCCGGAGCCAACCCTGCTGAGCGCGCGCCACCGGAAAGGTGCTGGCCGGCCCGACGCCGCTGGTTACATAGGCGTCTTGTAATACCTGGGTGAGCCGCCGATAGTTGGCTTGAATGGGCATGGTGTTGAGATCGCCCACCACCAGCAACGGACTGGCGGCTTGCGCAATGCGGAGCAGCAGTTGGTCAAAGATGCGATCCTGGTTCTCGGTGTCAAACTCAAAGGTCCCGCCGCCGGTCAAACCGGTCTTCGGCGGCCAGGGATGGGTGTTAATGAGGGTGATCGGTTGACCGGCAACGTCGATAGTGACGATCTGACAGTTGCACCCAGCGGTTGGGCTAAAATCCGGCGGCATTGTCGTCATAAAGGGATAGCGGCTGAGAATCGCCATACCCGCCGGGTTATGGGCGGGGTGTAGCTCCTGAAAGGGAAAGCGTTCGCGCAACTGCACACGGATCACCTCAGCCAGCGGCGCGCCCAGTTCCTGAATAGCAATCAGATCGGGTTGCTCGGCGGCAATGGCGGCGAAAAAGGCGGCGCTGTTCTGGTTGCGGAAATGGGCGTTCCAGGTCATCACACGCAGAGAGTGCTGATCGGCAGCTATCACAGGAGGCGCTGCCTTCATGATCCCCAAGGCGCCAACACCCCAGAAGAGCAGCGACGTGATCGCCGTCGCCAAAAGCTTTTGTTGTAAACGCCCACCCCGCATCTTTTCCACCTTTCCTGCTTACGGCTACAATGGCAGAATAACTCATGTACCGGTGCAAGTCCGGCCACCCTTCCTGGAAGAGGCAACTAGCGCTCGCTCGTGCAAAACCGTTTCCGCCTCTTCCAGGAAGTAGCCATGCACCATTGTGCGCCACAGCCAATGAAAACAACAGGGATTTCGCAGATTATACAGATGAATTTGCAATATAAATCTTTGAAATCTGCGAAATCCCTGTTGTTTTCAGGGCAGGGTGGCCGGACCCGACACCAGCACAGGGATTACCAGACCAGATTAGTTTACTGTTATCATCGTACCTTTGCATCCGCCATCCAACCGAAATTTTTCAGCCATAAGGAGGACATCGCATGTCTACCGTCAACGCCAGCCCTGAAGTCGCCGCGCGCACCATGTATCAGGAGCCACTCTACCAAACCGCGCTCGACCATGTCTGGATTCATTCCGCCAATTATGTCGAACTAGCCGAGCAACAGGGGTTACATGTCTTTGAACGCGCCGAAGGTTGCACCCTCTACGACGCCCGTGGCGACGGCTGGATCGATGCGCTCTCCGGTCTCTGGGTCGTCAACGCCGGTCATGGACGCCGCGAGATTGCCGAGGCGATGGCCGAACAGGCCGCCAAGCTCGCCTATGTCTCCGCCTCTTCCTACACCTCGGTGCCGGCGGTGCAACTGGCCGAAACATTGGCGCAGATCACGCCCGGCGATTTGCAACGGGTTTTCTTTTGCTCCGGCGGCTCGGAGGCAGTGGAGACGGCGATCAAGATTGCCAAACAAGTGCAGGTCTTGCGCGGCTTCCCCAAACGCTACAAGATCATCGCCCGCCGCGGCTCCTATCACGGCATGACCTACGGCGCCATGAGCCTGACCACCGGCAACCGCACCCAGATGGAACGCTTCTTCGGCCCCATGATGCCGGGCGTCTATCATGTGCCGTCGCCCAATCATTACCGCAACGATTTTGACCTGGCAGGCGAAGCGGGCGACATTATGTGCGCCAAGTTTGTCGAGCAAGAGATCATCTTCCAGGGGCCGGAGACGGTGGCGGCGGTGATTGGGGAACCGATCTCGTCGGCCAATGGCGTCCACATCCCGTCGCCCAAATACTGGCAAATGTTGCGCGACATCTGTGACCGCCACGGCGTGTTGCTGATCGCCGACGAGGTGATCAACGGCTTTGGCCGCACCGGCAAATGGTTCGCCACCGAACATTTTGGCTTTGTGCCGGACATTATGACGATGGCGAAAGGGCTTTCCAGCGGCTATGCGCCGATTGCCGCTGCGGTTGTCCGCCCAAATGTCTACGAAGTCTTCACCCAGGGATCCAACACCCTCTCCCACCTGTTGACCTTTGGCGGTCACGCCGTCGCCGCCGCGGCTGCCATCAAAAACATTGAGATCATGCAACGGGAAGGGCTGGTCGAACGGGCGGCAGAGATGGGCGCTTATTTGCTCAATGGGTTGCGGGCGCTGGTTGACACCCACCCCACCGTGGGCGACGCCCGTGGTTTGGGGCTGCTCTGCGCCATCGAACTGGTGAAAGACAAGACGACCAAAGAAAAATGGGCGCGCGACTCCGATTTTATCAAACGGCTTCATGCCCTGGTCAACGAGCGGCGGCTCTTGACGCGTGTCTGGGAAATTCTGCACATTGCCCCGCCCCTCGTCGTCACGCGTGCCGAAATTGACCAGATTATTACCATCCTCGCTGAGAGCCTCACCCAGGTCGAGCAAGAATTTGGCCTACGGTAAGGCAACCCATACGCATCTAGTGAACTGCCAATTTCCCCAACAAACGCAAAAAAGACGCTCCGCAAACGGTACGGTTGCTAAGATAATCAGTATTACCAGTAAATGCAACTCTGTCAAGGGTTAGGGGTAGCCAACCGGCTATCGGCGGCAAAAACCAACCCGCACCGCTTACTTTAGCTAATGCAAAAGGTCTGAGCAATCGGCTAAGTTCATGCTAACCGCTTAGGCCGTTGGCGAAAGAGGGAAAAATGGCGATGAACGCTGTAACCGACAAAATCCATAAACAATCCTCCTTGCAAGCGACGCTCTTTGGCCCGCCGCAACTGATCAACGCCGGCGCCGCCATCCCCCTGGCGCGCCGCCAGATGCGCGCGCTCTTTTTTCGGCTGGCCGTGGCTCTCCGTCCGGTGGCGCGGGATCAACTCTGTTTTTTGTTCTGGCCCGATATTGACGATAGCGCCGCTCGTCGCAACCTGACCGTGCTGCTCAACCAACTGCGCCAGGCGTTGCCTTGCCCGGAGCTGGTGCTATCGCAGGGTGACGCCATTCTGCTCAACCCTGACCACTTACAAACGGACACGGTGGTCTTTGCCGAAGCACTCGCGCAAGCCACCCGCGGCGGAATGGTAGAGCCGCTGACTACGGCGGTGGATCTCTACCGCGGCCCCTTTCTCGACGGTTTTGCCCTGCCGGCCTGCGCCGAATTCGAGGCATGGGCCGGCCAGGAGCGCCAAAGTTGGGAGCGGCGCTATCTGGATGCCCTGGCGCTGCTGGTCGATGCCTATGTCGCCCGGAGCGCTTACGCCCAGGCGATTGCCGCCGCCCAACGCGCCCTGGCCGTTGACCCGCTGGCGGAGGAGATGCACCGCCAGTTGATCACCCTCTACGCCACAGCCGGTGACCGCACGGCGGCGCTCCGGCAATTTGAGCAATGTGTCATTATGCTGGAACGGGAACTGGGTGTCAGTCCGCTGCCCGAAACGCGGGCGGTCTACGAAGCCGTGCGGCAAGGGCAGCTACCGTTGGGGCGGCCACACGGGGGGCGACTCACGGCTACCGCCCTTGCCAACGCCGTTGACCAGCCGTCACCAGGCGCCACAGACCAAGCGGCGCCTGGGCGACCACAGCGGCCAGCCTTGCCGGCGCCGGCCACGCCGTTGATTGATCGGGAAGCAGAGCTGGCTGCGATTCAAGCACTGTTCCAAATGCCAGACGTTCGTCTGTTGACCTTGACCGGGCCGGGCGGCAGCGGTAAGACACGGCTGGCGCTCCAAGTGGCCTGGACCCTGACGGCGCAAGTTACCGATGGCGCCACCTTTGTCGCCCTGGCACCCGTGCGCGACCCGGAACTGGTGCTGCAAGCGATTGCGCACGCCTACGGATTGAACCAGAGCAGCGCCACTGGGCTGGCCGACTATCTGCGCGACCAGGAGAGTCTCCTCGTGCTGGACAATTGTGAACATTTGTTAGCCGCCGGCCCGGCGATTTCCGCCTTGCTGGCCGCCGCGCCCAAGTTGCGTATTCTGGCCACCAGTCGCGCCGCGCTCAACTTGCATGGCGAACACACCTTGCCCGTGCCGCCGCTGCCCTTGCCTGATCTCGCCCATCTGCCGCCGCTGGCAACGTTGGCAACGGTGCCGGCAGTGGCGTTGTTGCTGGCGCGTACGCAAGCGCTCAATCCACGCTTTCAACTGACCGCCGAGAATGCCGCCGATGTCGCCGCCATTTGTGTGCGGCTGGATGGTCTACCGCTGGCGCTCGAACTGGCTGCGGCGCGGCTCAAACTGCTGGCCCCGCGCGATCTGGCGCGCCGGTTGGACAAACGGTTGGCGCTGCTCACCCACGGCTCACAAGATCTGCCGGAACGGCAACGCACCTTGCGCGCCACCATTGATTGGAGCTATCGGCTGCTGGATGTGGAGGAGCAGATCTGGTTTGAACGCTGTAGCGTCTTTGTCGGCAGTTGGACGGTCGCGGCGCTGGAAGGATTGAACACACAACTTCAGCGCCACAACCCAAACGCAACGACATTACCGCCCACTGACCAGCCGTCTACGCTCCTCGATGTGCTGGCCGCGCTCACCGACAAGAGTTTGGTGCAGGTGATGACGACGGATGAGGGCGAGACCCGTTTTACGCTGTTGGAGACCATGCGCGAGTTTGCCGCTGAACAGTTACAGGCGCGGGGCGCCGCCGACGCAGTCGCCCAGGCCCACGCTGACTACTATTGGACGCTGATCGAACCGTGGCAAATGCATGCGCCCACCTGGCTGGCCGATATCGAACGGGAGTTGGACAACTTGCGGGCCACCTTGCGCTGGTATCTCAGCCGGACGGATCAACTGGAAGCGGCGATGCGGCTGGGCCACCGTTTGGCGCGCTTCTGGTACTGGCGTGATTGGCTCAGCGAAGGACGCTGGTGGCTGGAACAGCTTCTCACCAAGAGCGCCGGCATGGAGAGCGTGCTACGGGCCGACGTGTTGACTGCCGCGGCGCTGCAAGCTACCGTGCAAGGCGACCCCGTGCGGGCGCTGGCCCTTCATGACGAAAATTTGAAGCTCTGCGCACAACTAAACTTGGGGCGTCAACGCGTCAACTCGCTCAATGCCCTCGCCACGCTCTATGCACGTAAAGGGGATCTAGCACGCGCCATTGCCTATCTGGAAGAGTCGCTGGTCCTGGCGCGCCAGATTGAGAACCCGGATGCGCTCAGCACCGCCTGTTATATGCTGGCCGGCATCCTCGTGGACGCCGGGCGTGACCAGGAACGCGCTTTGCAGCTATACGAGGAATGTTTGCGCGTTACACGCGCCCATCAGCGCCCCATCGTAGAGTCGATGACGCTGGCGGCGTTGGGGCATCTGGCGCTCTTCACCGGCGATCTGGCACGCGCCGCGGCGTTGCTGCCCCAGGCATTGGCAATGCAGCAGGCGATGAGCGCCAGCATGGCCTTGGGGTGGACCCACGTCTACCTCGGCGCTCTTGCGCTCCTCCAGGGCGACGATGGTTGCGCCGCCGGCTACTTCCTCCAGAGTCTGGAGGCAGCACCCCAAGGCGGCGCCCAATATGTGATCCCGTTTACACTGGAAGGGCTGGCCGGCGTTTTCAATCTACGCCACCAACCAGTGCAGGGCGCCCAACTTCTCGGTGCGGCCGAGGCGCTACGCGAAACCCTGGAAAATCCACGCGCACCCATCGAAGTTGACTTCTACAACACCATTCGCACCGGCATCCAAAAGCAACTGGCGCCGGCGATGTTACAGCAGAGCTGGCAACAGGGGCGGCAACTGACAACAGCGCAGGCCATTGCCCAAGCCAGGGTAGCCGTGGAGCAATGGCAGGCGCTTACCGCATAGCCGCAAGCATAAGCTATCGATGGCCAGAAAAAGACCCGTGGCACACCTGACAGGTTTCCAAAACCTGTCAGGTGTAGGGCGTCCCGAAAGGTTAGCTGAACACCTATACCACTTCATGCCAGCGCACGCTACAGAGCAATGCGTTCATAGTGCTGGGTATAGCGCGCCAATGCCGTCATGTCTAATTCACAGCCCAGCCCCGGCGCCATTGGGGTTGGCGTGTAGCCCTTGTGAAACGGAATCGGCTCGCCAATTAAATCATCTTCCCGCGTCCAACTGCCGACAAAATCCGAGGCCATTGTACAGTTAGGCGCGGCCGCCGCGGCGTGGATGTAGGCCGTTTCAATGATGCCCAGGTCATTGCCGGAGCCGTGCCAGCAACGCAAGCCGGCCGCCGCAGCCACAGTCGCATTGCGTTGAAAGCCAACCAAACTACCATTCAGGTTGACGCAATCCAGCACCCCGGCTTTGACCCCACGGATGATCGACGGGCCGTCGCTCAGGTGCATGGCAAGCGGAAGGGTGATCGCTTCGTGGATACGGATGTAGCCTTCGAGATCACGCTTGGGAATCGGGTCTTCAAAGACTTCCACATTGCCGAGCGCCGCCAGTTGATGAGCCAGATCAATGGTCTGTTCGGCGGTGTAAAAGCGCTCATTTGGATCGACCGTCACCTTAAAGTCAGGCCCGGCCACCGCCAAAATTGCCCGCAAGCGTTCGACCATTGGATCTTCCAGCCGGCATTTGATCTTGACGCCGGTAAAGCCCAGTGACAAAGCGCGCTCGACACTGCGCCTGCTATGTTCGGGTGTCTGTTGGCCCATCCAGTAGTCGGCGCGCACGCGATCGCGCACAGCGCCGCCCAGCAAGGCATGAACCGGAACGCCCCACATCCGCCCCACCAGGTCAAACATCGCCATTTCAAAGGCGTCGTAGGCCGGGCTGACGCCAACTTCGGCGTTGGTTTCGCTGCCGTCGCGCCGTGTGCCATAGATGTCTTGCAGGATGATCGTTTCTGGGTTGCGCCCCAGCAGCAAAGCGGCGCCCTGGCGCACCTCTTCCCGTGTAACGCCACGATGTGTTTCGCCAATCCCATGCAGTTCCGTGTCCGTGACAAGACGGATGATCTGTTTTGGTACTTGATCCCACCCCGTCTCCGCCACCAGTTCAGGGCTGTGAACGCGACCGGGAATGGTTGGGACAACAACCGTCCAGCATTCAACTGCTGTAATTTTCATGATAGCCTCCTTTTTCGTAATTACCCCGCGCACAGGCTGCTTGAGCACAAACCTGGCATTTTTGTCTGCACAAAAAGTCTTACTTGATTGTCAGGCAAGAATACAAATGTAAGTTGAATAACCGGTGTGAGAAGCGTACAATAGAGCTATTGATTGTACACACCGCCGCCCATCAGAGCAAGTGCGGATTTGCCGCCAGGCAGGAGGTTATGATTGATGTGTACGCACCTGTCCGTCCCTTACTTTCCCACGCGTTGCCAACGCCTGTGGTTCGTGCGCTGCTTGGCCTTCGGCTTGTGGGTTGCCCTGTGCTGCTTAACAACAGAACGGCTCTATGCGGCAACGATCGTTGTGGTCAATCCCAATGACAACGGCCCCGGCTCCCTGCGTCAGGCCATTGCTGACGCCGCCCCAGGCGATACGATCACCTTTGCCGCCAACCTCAGTGGGCAGACAATTCTCTTGCGGGAAACATTGGTGATCGCGCAAGCGCTTACGCTTGACGGCTCAACGCTGCCGACGCCTGTCACCTTGAGCGGCAACCATCAGGTGCGGGTGTTGGTAATTGACAACAACGCCACGGTCCGGCTGGCTGACCTGATCATTGCTGACGGTCAAATCCGTGGCGACTCAACAGCGGCCGTGGCCGGTGGTGCGCTGTTGACGAATGGCAATGTCACCCTGCACCAACTCGCCTTTCGCAACAATCATGTCATCGGCATTGACGGCGAGGAGGATGAGCGTTATTACACCTATACCTATGGCGGCGCAATTAGCAACAGCGGCAACCTCACCATTACGCGCAGCACCTTTGACGGCAATTCCGCCATGCGCGGCAGCGGCGGTGCGCTTTACCATAGCCAGGGGCGGTTAGTGGTGCGCGACAGCACTTTTGTTAACAATCTTGCCTATGCCCATTACAATGGTCAGGGGGGCGCGATCTATAACAGTGCTGTTATGACCGTGACCAATAGCACCTTTCACGCCAATGTCACACAAGGGAATTCTGATCGGCAGTCGAGTGGCAGCGCCATTGCCAATTGGGGGCAAAGCTGGGTCTACAACAGCACCTTTAGCGACAACACCAGCGCTACGATTGATAATATGCAATCTTTTTCCCTATACAACAGCCTTATCGTCAATACAAGCGGCGGTTTAAGCTGCTGGAGTTGGTTGACGGCCAGCGTCAATAATCTGGTCGAAGACGGCAGTTGCAGAGCAACCTTGCGCGGGGATGCCAGGCTGGGTATCTTACAGGACAATGGCGCCGCCAACGGTCGCCCCATCCTCACCCAAGCTTTGCTCCCCGGCAGCCCGGCTATCGATGCCGGCGATGCCGCCACCTGTCCGGCGACCGATCAACGGGGGGTGAGTCGCCCCCGACAGGGCGGTTGTGACCTGGGCGCGTATGAAGCGGAAGCGCTGCCACCGGGGCCAATCATTAGCGTCGCAGGCAACCAGTGGTCGATTGCGCCGGGGGATACAACCCCGGCGCTTGCCAACCATACGGATTTTGGCTACAACCCTGTTGCCCAGGGCAGTATCATCGGCACCTTTGTCATCAGCAATTCAGGCGACGCTGACCTCGCCAATCTCCGTGTTGAGCTAAACGGCGCACATGCGGCTGATTTTCAACTGGTGGCGCCGCCGGCCCCGGTTGTGCCGCCGGGCGGCGCCACCGCTTTTCAGCTTACTTTTGCCCCACCTATCACCGGCACGCGCACGGCTACGGTGGCGGTCAACAGCAATGTGACAACCCCTAATCCTTTTACCTTTGCCATTCAGGGTACAGGCTGTCCGCCGGCAATCACTGTCACCAACAATGCCGATAGCGGGGACGGTTCTTTGCGGCAGGCGCTGACCGCCCTTTGTCCTGGTGGCGTGATCACTTTTGCGCCCCACTTGCGCGGGCAAACCATTGCTTTAAGCAACACCTTGCTGCTCCGGCAGAATGTCACCATTGATGGTTCCCTGTTAGCGCCACCCCTCGTCATTAGCGGCGGTTATCGTGTACGGATCATGCAGGTTAACCGCGGGGTCACGGCGACGCTGGCCGGGTTGGTGCTTGCCGAGGGATATATCTACGGCGATCCACCCTTCCCCGGCGGCGCCATCGGTGTTGGCGCCGGCATCCTCAACTACGGCGACGTCACCTTGCAGCAGATGACGCTGCGCAATAACTATGCGCTAAACTTTAAAGGCGAAAGCAACGGCGGCGCCATCCGCAACCACGGTACGCTAACGGTTACGCAAAGCGCCTTTCTCAACAACGATACCAGCGGCAATGGCGGCGCGCTCATCAACTTTGGCGCGGTCGCCATTCGTGACAGCACCTTTGATCGCAATGTCGCCGGTGACTGGGGGGGCGGCGAAGGAGGCGCCATTGCCAACTTTGGGCCAATGCGGATCGAGCGCACCACCTTTTCTCATAATACAGCTTATAGTCTGGGCGGCGGCAATGGCGCCGCGATTGCCAGCATGGGGCCATTGACCGTCACCAATAGCACCTTTAGCGCCAACCTGGCTGGTTACTATGGTGGTGAGTATCCAGAGAGCGGCGGCATTGCTTCCGGGGCCGCGCTCTGGCTCTACAACAGCACCTTTACCGGCAACTCGACCCCCGCCGTCGCCCAGGGCAACGCGCCTTTTTACCTGGTCAACACTATCATTGCCAACACGATAGGCGGCGCTGATTGCACTGGCAGCCCTACCATCAAGGTCAACAACCTTATTGAAGACGGCAGTTGCGGCGCCACCTTCACCGGTGATCCGCTTTTGGGGCCGCTGGTCGATTATGGCGGCGCCACCTTCACGCACGCCCTGCTGCCCGGCAGCCCAGCCATTGACGCCGGTAACGACAACGCCTGTCTCCCTGTTGATCAACGAGGGGTCGCGCGGCCTTTTGACGGTGATAATAATGGCAGTAGCTTGTGTGACATTGGTGCGTATGAAGCTGTCATCCCAGTGCTGGCGACGGCAACGGCCACCCCAACACCCACGATCACCCCGACGCGCACGCCCTGGCCAACGCGCACGCCAACCGCGACGCCGACCGCAACTGCCACCAGCACGCAAACAGCTACACCCCCCCAAACGCCCACATCGACCAAAGTTCCAACCCGTACAATGACGCCGTGGCCGACCTCTACACCAACGGCAACGCCGCTACCGACCGTCCCAACTTTGCCAACCACACCGGCGCGCTTTGATGTGCGTGTTTACGTCGCCGCGCCGACGACCATCCACGTTGGCGAAACCATGAAGGTGGTGGTCACGGTTGACAACCAGAGTGTCGGCTGTAGCTATCCGCTCTATGAGCTAACCTTGAGCCAGTTGGGCGATCCCATCTTCCGCTTTGATTCGCCGGCTACCGTAACGGCGCCGCTTGATAGCCAAACCGTCTACACGCTCACCGCCGTGACACCGGGCATTATCGCCTTGCAAGCGATTGCCTATGGCGAAAGTTTCTGTGGTGATTTCTGGCAGTGGCGCTATGTCAACGGCTCGACCTATCCAGTAACGGTGATTCCGCCGGCAACCGTCACGCCAACGCCGACCGCCACGGTCACCGCAACGCCAACGGTGATGGCGGCTCCTAGCGCAACCATACCACCAACACGCCAACCAACCGCCATCCCAACGTTGCCATTCCCGCCCCGCCCCGGCGACGGCAACGGCGATCAAATGGTTGACGCCAATGACATCAGCGCCTGTATCCAGGAAATTTTTGACAATGACGGCCACTTCTGGCAAGACGCCCCCGGCGGCAGCTACCCCGGCGCTCCCGGCTGCGACGCTAACCAAGACACGCAGATCGATGCCGGCGATGTGAGTTGTACGGTGTTAATGGTCTTTGCCGGCGTTGAACCGTGCAGTAGCGGCAGCCGGCAAGGCGCAGCGCCGGCAACGGCTGGTTTGACCATTGCCAGTGATCGCGTGGCCGTCGCCGGGGCAACGGTGCAGATCCCTATCACCTTGACCACCAATGGCGCCGCTGTGACCGCCGGCGCTTTTCGGCTGCGCGTTGACCCA
Source organism: Caldilinea sp. CFX5 (assembly GCA_021405325.1). The sequence goes on along the minus strand of QWII01000018.1, from coordinate 83,333 downwards.
ACCCGCCTGCACTTTGACCCGACTGACAGTGACGGCGACGCCCTACCCGATGGCGTTGCGTTTGCTCTGCCGCCCTTGATGAACCGTCCGTTACTTACGGTCACCGCCCGCACTGACACCCTCGACCTCTTTTTTACCGAACTGGCGGCGTCTCCGGTTACGTGGTATGATGGCGTCATCCTAACCATAACCCTGCACGTCAATCAGCTTGATAGCCAAACACCGGTCATGACCACCATCGCCTTTGACCAGAGCGTCATCCCTTCGCTAGGCAGCGCCGGCGGCGCCGGCATCCCCGTCCAGGCCGAAGATGGGTTGGTGCAAATTGTCCCAGCGGCGACCGGTGAACGGCTCTATCTTCCACTGGTGACGCGCGAGTAACAAAGGAGCAAACAATGGGTGTCTACTAGGTTCTGTTGACATTTCGGAATCAACCGGTGGCACACCTGTCAGGTTTTGGAAACCTGACAGGTGTAGGTGTCACAAATGTCAACAGAACCTAGAAACCTACTCCCAAGCCCAATTCGCCGTTGTTTCGCCGGATACGTTCATTGATTATCGCGCTTTGCCGCCCCCCACCCATAATCCAAAAGAGGAAACATCATGAAATCTGTCCAAATGCAGGGCGCCGGCGCCATCGCCCTCGTCGAACTTCCCGATCCGCAACCCGGCCCCGGCGAGGTGGTCATCGCCACCCGCGTCTCCGCCATCTGCGGCAGCGAGATGAAAACTTATCGCGGCGCCGGCAAAGCGGAGGGCAACAGCGGCCATGAGGCCGTCGGCGTCGTGGCGCAACTGGGGGAAGGCGTCACGACGCTGCAAGTGGGGCAGCGGGTCGGGGTCAGCGCCATCAGCGGTTGCGGACAGTGTGCGGCCTGTGCGCAGGGGCAGTACACCTGGTGCGCCCGCTGGAAATTTTACGGCAACATGCACGCCGAAAAGTTTGTCATCGCCGCCAACGCCTGTCACCCGCTGCCCGCCGATGTCGATTGGGACGTTGGCGTTTTGATCACCGGCGACGGCTTTGGCGTGCCCTATCACACTTCGTTGAAAGTGCGCGACCCGGCGATTGCAACAGTCGCCATCTTTGGCGTCGGGCCGATTGGGTTGGGTAATCTGCTCATGCAACGCTATTGGGGGCGCCAGGTGATTGCCGTGGATGTTTCACCCACCCGGCTGGAACTGGCGGCGGAGTTGGGGGCGCAAACCGTCATCAACGCCACCACGGTCAGTGATCTCCCCGCCGCCATCCGTGCCCTGACCGACGGCAAAGGCGCCGATCTTTGCATCGAAGCCGCCGGACGGCCGGAAACAGCCAAACAATGCTTTGCCGCCGTGCGCATTGCCGGCACAGTGGTTTTCAATGGTGAACAGCCGGCGCTCCCCCTGTCGCCCAGTGAGGATTTCATCCGGCGCGATATTACCGCCGTCGGCTCCTGGTACTATCACTTTGGCGAATACCCGGCCATGCTCGATCTCTACCGCCAGGGGCTGCCCATCGGCAACTTGATCACCCATCGCTTTCCGCTGGCGCAGGCGGCGGAAGCCTTTCGGTTGATGGCGGCAGGATTAACAGGAAAGGTACTCTTGACCTATTCGGCATGAAATGCGTTGATCAGGCGCGCAAGCAGGATCTTACTCCGTATAGAGCAAGATCCTGCCCCAAAGGACATCAATCATCGGTGGCCTGCCGCTCATTTACTCGTTGTTCAGCAGAAGAAAGCCGGGCGTTGTTGAAACTAGGGTCGGCTGGCCGTTGATCGAGACCAGGCGCATCGTGAACCGGATCCCGTTATCCAGCAGAACAGTAGCGTTGCAAGTCACATCCAAGGTATAGCTGCCAGGATATGCTGTTGCCGTAATGGCCTCGTCATTGACATCATAGGTCGCGGTCAATACGGCTTGGCCCTGGCCGTTGAACTCGATTGTCCCCTGACCAGCCAGTAGAACCGGCGAGGTGGCAATCAGGGCTTCCGGCAAGGCAATGACGGTGCCAGGGGCTACGTTGACGGTCGTCGCTGTGCGGAAGGCATAGCTTTCTTGCAGCGCAGCCGGTGAACAGTTGGTCGGTGCGTTTGTCATCCTGGCGGCGCTTACGGGCAGACTCGTTGCCAACACCAGGGTCAACAGTGTACTCACGAAGATGAATAACACGAAGATGAATAACACGAAGGTGAATAAGTAGTAAAAGCGTTTCATATAACCTCTCCTGTCACTCTGCAACTCAATTTGTGGAAACTCTTTTCTCTGTGTACACTTCTAGAATACCACGCGCCGATTTGCCATTATTGCCCTTTTTTGACAGACGGGTTGACAACTGGATGCGCTTTTTTTGACAGGAATCATTCATGCTCGATTCAGCCGTAATGCTTCGTTCCACTACCCCTGCTGTGACCACCTTTGGCGAGTTTCTGAAATTTTTGCGCCGTCGCGCCCGCATGACCCAGCGTGAACTCTCCATTGCCGTGGGTTACAGCATCAGTCAGATCAGCCGCTTGGAACAGAATGAGCGACTACCTGATGAAATGACAATCTTAGCCGTCTTCGTTCCGGCGCTTGGCCTGGAAAAAGAGCCGGCATTGGTGGCGCACTTGCTGGCGCTGGCAAAAAGCGCTCATGCGATACCGGAAGACGCTCTCCCCTCCGCCACAACGCCACTACCGCCACGCCTTGTGGAACAGCCCTTTGCTGCTGTCGCAACGCACAATAATTTACCTTGCCAACTCACTTCCTTCGTTGGCCGTACGAGTGAGTTGAGCGCACTTGTCCAGCAAGTAGCTACGGCCCGCCTGGTAACCCTAACCGGCGTGGGCGGCGTCGGCAAAACACGCCTCGCGCTGACAGCGGCCCAGGCAATTTTGGATGCAACGCCGGCACACACCGAAAATTCTCGCTTTCCCGATGGCGTTTGGTTTGTCGAATTGGCGGCGCTACACGAGGCAATGCTGGTAGTCCCTGCCATCCTGGCCACCTTTCAATTGCCGCCGCCGGCTGGTCGCACGCCAACCGAAGCCTTGCTGCTCTATCTAAAGCAAAAACAGATGTTGCTGCTGCTGGATAACTGCGAACATCTGATTGCCACTTGCGCGGATCTGGTTGACCGGATTCTACGGAGTTGTCCCCATGTCACCATTTTGGCAACCAGCCGCGAGGCGCTGAATGTTGATGGCGAGGTGGAATGGCCGGTGAAACCGCTGGCAACACCTGCACTATCCCATACCCCGACGCAAATGACGGCGGTCCGGATCGGCGCGTTTGAAGCGGTCCAGTTGTTGCAGGAACGAGTGCGCACCATCCGCCCCGATTGGCAACTCACCGACCAGAACGCCGCCGTAATCGCCCAGATCTGCACACAGCTCGACGGCATTCCATTGGCGCTGGAGTTGGCTGCTGCGTGTCTGAAGGGGCTGACCGTCGAAGATCTGGCCGCCCGGCTCGATGATCGCTTGGATCTGCTGACCCACGGTCGGCGCACGGCGTTGCTGCGTCACCAAACGCTGCGCGCCGTCATCGACTGGAGCTATGATCTGCTAAGCGAGGCGGAACGCCGGTTGCTGCGTCGATTAGGGGTCTTTGCCGATGGGTGGACGTTGGCGGCTGCCGAAGCGCTCGCCGAAGATGAAGCGGCCCGTCGGCAGACCCTGCCATTGTTGCTGCAATTGGTCAATAAGTCGCTGGTGGTAGTGGATGAAACCGGGATTGACACACGCTATCACCGGCTCGAAACCGTTCGCCAATATGCCAGCATGAAATTGCAGGAAGCCGGCGCCTCTGATGCGACGCGCCAGGCCCATTGCGCCTACTTCTTGACATTGGCGGAACAGTCAACAGGTATGGTGTTGATTGGCCCCAGCTTATCAACTTGGCTCAATCAGATTGTGGTCGAATACGGTAATCTACGCATGGCCTTTGCCTGGGCCTGTCAACAGCCGGATGGCGGCGTCAGCGCCCTGCGGCTGGCCGGCGCTTTAGGCAGCTTTTGGGTTGTGCGTGGTGAATTTAGCGAGGGCAGTCATTGGCTGGAAAAGGCGCTGGCCTACGATCAGGGGCGATCACCAGTCGCACGGGCCTGGGTGCTGACATGGTTGGCCGATTTGTCGCGTTTTATTGTACAGCCGCAGGTGGCTATGCTGGAAGAAGCATTAGCCCTTTTTACTGCGGCGCAAGAAACCAAAGGGATCGGCTATTGTCTTCAACTATTAGGGGCCGCCGCGCTAGGCGCCGCGGCTTATGAAGTAGCAATTGTCCAACTCGAACAATGTGTACAGCTTGCGCGCCATCATGCCTCGCCGCTGCCAATTGGCACAGGGCTGTGGGTATTGGGCGATGCCTACAGCGCTAATGGTCAGTCGGCGCAGGCAATCGCCTGCTTTGAGGAGTGTATTGCACTTGGTCGTCAATACGAGGAGCGGTTACTCATGGCGCGACCACTGATTCGGTTGAATGAAGTGGCGCCGCAGCGCGCATTACAACTTTGCCAGGCCGAGTTGCAACGGCCACAACCGAACCGGGAAACCCAAGCCGCGCTCTGGCAAACACTGGGGCGTATTCTGGCCGATCAGGGGCGTTATACCGAGGCCCAACGCGCCTTAGCGGAAGCCCTAGGCTTGTGGCGCCAACTGGGCATCAAGTGGAGCATGAGCGGCGGCGTTACCCGCGCCTTGTTAGATCTGGGTATGAGCTGTTTTTGGACGGCAGATGATGCCGCAGTTGTGCGCTATATGACCGAGGCGCAACAACACTACACTGACGTCGGTGATTCACATGGGGTTGCCTGGACACAAGTGTTTTTGGGCCATGTGGCCTTGCGGCAGCAGCAACCGCAAGCCGCACTCACCTATTTCCGGGCCAGCTTGCGCCATTCCAGCGATAGCAGCATGAACTATCTGCCGTTGGCGCTGTGCGGGATAGCAACAACCTTCGCAGCGCTCGGCAAGCCTACCATTGCCTTTACCATCCTGGGAGCAGCGACCTATTTTGAGAGTCAGCGCTTCATTTTGGATCTACTGGCCAGTGGTTTTTTCATGCAAGCTTTGAGGGAGGCGCGTCGCCAACTTAATGACCCACACCTGGCTGCCGCTTGGGCCACAGGTCAGGCAATGACGGTCGAAAAGGCAGTGGCCTACGCCCTGGAGGCGAGTACAGACAGCAATTAGCCATGTTTCACAGATCAAAAGAGGGCAGCCTTCACAGGCTGCCCTCTTTTGATCCGTTCTTTTTATCCGTTACTCAATCACTCACTCCACAACCACCCGATCACTCGCGCTCCGCCCGAAGACTTCCGGCGAGTACATCTCTTCCGCCTTGGCCGGCGGGACAACAAACTCACCCGGCGTGGTGGCGCGGGCCACATACGAGTAGGTGTAGACGCCATCCCAGAGCAGCGTGGCGAAGGCTTCGGCTCGTTCGTCGCGCAGGTTCTGATGGTCATACCAGCTACCCCACCACCACCAGCCATAGGAGCGCTGGCTAGGATCGCCCGGCACGCTTTCGCTCACGGCCAGCGCCGGGTTGATCGCCTCCAGACCGGCCGGCAGCGGATCGACCAGGGCGACATGGTAGCGCCGGTTGTCGGCCACCATGCTCAGGCGCACCCGCACTCGCGCACCGGCCTTGATGCGCCAGACGCCATTCTCATCACGCTGGACATCATCGGCGTTATCGACCGCTTCGTAGGTGCGTTCAACGACAAAGCCCATATCGACCGGCGGCATGTTCAGGTCGGTTGGCGCATAGCGCAGGCCCAGACGATAGTAGAGGCGTCCTTCCCCCTCCTTGCTCAGGACCAGATCCTGGGTGGCATCGCTTTCGACCAGATAGCTCATGGGAATCTTGGTCTCATGACGTTCGGTGGTGCGCCCTTCATAGGTGTGTTCCCCGGCGTAGGTCTCGCCCAACCAGATGCGGGCGACAAAGTCGGGCGTCTGCGCCTCAAAGGTGTTGAAGTAGCGATCCAGCGCCAGCAGGACAAAGGCATTTTCCTGCGTATTGCTCCAGCGACCGGCGGTGCGATGGGCCAGCAGCCCGTTGACCACCTTCGGGATCAGGTCGCTCTCCGGCGTATTCTGAATCAACGCATCCAGGATGACCGCATCTGAGCGGCGACTGGAGTGGAGCAGCAGGTACGCGTCTTCGCCATAACCACTGGTGAAGTTGGCGGCGCCGGCCGTTTCAACGGCACGATTAGTGAGATGGCGGCGAATCGCGGCATTTTCCTGGGCCGAGGCGGTGTCTTTGGCCAGCACTGTCCAGAGCCAGGCGATGGCTTCCAACGATTGATTTTCCAGCGGCTTACTATTGAGCAGGTTGCGCGCCTTGGCCGGATCAACATCGCCCATGAGGTTACGCACATAGAGAGCGTATGCACTCAGGGTCTGGCGGATCGACTCGCCGTACCAGGCTGGGTAGTAGTTCTCAATGTTGCGCAGATGGTCGAGCGCCCGCGTCATCATCTCTTCCGGCACCAGATAGTCCTTCATGCGCGCCATTTGCAAGGCATGGGCGACATGGATGCTGTAGTAAGGCACCGATTCGTCGCCCCGCTCCCAGATCGGCCAGCCGCCGTCGTCGTTTTGCAACGCAGCCAGTCGCTCAATGTCACGTTGGACGGCGGCATTCAGCTCCTCTGGCGTGGGCAACCCTTCGGCTTCAAAGGCGCTCAAGACATCGCGCAGGGCGGCAATACCCAGAATGCGCGACGCTAACTGTTCCGTGCATTCAAAGCGGTAACTGCTCAGATAAAGCACGGCATCGGTCAACGCTTGCAGCGCCGTCGAGGAGGTGTTGATCTCCAAGCCGCCAAATTGCGGGAAGACATTCTGCGGCGCGGCGACCGGCTGGGCAATGGCGCCTTCATCCACTACGCCATAAACCGCAAAGGCTTCGGTGGTCGCCGGCGTGTAGACCGGCAGTTCGACCGTGGCGGCGTCGGCATAGTCACCGGCGGTCGCGGCAATTTGCAGACGTACTGTCCCCGCCCGGTCGGTTGTCGCCGGGAAGCGCACTTCGACCCGATCATTGGCCGGGATCGTGACCCGTTGCCCACTCTCTACTCGCTCCATCTCTGAATCTCCTGTTTGGAGAGATGGAGCGAGTGAGAGATTAGCGGCGCGCACAACAACATCGACATCCATTGGTTCATTCGTTTGATTCTGCACCACCACCGGCAGTTCAAACTTGTCGCCAAAGTTGAGGAAGCGCGGCGCCGACGGCCGCACCATCAATGGCAGGCGGGCCGTCACATTCGCTTCACCCATACCAAAGTATTTACCCTCAGCCACCGCCACCACCATGACGCGGTAGCGGGTTAGGTTATCGGGCAGCTTAAAGTCAACCGTCGCCAGGCCGTTTTCATCAGTGCGCACGGCCGGCGCAAAGACCGCCAACGGGTTAAAGTTGGTGCGTAGGGCAATCTGGGGCTGAGCGCCAGGCGCAGCCGATTTCGCCTCTTCGGCAGGAGCGGCAAAGGCCATATCCGCTGCCTCGGTTGCCATCGGCGCGGCGGCAGGAGCCGCACCGGCCGCCATCGCGCCGCCACGCGCCATCGATTCCTGGGCCACATTGGCCACCTGGTTTGCCAGATCGACCGGGTTCGCCAGGACAAGGCTGGCGCGGGCATAGTAGCTGCTCATATCGCTGCTGCGCTGGCTGTAGAAGGTGGCGATGGGGTCGGCCAGTTGATAGTTGGTCAACGCCAGCACCGCTTCATCGACCACGACCACGGCCAATTCCGCATCAGCCACCGGTTCACCGGCGGCGTTGGTCAGGCTGACGGCAATCGACGTTTCGACGCCAGGGGCCAGTTCCGTGGCCGCCGGCGCCACCGTCATCGTCAACGCCCGGCTCACCGGCGGGATCGCCAGGGTGAGGCTGCCGGTGGCGTAAGCTGGGCGGGGCGGCACATTGGCAATCGCTTCGCCCTTTTCATCGGTGCGCGGGGCCGAGCCGGTGAGATCGACCTGAATGTTCAGGTTGGGGATATGCTCCTCGGCAATCGGCACCTTGAGCGTATAGGTGCCATCCTCCACCACAAAGCGCTCGGTGGTGATGATCCCGCTGCGGCTGACCGTCAGCAACCCTTCCGCCGGGGAGAAGGGCGATTGCACCAGGATTTCCGCTGTGTCGCCCGGTTGGTAACTCTCTTTGTCGGGGATCAGCGTCACCTGTTCCTGCTCGACATTGCGCGCCGCCGGGCGCTTGCCGCCACTGACCCAGCGGGTGAACTGGCTCTGGTTGAGCCGTTCCTGGTCATCGCGAATGGTGGCGGTGATGCGGTAGCTGCCACCCATGTCGGTGGTGAATTCACAGCTAACCGGTTCCATAGCCGAAGCAACCGTGCATTCTTGCACATCGACCGCTTCTTCGCGCCACTGACCCTGGTTGTATTGCCATTCCAAGCGCGCCGCTTGCATGGTGATCTGGGTATCAGCAAAGGCGTTGCCGTCGAGATCGGTGACAATCGCCTCGATCACCAGCGGCTCCCCCTGCTCGACAAAGGTGCGATCACTGCGGATCCCCACATAGCGATCCGCCGGGTGGACGAGCAGACTGGTCGTCGCCGCCCACGCCTGGCGATTAACATCCATCACCCTGCCTTCGGCCATAACGCTGTAGGGGCGCGGGCGGACCGGTTCTTCACTGCCAGGGGTGGGGGCAATGCCGTCAAAACTCATGCGCAGGTAGTGAACGCCAGCGGCATCGGTGCGCCCGGTGTAACTTTGCGCGTTGCTGCCGCCGGCTGGCCCGCCGTAGGCGGCATAGCCCATATCATAGAAGCTCCACCAGGGCGTCCATTCGCCAAAGGTAAAGTCGGGCCAGCCGGGCGGCGAATAGTTGCTGGGTGAGCTGCTCACATTCCAAGTCGTTTCGGCGCCGGGCAATGGGCCGCCGGCATAGTACTGGGCCGAAATGGCGACCACGGCATCATCACCGACAAAGAAGGGGCCTTTTTCTTCATTGCGCGCCGTCACCTCAAATTCGGGGCGGCGGAACTCCTGAATCTGGAAGTTGTGGTAATAATCGGTTGTGTAGACACCGCTGACGTTGCGGGCTGAGAGGTAGATATTCGCATAGCCCAAGTTGGCATTTTCGGGCAGTGTAAAGGCAAAGTCAAAGCCACCCAGATCATTGACATCCAGCACGCCGTCCGCCAGTTGATTACCCTGCGGGTCGTTGACCGTGTATTGAACGGAGACGCCGCGGTCGCCCACCAAGCTCACATCACCGGTCTGGCCGGCGCCGATGCGGCGCAGCCAACCTTTGAGATGCACCTCCTCGCCGGGGCGATACATTTGGCGATCATCAAAGACATACCAGCGCAATTCATCCTGCAAGGGGTTGCGCAGCCAGCCGCCGCTGCCCCAGTAGTAACTGGTTTGGGGCAACATGGCGACATCATCACCCAGCTTGCCGACCAGCACCGGGGATGGTTGGTCGGGCAGCTTAAAGCGCGCCAGACCGGCATCGTTGGTGGTGGCGGTGACGTTGCTGTTGAGCAGGCTGACTTCCACGCCATTCAGCGGCGCGCCATCTTGCAACCCGGTCGCCCAGGCGACCATCTCGCTGTGATCGACAAAGGCGTCGAGGCCGATCTGCGTCACCTGCACCCAAGCACGCACAGTCGGTATGGGGTCGTTTGGTCCGAAAGGCAGGCGGGAGAGCAAACTGGAAAGCAGGCTGCGTGGCACGTCAACCACGACAATGAGGTGGCCGGTGCTGCCGCTTAGGGCTTGACTCAGGTCAATGTTGGTTTCCACCAGTTCATCTTCGACCGCTTCAATGGGGACCACTTCGTCCAGCACCTTGTCGCCGGGCGGATCGGGCGGATTCGGCTGATAGGCGTTGTTGTTCAGGTAGTTCTGATAGTCGGTCCATTGCGCCGGCGTCACCGAAAAGGCGCGTACGCGTGCTTTGTCATAATTGACCGTGTAGATCGTAAAGAGCGGTTTGTCGGACGAGGGGTCCAGGGTAATAAAGTTGTTGTTAGGACCAGTGAGCAGCGCCGTGGCCGGACCGGTTTTAAAGGTCAGCGTTTGCGCTTCGCCCAGTGTTTGCCCGAAAATATCGGCAATTTCAGCGGCCACGGTCACTTTGTAGGTGGTGCGCCCTTGGGTGGCGCCGCGCAGTTCCAACGAAGTCCCCATTGCCTGCACAATGAGATTGGGAATCGCCGGCTCGACGGTGATGAGGGCAGGGTCAAATTTCTGCTCATCGAGCGGGTTGTTGAAGCGGATATAGAAAGGCGTAAAGGGTGGGCATTCCTGGTCGCCCCAGCTACAGCCGTGATCCTCAATGCGCAACGGCGAGTAGGTGGTAAAGCTGAACGATTGTACTGCCGTTGTCGTCAGCGGCCCTTCGGCGGAGGGGGTGTTGGGGCCGATGTTGACCGTCACCGTGGTGCCGGCGGGGAATTCCTTGTCGGCGCGGAAGGCCAGCCAACGCCCGGCCAACGTCCGCTTGACAAGACTGCTGACGGCAGCATTCTCCGCCACGGCAGCATCATCGGCCAGTTGCACGGCGTATTCTTCCCCACCCGCCGTCACTGACACGGTTTCCAGAACCGCCGCCGGGTCGATCTGCTGGTCAAAGCTCACAAAGATGAGCGGATTGAGCGGCTGTGGCCCGCCGCTGGGATAGGTGTATGCCAGCACCGGCGCCGGGGTGCGGAACATCCAGGTCACCGCTTCGGTCAGTTCGTTGCCGGTGGCCGATTTTGTGCCGGCGGGAATTTCAACGGTATATTCGGTCGCTTTGGGGAAGCGATCAATCTCCTCTGACTTGTATTCAAAGGTGAGCGTCTTGGTGCCTAGCCACTTCCAGGTGCCGGTCAGCTCCGGTGTGATCTTCACCGGAACATCAGCGGCGCTTAACTCGGCCAGCGTTGTCAGCGGTACCATTGGCTGATTAAAGGTGACGCTCAAGAAAGGCGCAATGGGAATCTCTCCCTCCGGCGCAAAGCGCAGCACTTCCAATGGGCCGCTGGCAACTTCTACACTAACCGGCGCTGTTCCCGTGGGTGGGAAGGTTTCGGTAATAGTTGCGCCGGGGCGTGGCGGCGGCAACAGTTCCGTGGGCAGACGGAAATCTTGTTGGTCGGTTGGTTCCGTCTCCAGTGGCGGCAAACGATCCAAAATTGGTTGGATCGCGTCGGCCGCGAGCGGCTCACCGGGCGCGACGGGCAGCGGTTCAGCAGTTGTTGGCTGTTCGCTCCCTTCACTCAGGGTAATTTGCAAACCGCCGGCGCTACTGCCGTTGCTTGGGTTATCGACAATGATCTGAGCGAATGGATTGTTCAGGGAACTGCGAGCTGTGGCTGTCTTCATGGTTGGACCTTGTACTCCGGGCGCGATCAGGCCCAAAATCACCAACAAGGTAAAGACGCGACGGAAACGATAATTGCGGGTAAACATGTGGATCAAGTTGCCAAAGTACCGTTGCATAGAGATGGCTCCTCAATTGGTTAGGCGTAGAGCTGCGGGCAGGTGCGCCTGGCATGGGGGTGAAACCCTGATTAAAGCTTATGCAGCGCCGACAGGGCTGTTACGAACTGACGCACAGCGCCAGCACAAACAGCGATGCCGGCGTCATCAGCCGGTTAAGTACATTGGAGACGGGTAGGAGGGTTCGGTTGTTCCCAACAGGTTGGAACTCAGCTATAAAACCAACAGAAGTAGGACTGTGAAACAGTAAGTCAGTCGGACAGTCGGTCAGTGAAGCAACATCAGACTGTGTTACTGTCCCACTGTGTTACTGTCCCACTGTGTTACTGTCCCACTGTGTTACTGTCCCACTGTGTTACTGTCCCACTGTGTTACTGTCCCACTGTGTTACTGTCCCACTAAAACAACTTCTGCAGCCACTGCAAGGAGCCGGCGCCAAGCAGAATCAACACAATATACTTGATACTTTTGCCAACGGCAACCGCCAGCAAAAAACGGGAAACCCGCATCTTGAGCGCGCCGGCCACTATGCCGGCAAAATCAAAGAGCGGGAAAGGGATGGCCGCCAACAGGGCCAGAATGAGCGCGCCATATTTAACTGTGAGTTGGCGCACCTGGTCAAATTGCGCCTGTCGCTCCGGCGGAATGAGCGCGCTGCCGCCGGCGCCCGCCGCATAGCCGGTCAACTCGCCAACCGCACTGCCGACACCGGCCACAATCCCCAATACAATCGGGTTGAGCGAAGGACTCATGGCGATGATGATCGCCAACCCCGGCGCCGGCAAGACGATGGTGGCGCTGGCAATCAAACTAATGATAAAGGCGCCGACATAGCCCCAACTGCCCAGGCGTTGCACCAAGGCCGGATTGAAGGCCAACCAGAAGCTGACCAGACAGATGATCACGACAATAATCACCCCGGCCCAACGCTTCTGCCGCTCACTCAACCGCTCTTCCAGCGTGGGGCGCCGGACAGCCACAGCGGGGGTGATCGTTGTTGGATCTTCCGGCGCCATACGCTTCGCTCCTCGCTCAGGAGGTAGACAGATAAACAGGTAGACAGGTAGACACCCAACCTGTTTACCTGTCTACCTGTTTACCTGTCTACCTGTTTACCTGCTACTTTTCCTCAATCGTAACTGAGACGATTGTATCCTGATCGGTCAATTGCGCCAAAAGTTCAACTCCTTTGACAATGCGGCCAAAAAAGCTAAAGGCGGCATTGGCATCGGGCGGCGGCGGCAGGATGGCGATGAGCAATTGGCTGCTGCTATGATTCGGGTCGAGACCACGGAAGGGGACATAGGCAAGGGAACCGGCGTCCAGCGTGCCGGTGATCCCGGTTTCCGCCGCGATCTTGTAGCCGGCATCGGCGGTCGGATCGCTGTTGGGCGACCCCAGCACCACCAACTGCCCAGGGTTGACCTGGTTGATCGGCAGGCCGTCATAGAAACCCAGGTTCGCCAGCACCACAAAGTTATTCACAGCCACCGGCGCAGCATCATCATTGAGCGCGATGATGAGATCGCCCTTGCTCGTCTTCATGGTGGCGGTATAGCTCTTGCTGGTGTCGATCACCTGTTCCGCCGGAATATTGAAATAGTTCGCCCGTTCCGCCGGCGCCACGGTGGCCAGCGGGCGGGTGCTGCTGTCCAGGCTGCTGGGGGCAAAGGGTGTTGGCGTCACCGTCGGGGTGGGGGTGGGCGGCGGCGGCGGCAAAATGCTCTCATCGGACTCTTCAATCAACACAGTGTAGAGCGTATCGCCGGGCGCGCTGGCCTGGCCGGGGTCGCGCTTGGTGATGGCATTCAGCACATCTTGCCCTTCAATCACTTCGCCAAAGATGGTGTGCATCCCATTGAGCCAGTCGGTGGGGGCAAAGGTGATGAAGAATTGGCTGCCATTGGTGCCGGGGCCGGCGTTCGCCATCGCCAACAGACCGGGGCGATCAAAGACGAGGTTATCGACAATCTCATCCTCAAATTGATAGCCGGGACCGCCGCTGCCGGTGCCGGTGGGGTCGCCGGCCTGGGCCATAAAGCCTTCCAATACCCGGTGGAAGGTGGTGTCATTGTAATAACCTTCCCGCGCCAGGAAGACAAAGTTATTGACCGTCATCGGCACGCGATCGGCGAAAAGCTGCACCTTGATGTCACCGCGTTGGGTCTTTAAGGTGGCGTAGTAAAACTTGCCCGTGTCAATGGTCATGGTCGGCGGCGTCGTGTACATGGCATTGCGCGCCATAGGTTCCAGCGCGCTGGCGGCGCCTTCCGCCACCACGTCCGGGCGGGCTACTTCCGCCGCCGGGGCGGCTGCTTGGGCGGGCGCCGCCGTCGCTGCCGCTGCTGCCGGGACCGGGGTTTCCGTCGGCGCGGCTTGGGCTGGTTCCGTGGCCGCGGGCGCCGGCGTTTCGGCGGTCTCGTCCGCTGATGAACAAGCCGTCATGCCCAGGCTTATCAGGAGCAGAAGCGCCCCTGTCAGCAACACCAACGACCGCTGCTCCACTCCTCGCCTTGCGCGTGTTGGCTCTGTTGCGGAAGGGGTAAGTAACCAATGTAAAATATTCAAAATCTGCTCCTTTGGTATCAAACTTCAATAAAAATCCCTTAGCTTGGTCGCACGCCGCCATTGCGAAATTCGAGCCACCAGAGGCCATAGAGGGCAATGAGCAAGAGGGCTACGCCAACCGTTGTGGCTTCCATCAAGTTAGCCCGGGTGATAAAGATCGACGCCAATCCCACCGCGCCGGCCAGCAGGTAGCAGAGCAAGACCGCTTCACGCCGGCTGCCGGTCAGGAAGGCCAGGCGGTGGCTGATGTGATCTTTGCCGGGGGTGGTCAGCGGGTTTTTGCCCCGGCGCAGGCGGCTGATAAAGACCAGCGTCGTGTCAAAGACGGGGATCGCCAGCACCATGACGGGAATCATCCAGGTGATGGTGTCGCTATTGCTGGGGAAACGCAACTTGATGCCGACCGCCGCCAGGAGAAAACCCAGGAAAAGGCTGCCGGTGTCACCCATGAAAATATGGGCCGGGTTCCAGTTATAGACCAGAAAACCGGCACAGGCGCCCGCCAACGCCGCCGCCAACGCACCGACCAGATATTGGTTACTGAGTGAGGCGAGCAGCGTGAAGAAGACCGCCGCGATCATGGCGATGCCGCCGGAGAGGCCATCCATGTTATCGAGCAGGTTCATCGCGTTGGTGATGCCGACCACCCAGCCAATCGTCACAACAATGTCCAGCCAGTTGCCCCAAATACTCACTTGCACGCCGCTGTAGACCAGAATACAGGCGGCCAGGAGTTGGCCCAGCAACTTGATATAGCTCCCCAGCCCCCAGCGATCATCCACAACACCCATCAGGCTGACCAGCGTGGCGCCGATGAAGATGCCGACCACTTCATGGATATAGCGGCGGTCGCCAAAGAGCAACAGCACGACAATAAAGGCAACATAGATCGCTGCCCCACCCAAGAGCGGCACCGGGTTGGCATGAATTTTGCGCGCTGCCGGCTGGTCGATGACGCCAAAGCGCAGCGCCACCAGCCGCATCACCGGCGTGCTGCCAATCGCTAACATCAACGCACTGGCGGCCATGAGTAGGTAGGGAGTCATGGGATTTTGTCCTTTGGTTTATAAGGTAATTGGGTGATTCGGTGCGTGAGCCTGTCGAACGCACCGAATCACCCAATTATCCAATCACTGACTTGCACTCAACCCCGCAATAAATTGCTGAATCGCCGCTTTTTGATCCGCCGGCGCCAGTTGGAGCGCCTGCTCGGCAAATTGACGGGCGTTGTCGATCTGGCCGGCCCGTTGCAGCGCCTGGGCAATGTTGAACGGGTGTTGATAGTTGGTTGGTTCCAGCGCCGTGAGCGCCTGGGCAATCTCCACCACCATGCGATCATCCTGCTTGGCGTTATAGAGGTTGCTCAGGGTTTGCAGCGTTTCCAGATCCTGGGGCGCCACCTGGCGAATCGCTTCGTATTGCGCGATCACCTGATCGCTCTGCCCCTGGGCTTGATAAATCTGGGCGGCGACCGTGCGCAGTTGCTTAATATCAGCGGCCTGTTCGGGGGTCAACAACGCCACCGCTTTGTCGATCCACTGTAACGCTTCTGTCGGTTGTTCCTGGTCGCGATAGAGTAGCGCCAGGTTGCGCATGGCCGTGATATTATTGGGTTGAATCTCCAACACCTTCAGATTGGCTTCAATCGCTTTGGGCAAATTATTGAGCCGGGCATAGGCCACCCCCAAGAAGCTATACATCTGCGCCGTCGGGTTAAAGTAAGGGTGTTCAATCATCTTGGCAATGCCGTCTTCGAGCAGTGCGACGCCTTTGTCATACTGCTGGCGCCGATCATAGAAATCGGCCAGCAAGAGGTAAGTCTGTTCAAAGTAGGCATCCAGGCTCAAGCTATGGCGATAGGCCGCTTCGGCTTCGGCATCCTCGCCGCGCGCCAGATGGGCATTACCCTTTTCATTCCACAAGTGGGCGGCGTTCGGGCTGAGCGTCACCGCCATGTTGTATTCTTGGATACTGGCGTCAAGCTGCGCCTGCCGTTCGGTGGCATCGCTGGTCAGATCAGACCAGGTGCGATAGAGGCGGGCGAGATTAGCCGTGTGATCGGTGTTGAGCGGGTTCACCCGTTGCGCTTCGCGTAGGACAGCTTCGGCGGCGCGCAGCAGATCTCGGCGGCTCATGTTGGAAACTTGGTCAGGGTTGAGCGCCAATACCGTGTCAATGTCCGGATTTTCAGTCAGTTGATAGGCGCCGGTCTCCCCCACATCCTTGGCCCGCTCCAACAGCGCCCGACCCAGGAAGAGCATGTATTGATCCTCCGTTTTGCGCGCCGCCAACGCACGGCGGTAGAGTTCAATGCTGCTGACCCAATTGGCATTGTTATCAAATTGCTGCCCTTGTTTGTAGATAATGTCGGCGCGCACCAGGGCCACGTTGACGGTGCTGATGACGAAGAAGACAAAAACTGCCATTGCCGCGCCGGCGACCAATGTGATGGCCGGACGCAGCGCGCCTGTGGTGCGTTCCCATAGTCGTGGCCAAACGTAGATTGTGCCCGTGATCAACAACCAGATGACGACTACCCAGGTGTAGAGGGCAAAGTGACCGGCGACATGGGCCAGTTGCTCATCCAGCGTAGTGCCGCCGCTGCCGGGGACCAGCCGCCAGGCTTGAATCAAGCCATAGAAGAGCCAACCGCCCCAGACAATGGCCGCATGAAGACCAAAGCCGCGCAACCACCAACTCAGCGGCGGCGCCTTGCGTTGGGCCAATGATTCGACCGTCAGCCCCACCGTGGCGCTCAACAGCCAGGTAAAGATCATCAGGAAGAAGATATAGGGACTGCCATGCAACTGCCCTCCTTCGGGCCTTTGGGCAATGCTGCTAAAGAGAACCGCAATGGAGCTGCGTTGCTGGGTGCTATTCGTGGTATAGATAAAGACAAAGGTCAGGAAGATGAGCAGATCGGTCATCACCGTCGCCGGCAAGGCGGAAGCGCTGATGAGGGGCGCGCGTTCACGGCGCGGCGGTGTGCTCACCTTGGTTGGCGTCTTGCGATTTTTGGTGCGCTGGCTGCGCTGTTCCTTACTTTCAACCGGCTGCTCTACCTCTTCGGCCTTCTCGGCCTTTTCTTCTTGTTCAGCGGCCAGCGCCTGCGCCGCCGAGAAAGCGACCGGCTGCGCCCAACGCATCCCCAACGCCAGCAACGTGGCGGCCTGCACCCAGAAATAGGTGCGGGTGGCGGCGATGGCGATCCCAAAGTGGATCTCGACAAAGTGGGCGGCCACGGTGGTCATGATGGTGATGATCAACAACTGGCGCGGAATGTCGCGCGGCTCCAACTTGAGATCGTCATGCAAAAAGGCGGCGGCAGTGACATAGAAGAACAGACCAGCCATCAAGCCGGCGGGCAACGCTGCGCCAAAAAAGCGCCAGGAGCCATCGGTGATCACAAAATAGAGAACCGTACCCAAGCCAAAACCGCCAAGCAACAGACCAAAGAGCAGATTGTCCCGCCGATTCGCCAGAAGCCCCAACCAGCGCAAGGACCAATAGAAGATGCTGATAAAGAGCGACATATAGGCGACAAAGCCAAGAATCCCGGTGATGACCAGGCTATCCCAGGTCTCATTATGCGAACGATCCGGGCTGGCGTTGCGCGCTTCGACATGCGCCAGGTCGGGCGGGTAGAAGGGGTTATAAGCCACCCACATCGCTTCCGGCCCATAGCCGACCAGCGGGCGGAGAAAGTTCACGGCATCTTTGCTGCCGTCAGGATAGGTCAACGGCTCATGGGGGGCGATCATGTTGGCAGCGCCTTCCCAGATCAAGATACGCACCTGAGCCGTCGTGCTTTCCTGATTGAGCAACTGGGTAAAGCGTCCGATATAGGGAATGGGGCGGAGAAAGTCGAAGAGCGCGGTTGTATTCATTAAGACCAGGAGGAGGACGCCCAAGAGGCCAACCCCCACCCACCCTAAGGTCAATTGTCGGTAATAACGGGGCCGCACCGCCGTCAATAGCAGCAATACAAAGAGATACGACCCCAGGAACAAGCCCAACCACGGGCCGCGGCTCTGCGTCCAGAAGATCGCCAGCAGTTGCACCATGAGAATAAAGAGATAAGCGCCGCCCGCCAGCGCCACCGGCATCTCCTGATCTTCCTGCGCTTCGCGGGGATAGGCGCCCAGCAGCAAGGCAAAGCTGTTGTAGACCCGCTCCAACGTAAAGAAGAAGGCCATGATCATATACGCCGCCAGGAAAATGGCGTTGCCGGCATTGGCGGCGACACGGGTTTGTACATCACCGCCCCACGGCAACGGGTCATGGTCATAGTGTTGAATGACGCCATAGATGGCAATGGGCAGGCTGGTGATGATGATGGTATGTTGCAAGCGCCGCAACTGTTCGGGCCGCCGTAGATGGGCCGCCGTCAGAATGGCAATGATTACATAGCTCAAAAACGAGTAGGTGCCTTGCAAGCGCTGGTAGGAGCCGAACCAACTGACAAAGGTCGCCAGGCTAAACATGGTGCTGATCAAGTAGGCGAGGATCAACAGCACGACCGGCAGTGCAAAGGGGTTGCGCCAGACGCTGCGCAACTGGGGCGCCAGCGCATGGTCGGCTGAACCGTTGTCGGCGCCGTGGGCAGGCAGCCAGAAATAGCCGCCATTGGCGACCTTGATCACCCAGGCCAGCAACATCATCAGCGCAATCGAGCGCACCAGGCTGATCTTATCCGGCTCGAAGACGCGGCTGGAAAAGACATTGAAAAACATGGGCGCGACAACCAAGGCGGCCAACCAGCCCGCTTCAATCACCGCTTCACACCAGTGGTCAAGTTTTGTTTTATTCATAAGCTATTTTCTGATAACGTTGCGATTTTTTACCGAAATAAAGTTACTTTGAACATCCCATCTTCAAAGTTAAAGACGGGCGTCGCTTTACCAGCCTTTTGGCTTTCCTCAATGATCTTGAGCGTGCCGCCGCCCCAATTTTCAAATAAGCCCAGCAAATAGAAAATTTTAGCTAGTAATTTGTTGCCGGGGCGGGACGGATGCAAGCGACTCAGCCGTTCGATGGTAATCGTCGGTTGAAAAAGTTGCCCCGGATTATAAAATTGAATAAAACCCGGTCTAACCTCAATCGTACTTTTCACGTCTTGCCGGTAATCCCGATGAACGATGAGATTGACTAAGGCTTCGCGCAAGACGCCAACGGGGTATTCCCATGCTTCGGTGCGTTGCACGTCCCCTTTGGTCGTCCGTTTTTCAATCGATTCTAACAGGAAACTCAGAGCCGCATAAAAATTGCGAATGAGATTATGGCTAAATTCTTGTTCATTCACAATTTCGTCATAGCCCTGATCCGCCACGAATTTGCCACATTTGATCTCATAGTGGTTGGCGAAAAAACGTTGCGGTTGCTTGCCAAAGAGCAATAGCGCGGCATTGGTCAGCCCCTGATCATTCATCAGCTCAAGCTTTTGCAGGATAACATCAACCGGCAAGTATAAATTCTCATTAAGATTACGTACCCCGTTGGCTGTTTCCAGGAATTGGTAGACCGTGTCTGTATCAATATCACTCAAGGTCGCTTTGCGTTGCGCTAAATAATCAAAGCCGTACCCATTGAAGCGCTGTTGTAACAGATGATCGTAGCGTTCGCGGTCTAGCACCTGATTCGTTGGCCCCATGCGCAGATAGGGGCGACCATAGGCCAGGTGCGGTTTCAGCGGACTTTCTTCCATTGTCACCAGGATACAACTTTTACCTGCAATTTCAACGGCTTCAATGGTTGGGTAAAGTTTCGGCTCCGTGTTTAATTTGATCGTGTTGGCAATGTTTCTCAGCGTATCATCACCAACGCCTTGCCCCACAACGCGGCCATCGTCCTCGATCCCAAAGAAAAGGTAGCCGCCACGATGGTTGGCAAAGGCGCATAAGGCTTCAACTGCCTCGCGTAGTAGGCCAGTAGATTTTTTAAATTCAACTTTCTCTGATTCACCTTGACTGATGATTTGCAGGAGATCAATATCCATTGTCATGTATCGCCCTCCTTGCTCATGATCCTGCTTTGCCTATTGCCAGTCAGTGATCCTAACGCACTGTAGCTGTAAGGTCAAAAATCGGCTTCGCTATTTGCCGTCTTGAAATCATGAACATAATCTTCCGGCTATTGAAACCAAGAGATTCTTTCAGAATGACCGGTAGTGCCTCTAGAGTTTTTGTGGCACACTACCGGCTCGTCTGTCACCCTGAAAGGGTCTCTGTGTGACTACACGCTAGAGACCCTTTCAGAGCCTGATGTTGTAGGATGACAGACTAGATGCGTCTACTGGAACCCCTTCGTTTTCAGCAATTCTGCGTATAAGGCCGCAATGGCCTTGACCATGCCGCGATCACTAAATTCCTCGACGCGGGCATAGCCAGCGGCACCCATCTGCTGCGCCAGCACCGGCTGCGCCAACAACTGGCAGAGCCGTTGGGCCAACTGGGCCGGTTCGCCGGGCGGAACCAGAAAGCCGTTCACGCCGCTTTCGATGGCCTCGGCGCTGCCGTCACAGGCCGTCGCCACAATGGGCAGACTGGTCGCCATGGCTTGCAGCAAGACGCGCGGCAACCCTTCCCACAGCGAAGAGAGGGCAAAGAGATCAAAGGCGGCCAGCAACTCCGGCACATCACGGCGGAGGCCGGTCAATACCAGGCGGTTGGCAATGCCCAGTTCAGCAGCCAGTTGTTCGACTTCGCCGCGCAAAGGGCCATCACCCACCATCATAAAGTAGGCGTGCGGGTAACGTTGGGCGATGAGGGCCGCGGCGCGCACAAAATCAAGCGGCGCTTTCTGCGGCGACAGGCGCGTCACCGACCCGATCAGTGGCGCATCGGCGGGAATGTCCCAAGCGGCGCGGGTTTCGTCCCGTGGCACTTGGGGATGACCAAAGCGATCCAACTCAATCCCGCTGCGGATGACCAAATAATCACTACGTTGGCCGATGCCGTCGCGCAAGCCTTTGTCTATATCCTTACTGGTCACGGCGATCAGCTTGTCGGTGATCGGCAGGGTCAGCTTTTCCAGCAGAATGTAATAGAAACGCACGAGTGGATGCTGATAATCGTGATGCCCCCAACCATGCACCGTATGAACAATAATGGGGACGCCGGCCAGCTTCGCCGCCCAGCGCCCGACAATGCCCGCTTTGGAGCTATGGGTATGGACGATCTTGTACTTGCCCTGCCGCATCAACCGCGCCAGTCGCAAGATCGCCAGGGAATCCTTTACCGGATTCACCTCGCGCACCAGCGTCGGCTCCAGGATCAGGGGGATGCCCCGTTCGCGCACCGTTTCGATCAGGCTGCCCTCGCTGCCGGTCTGCGGGCCGGAGACGACAGCCACCTCCCAGCCCTCCGCTCGCAGCAACTGAGCCGTGAGCATTGTATTCTCTTGCGCCCCCCCGATGATGAGGCGGGTGATTGGGTGTAATACTTTTGGCCGTTCCAAACAAGATCCCCTTTTAGGTGCGTAATTCGTGCTGCGTGATTCGTGCTGTGCGATTTGTGCTGCGTGCTGCGTGACTCGTGACCTTCGACAGGCTCAGGTCACGAATCACGTAGCACGGCTTAATTGTCATGGGTGCGATACCAGGCGGCGGTGCGACGTAGCCCTTCCAGAAAGTCAACTTGAACAGTGTAGCCTAAGAGATCCTGCGCCCGTTGAATATCGGCTAACGAATGTTTGACATCGCCCCGCCGGGAATGGTCAAAGGTTGGTTCAATGGCCGTGCCCAAAATCTCGTTGAGGGCATCCATCAGGTCGATCAGCGAATAGCGTTGACCACAGGCAATGTTAAAAATTTGCCCACCGACCCCCGGTTGCGTTGCCGCCAAGAGGTTGGCATGGACATTGTTCTGCACAAAGGTAAAATCGCGTGACTGTGTGCCGTCGCCATAGATCGTCGGCGCACGTCCTGCCATCATCGCCCGGATAAAGAGCGGAATCACTGCCGAGTAGTGGGAAGTCGGGTCTTGGTAGGGACCAAAAACATTGAAATAACGCAGGCAGACGGTCTCTAGCCCATAGAGTTCATAGAAAATACGGCAGTAATGTTCGCCGGCCAGTTTGGCAACCGCATAGGGCGATTTCGGACGGGGCGTCATCTCTTCCTGCTTGGGCATGGTTGGTGAGTCGCCGTAGACCGACGAGGAAGAGGCATAGACAAAACGCTTCACCCCGGCATCGCGCGCCGCGACCAGCAGATTCATGGTCGCCGTGGCATTTGTATCATGGCTGGTGAAAGGGTCACTGACACTGCGTTGCACGGACGGCAATGCTCCTTGATGCAGCACGACATCGACCCCCTTGATCGCCTGGCGGCAGCTTTCCGAACTGCGCAGATCGCCCTCTATCAGATCAATAGCGCCATAAACATCGGCCAGGTTGCTGCGCCGACCGGTGCTAAAGTTGTCCAGCACACGCACAGTTTCCCCTCGTTGTAATAGTTCATGCACCAAATTGGAGCCGATGAAGCCGGCCCCGCCGGTCACAAGATAGACACTCATCCCTACCCCTTTCTATAGGAGTGAAACAGTGAGACAGTAAGACAGTCTGTCACTCTCTGCCGCACTGTCCTACTGACTTACTGTCTCACTGTCTGTACTTGCTCGTAAAGCGCCACCGTCTGGGCGATGGTTTGGTTGATCGAAAAGGTTTGTTCGACAAAGTGGCGACCAGCCTGGGCCAGTTGATCGCGGCGTTCGGCATCGCCAATGAGCGCTACCATTACTTTTGCTAAAGTGGCGGCGTCGCCCGGCGGGGCGAGCAGACCGCTCTTGCCATCGTGGACAACCTCCGGTGTGCCGCCGGTGTTGGTGGCGATGACGGGTACGCCGCACGCCATGGCTTCCAGCGCCACGTTGGGCATTCCTTCCCAGAGCGATGGCAGCACAAAGAGATCGAAGGTCGGGTAGAGCGCCGGCATATCGGACCGAATGCCCAGAAATTGGACTTTGTCGCCAAGCCCAAGCGTTTGCACCTGTTGTTCCAGCGCCGGCCGTTCGCTGCCGTCGCCCACCAATTGCAGTTGCAGATGTGGATACGCGGCCACGAGACGGGCAAAGGCGTCGATCAAAAAGTTGACGCCCTTCACCTTCTCCAGACGACCCACATACCCAATCGTCAGTTGTTCCGGTGATCTGGGCGTTTGCACCAGCGCCGGGCGAAAAACATTCGTATCGATGCCATTCTGGATCACCACCAGGCGATCTGTCGGCAAGCCGATTTCCTTTGCCGCAAAGTCCGCCACATTTTGCGACACACAGATAATGCGATCCGCCAGCCGTCCCGTCCAGCGATTCAACAGGCGGCGCACGCTACCTTCCTGGCCCATGGTGCGCTCGGATGAAATAATGTGCGGCACGCCGGCCAACCGCCCCAGCAGGCGCCCCGGAATATTGGCATGGAACATCCAGGTGTGCAGAATCGCAGGGCGCACCCGGCGCAACTGTTGCCAGAGCCGCCAGAAGGCATCCAACCGCCATTTGCGGCTCATGCCCAGGTCGATCACCTCGACGCCCAGGCTGCGGATCTGGCGCGCCACTAGCCGGTCGCCGTTATAGAGACAGAGAACCACCGGTTTGAAGCGGCTGCGATCCTGTCCGGCTACGAGCCGCAACAACGCGCTCTGTGCGCCGCCGCTATCCAACTCGGTGATCAAGTGCAGCACAGTTGTCGTCATCACAGGATCCCTTCGGCGGGGCCGGTCAACTGGGTGCGCGGGCGATCCACATAGGTGCGAAACCAGAGTTCCAACATCAAGAGCGTCCAGAGCCGGTAGCGATGGTTCACCCGTCCGCCGGCATGTTCATCGAGCATCGTCTTGATCGCTTCGGGCCGGAAAAGCCCCCGCGCCAAGGTACGCGGGTCGAGCAGCACTTGATAGATTGCCGTGCGCAACTCCTGGCGGAACCAGCGGTCAATCGGCACGGCAAAGCCCCGTTTGTCCCGGTGCAAAATGTTCGGCGGCAGGATAGGGGCCAGGGCGCGCCGCAAGATGTACTTACCGGTGCGGCCGCGCAATTTGTAGTGCGCCGGCAAACGGGCTGCAAACTCGGCCAGATGATGATCCAGGAAGGGCGACCGCCCCTCCAGCGAGTGCAACATGGTCGTAATATCAACCTTGACCAACAGATCGTCGGGCAGATAGGTGGCGATGTCGGTCTGCAACAGGCGATCCAAGCCGTCGAGGGCCGCTGCGCTATTGGACGGCAGTTGTAAGCGCGCCAGCGAATCGACCGCGGCCATGCGTTCGGCAAAGCCCGGCGTATAAAGTTGCTGCTTAGCGGCGTTGTCAATGAGCGTCAACCAGCGCAGATAGCGCCGTTCCGCTGGCGCGTTTTGGGCCAGGACAAAGTTCTTGAGTCGCCGCACCGGATTTTTGCGCCCCGCCGGTTCGGGCAGCGCCTGGGCGATGGGTGTCAAAACACCAGTGCGCAGCCACCCCGGCAGCGACGCGTAGCGACTGGACAAACTTTCGGCCACATAGCGCTCATAACCGGCAAAGAGTTCGTCGCCGCCGTCGCCGTTGAGCGCCACGGTGACATGCTGACGGGTCATCTTCGCCACATAATAGGAGGGTAGCGCCGATGAATCGGCAAAGGGTTCGCCATAGCCCCAAACCAGTTCCGGCAACACACCAACGGCATCGGCCTTGACCCGAAACTCGTGATGGTCGGTAGCAAAGGTTTGCGCCACCTGGCGGGCAAAGGGCGTCTCGTCAAAGCTCTCGTCGTCAAAGCCGATGGAAAAGGTCTTGACCGGCTCGCTCATCGCCTCCGCCATCAACGCCACTACCGCACTCGAATCGATGCCGCCGCTGAGAAAGGCGCCCAGCGGCACATCGCTCATCAGGCGGACACGCACCGCTTCGCGTAGTAGTGATAGCGTCTGTTCGGCGGCTTCCTCTTCCGAAAGGTGCAGCTTGGGCGCAAAAGGCAGCGACCAGTAACGCTCAATCGTCAACTTGCCATCCTGCCAAAAGAGCGTGTGCGCCGGCGGCAGCTTGCGAATCTGGCGAAAGGCGCTCTGCGGCGCTGGAATAAAGCCAAAGCTGAGATAGTGGTGCAGCGCCGTTTCGTCAAGCTCGCGGCTTACACTTTCATCTTGCAACAACGCTTTGAGTTCAGAGGCAAAAACCAACCCATCGGCAGTTTCGGCATAGACGAGCGGCTTCTTGCCAAAGCGGTCACGCGCCAGCAACAGAGATTGCTTGCGTTCATCCCACAGCGCCAAGGCAAACATCCCGCGTAGATGTTTGACACAGTCGCGCCCATATTCTTCATAGAGATGCAGAATCGTCTCCGTGTCCGAAGTGCCGCGGTAATGATGACCCCGCTTCTCTAATTCGGGACGTAGTTCGGGATGATTATAGATCTCACCGTTGTAGGTGATCCAGACCGTGCCGTCCTCGTTGCTCATCGGTTGGTGGCCGGTGGGCGACAGATCGACAATCGCCAGCCGCCGTTGGCTCAAGCCGATGGGGCCGTGGGTCCAAATCCCCTCGGCGTCCGGCCCGCGATGGAGCAGCGTCCCGTTCATGCGCGCAATGAGCGCCGGGTCGATGGGGTGATCTAAATTAAAATGCAACTTCCCACTAATACCGCACATAATCGCTATTATTTCTGCAGAGCAATTCATTTTTATCAAAGATTACGCAGATTACGCAGATTTTTCTTTTATTTAATCTGCGTAATCTGC
Organism: Caldilinea sp. CFX5; assembly: GCA_021405325.1. Next base: position 57,621 of record QWII01000018.1, on the reverse strand, counting down.
GTAATCTTTGATAAATGAAGCATTACTGTTTCCGAAAAACAAACTGATTACACCCGGTCGCCTTGGTCGGAATGGCGTTAGTCAACCGGAAACCAAACTGGGCGCAAAAGGTGACGATCGCGTCAAAGCTGGCATACTCATAGGGAAAACCGCCGGCCCAATCCACCGCATCATAGTAGATCGACATCCCCCGATCCCCCTTCACCGGCGACTTACCCTTGAGCAGCCGCACCAACGCCCGCGGCCCAAAGACATACCAGACCAACAACTTTTGCATAGCCGGGCTGCTCCGGTTATAAAAGCGCTTGAACTGCCACCAGAAACCGGAAGACCAGGTGCGGTTGTAGATCGCAATCGCCAGCAGACCACCGTCAGCCACCAACTGGGTGGCATTTTCAATCGCCGGCCACATATTGCCCGTATGGTGTAAAACGCCCCACGAGTAGACCACATCCGCCGGTGCTAGTTGTTGCAGAAAGGCGCGATCCAAGACGGAGCCATGTAAAACTTGCCAGGACTGTGTCACCGGCAAGCGGCTTTTTAGCTTTTGGGTGGCCGCCACGCTGTTGGGGTCAACATCCACGCTGGTGACGCTCTCTGCGCCCAACGCCAGGGCGGCGGCGGAAAAAAGCCCGCTGCCGCAGCCGATGTCCAAAAAGCGCTTGCCATTGAGATCCTGAACCTGGAGCAGATTAGTCAGCGAAGCACGGGCGGCGGCCAGTTCGGCTTCTTCCACCGTGTTGAGATAGTTGAGCCAGTTTTGGCCAAAGGCAAAGGTCATCTTATCGGTCACGTTGTTGCTTCCTTGTCACCAGGGCCTGCATGGCCGCAATCTCCCGCTGCACTAGTTTGTCGATCTGATAGTCGTTGATAATATAGCGCCGGGCTTGTGCACCCAACCGCTGCGCCAGTTCCGGCGTGGTCAGCACCTGGGTAATTTTCTCGGCCATATCGGCCGGCGTCAACGCACAGAGCAAGCCATTGTCGCCATCGGTGATCACATCGCGCACGCCGGGCACGTTGGCGCCGACACAGGGCAGACCACAACTCATCGCTTCGAGCAACGCTTTGGGATGGCCCTCACTCAGCGACGGCAGGACAAAGAGATCGGCCTGTTGCAGCACCGCCGGCAACTGTTCGTGGGGCAGGACGCCGGTAAACTCGACCGTTATCCCTTTCTGCGCGGCATAGGCAGCCAGTTCATCACGTTGCGGCCCGCTGCCCACCAACACTAAGCGCGCTTGTTGCGCCGGGATGAGCGCCAGGGCGTCGATCAACATGCGTAAATTCTTCTCCGGCGAAAGGCGACCGACATGAATCAGCGTCGGCGTGGCGTTTTTCGCTTTGGCCTCAGCCGGACGGAAGGTTGTGGTATCCACCCCGTTCGGCACCAGCAGCAACTTTTCCCGTGGCGTAAAGGCGGCCACATAATCGCCCATCTCCGGCGTGGTGACAATTACCCGGTCGGCCATCTGCGCGCCCAGCTTGGCCCGCTGCGCCATGACAACCGCGCGCAGCCACGGCTCTTCCTTGCGCACATTGTCAAAGTAGCGATAGCCGTAGGTCACGATATAGGGCTTGCCGTAGAACACTTTGCTCAACTGGGCCGGGATCGAGCCGTAGGCTTGCATCACGCGAAAGACATCACATTCAGCAATGTAACGCCGTTGCACCAGCGGCAAGCCAAAGGTGTAGCTCCAGCGATGATAGCCGGGGTTCGGTACAACATAACAGTTGGCCGGCAGCGCTGGTTGCTCATTGGCATACGAAAAGTAGTAGACCTTGGCAAAGTGCCGGGCATACTCGGTCAGATACGCCTGGATAAAACGCGTATCCTGCCCCGTGCGCCCCAAATTGGCAATGCTGCCGCCCTGTTCGGGAAAGATGCCTAAAATCATAACGTCTCAAACATTCTCATGATGACAAATCAAAATCAGTTAACACAGATAGGAAGGAACACAGATGCTTTGACAAAAAATCATAGCCGTGTTCTTCCCTATCTGTGTTAACTAAAGCTTGCGCGCCACAATCCGAAAGCCTGTCGCCTCTGCCGGATGGCGCAAGGCGGTATCTCGTTTCCACTGGGCCAGCCGGCGATAGAGCTTGAGTGAGAGACCGCCGGCCAGATCGATCCAGCCGGCCAGCGGTGTATCATAAACCGTGGGCGTGATGTTCACGCATTCAAAGCGATTGTTGGCTAACAGATCTTCTACATCGCGGCGACTGTACTCAAATTTGTGGTCAGGGTCAGCATAGGCCGGCAGCCCGACGCCGGCGCGCACCTGTTTCCAGCCCGTCTCCCGCTGGGGAATGGAGAGCAGCAACAGCCCGCCCGGTTTCAGCACCCGATGCACCTCCTGCAAGGCGCGATCCCGTTCATGTAGATGCTCCAACACATCCAGAAAAAGCACCGTATCAAATTGCCCATCGGCAAACTCCCAGCGCGCCTCGACATTCCCCTCGGCCAGTTGCACATTGGTGAGACCAGCTTCCGTCGCCTTGGCCCGCGCAATTGCCAGTTGTTTCGGGTTGTAATCAAAACCATAAACTGTCCGACACTGGCGCGCACAGGCCAGGGTGTGCATCCCATTGGCGCAGCCAATGTCCAGCACCACGGCGTCGGCAGCGATATAGGGGAGATACCAGTGTTGCCACTCGGTGTGCAACAGATGTTTGGGGTGGATCGGATGGGCGCTTTTGCCTGTCCATTTCACCAACCGGGGCGAAAGAATCGTGCTCCAGGTATCGGCCTGCCAGATCAGCCAGACCGCCCCTTTTTTCAGCCCATTGCTCATGCCCGAAAATCCTTTCCCGTAAAGATGGCCGCCAACCCGACCAGATTGCCCTGTAATTGCGCCAGCGTCGCCCGCCGCGCCGAGCCGGTGAGCAAGAGCAACCCATTTTTCAACACAATGCCGATCAGCGACCAGACCAACGCCACCCAGTTGAGCGGGCGCTTCGGCATATTTTTGGCAAAAAAGCGCCAGAAGTAGTTGGTCTCAATAAAGCCCATTTTATAGGTGTCGATGCGCCCCGACGGCTCTTTGCGATGCACCAAGCGCGCCGCCGGAGTGGCGATCAACTGCCAACGCTGGCGCACCCGGTAGGAAAAATCGCGATCATCGGCCCAGGCATAGCCCACCTCGCTCAGGCGGCCATCAAAGCGCAGATCGGCAAAGACTTCGCGGCGATAGCTCATGTCACAGCCGGAAAGCCAATCGACCGCAATCGGCTCATCAAAATCACCCTGGCGGGTCAAGACGCCACACCCGCTGGGCAGCATCGCTCCCGGCTTTTTACCATCGAGCCAGAAGAAGCGCAAAAAGGGCAATACGCCCGGTGCATAACTTTGCTTCAACGCCCCCTCGACGCCGCCAATGCGACCGGCCGTATCCGCTTCATAGACCGCCATCAGCGCCGCCAGATACTCCGGTTCCAAGAGGACATCGTCGTCAAGAAAGAGGATAATCTCCCCCTTGGCATGGTCGATACCCAGGTTACGCGAGGCCACCAGCCCCGGCTTCTCTTTTTTGAAGTAGCGACAGACAATGCCATGCTGCTCCACCAGCGCCACCAGTTCCGCCGCCGGCAAGTTGCCGTCATCCACCAATAGCAACTCCTCCGGCAAGCGGGTTTGGGTAAAGAGCGTCGCCAGCGTGTCGCGCAACACCGCTTCCCGATCTTTGGTGCAAATGATAATCGATAATGGTAACTGTCTCTGCATGAACTGTTTTGCTCGAAATCCTCTGTTCAGTCCGGTGCGTGGCACTGGTCAAGACCACCTGCTCAACTACACCACCCTGTGACCAGTGCCGCGCACCGGACACTTAGTTTCTCCGCTGCTGCTGTTTGACCACCTGCTCATACGCCGCATAGGTTTGTTGCGCCGCCTGTTGCCAGGAAAAGTGTTGGCGCACATGGGCGCGCCCCGCTTCTCCCAGGCTTCGCCGCAATGCCTCATCGGTCAACAGCCGTACAATCTGGGCGGCAAACCCAGCACCATCGGTGGGAGCGGCTAACAGTCCCGCTTCCCCCACCACCTCCGGCAAGCTGGCGGCATTGGACGAGACGACCGGCACGCCACAGGCCATTGCCTCCGCCACCGCCATACCAAAACCCTCCAGCAGCGAAGGAAAAACAAAGAGATCGGCCAGATTGTAATAGCGCACCTTGTCCGCCTCGGCCAGATAGCCGGTGAAGCTCACCCGTTCCTGCACGCCAAGCTCCTGGGCATCGCGCCGCAGTTCTGTCTCTTGCGGCCCACTGCCGGCCAGCAGCAGATGTACGGTTGGCACATGCTCACTCACTGCCCGCACCACCTCTAACAGAAAGCGTAAATTTTTGCGCGGCGTCAACGCGCCCAGATAGAGCAAGAGCAAACGATCAGTTAACCCCAACTGTCGCCGTAGCGCCGCCCCTTCGGCGGGCATCGGTTGATACTTCTCATCGACGCCGGGGTAGACGATCAATAATTTTTCGCGCGGCACGCCAAAGGTTGCCATAAGCTGGCGCACACAAAATTCACTGTCCGTCGTCACCAGATCATAGCCGTGAATGGCTGTGCGCGTCAGTAAGCGATGGATCAACTGATCCGCTTCCAGATGGTGCAGATGCGCCACCACCGGACAGTGCAGCGCCGTCTTGCCGAAGCGACCCAGCAGCGACAACGACGGCGAGTGAATGCGCAACAGGTCAACCTTCCCTGCTCGCCACAGTTTCAAGACCGTTGGCAGAAAGAGCCAGTTGTACTCATAGGTATACCGTCGGCAGGCCGCAGCGCGATGGATCTGCCAACCGCGCATTGGCGCGAACGCTTCCCCTTGCGGCAATGGAATGTCAACTATCGCCCCGATCTGTGCCAACCCCTTGAGGATCTCACGATCATAGACGGCGCCGCCCAGATTCGACCCCGGCGCGATGCCCAACTGGGGCGCACAGAGACGCAAGCCGCCGCTGTTCATGGCGTCGCGCTCCGGTTGGTCGGCAGGCCAAGCACGGCCAGATATTGTTCCGCCACAGTGGACAACAGCGGCGCGGCGATCCGGCTCTGACGCATGGCATATTCCGCCACCAGTTGTTCGAGCAGCGCAGGAATTTCCGCCGCCGTCGCAAAACCAAGCCCCCCCTCGCCCACCAATTCAGGATGACCGCCGCTTTGCAGGTAGAGCGCCGGCAGGCCACAAGCCAACGCTTCGATCAGCGCGTTGGAGCAAGGGTCGTTCTGGCTGGCGGTGATAAAAATATCATGTTGGCGCAACGCGTCCGCCAGTTGAGCCGAAGGCTGCGGCGCAACCAAACGAATGTTTTTGAACGCTACCGGCGAGCGCCCGACAAAGGTATACGCATAGCGCGACCAATCGAGATGCTCATCCAGCCACTGGTAGACCGCCGCCCCCTTGTGCGGGTTGTCCGACCAACTGCTGGAGATCAGCCGAATTTTCTGTTCCGGCGCAAAGGCGATGCGCCCCGTCCGGTGAAAAATGGTCGGGTCGGGTGCGTTGACAATCACCACGGGTTCCCGGAAATTCAGCCCTAGTTCGCGATGCTTGTCCAGGCTAAAGTGCGATTGAAAGATGGTGGCGTCGGCCAGTTCCTGGTTGAGCTGCCAGATGCGCCGATCTTCGCCGCTGTCGCGCCCGCGGTAGACGCCAATCGGCCCATCAACCCGATGTACCAGGCGGCAGCCAGGACGGCGAAAGCGGCGCAAGCGGTCGGCGTCAAAGTTAAACGAGTTAAAGAGACACGCCTGTGTCACCGGCGAAATCGTATTGTTCTCCACCCGCCAGCCCCGTTGGGCAAACTCCTGCCACAGCCCGCGCAGGAATTGATGGCCGCCGCCGGCCGGGGGCGGGGCAAAGTCGTGAAAGATCGCCACATCCGCCGCCTGGGATCGACTCTGCCAGAGGGCCACGCTCGTCTGCGCCTGGCGTTGGGCGCGCCGTAGCCACTGGACGGGAGCACTGCCGCCAACCATCCGCTTGATCATGGGGCGTGCTCCCTGCTGCGTTCCCCCATACGTTGGAAGACCAACAAGATCGAGTGGCTGGCGACGGGCAGAAAAAGCTGCTCCAGGCCAAAGCGCACCCCGCGCCGCCAGAGCGACTTGCCCCGGTAATCATAGAGATCGCGCAGCCACTGACGCCCCCAGGCAATTTCATCTTTCCCCCCGCGCAGACCGGCCAGCGGTTTGATTGTCACCAGCCGAAAGCCGTTGTCGGTAAAGTCTTTGACCACCGCCTGATGATCCAGCGCAAATTGATAAAAGCCCGCCGGCTCTTCTACACTGGTCAACACCGGATATTGGCCCAAGTGCGCCTTCAGCCGTCGCAACGGTGACATATAGGGGAAGGTCAGAAAGAGATAGCCGCCCGGTTTCAACACCCGCGCCATCTCGTGGACAATCGCCTGGTAGCCCTGCCAGAAATGTTCGATTACCCCCAGCGACCAGTAGCCGCTAAAAGCGCCATCGTCAAAGGCGAGCTGGGTAATGTCGCCCGGATAGACCGGCAGATCGGGGAGAACCTCACGCACGGCCTTGATTGTCGCCTCGGCAAAATCGACGCCGATACAGTCATAGCCGTTGTTGACCAGCGCCGCCACCTGTTGCCCCTGGCCGCAGCCCCCTTCCAAAATCGGGCCGTCGGTCGGCTTGAGGTAGCGCTTGGTAATGTCCGACACAAAGGTGTTCTGCGTCTGGCGCAACTTGGTCAGCCGGTCGCCAAAGTTGTTTTGCCAAAGCTGATCCCAAAATTCGGCGCTGGCTGCTTGTTCGATATAGATGAGCCGGTTGTGCTGCGGGTCGTAATAACGCATGGTTTTCGCTTAGACCTTTGCCGTTTCCTGGATGATTGACAAGAGTGCGTCGGCCATCTTGTCCACATTCAACTGCTGGCAGACCGTTTGGCGCGCCTGTTGCCCCAACCGGGTTGCCATTGCCGGGTTGGTCAAGAGCTGGCGGATCGCCCCTTGCAGCGCATCCACCGACGCCGGCGCCGGCAGCAAACAATTCTCGCCATCCCGCATTAAGGCATCATCCCATAAGCCCTGAATACGTGAGAGAATGACCGCCTTGCCACAGGCCATCGCTTGCAGACAGGCGCTCTGCCCCGATGGCTGGGTGGTGGGCCGGATGGGCAGGACGACAAACGCGCTCTCCTGAAAGAGTGTCCGCATGGCGGCATCGGAGAGGATCTGCTGTCGCCAGTCGCCGGCGATCACCTCCACGTTGGCCGGTAACGGTTGTGGCACGGCCAGCCGCGTCACAATTTTCAGGCGGGGGAACTGCGGCTGCCAGGCGCACACCAGGGTGGCATAGTCGCGCTGGGCGTCGTTGCCGACGCTGAGCACATAGGGCGGTTGGTCGCTTGTCGGCTGCGCGGCCGGCGTCCAAAAGCGCTGATCGACGCCAAAGGGCAGGTAGCGCATCTGGCTGGGGGCCATGCCCAGTTCCTGCTGCAAATAGACCATCTCGCCTTTGGAGATGACCGCCAGCCGGGTGGCAGCCAGCGCCCAACGCAGCACCCGCCGCGCCACCGTGGAAGCCGACTGGTACAAGCCCATCGGCAAAAAGATGAGCGGCGGTTGCAACCGGCCCCACCGGCGCAGCAGCGCCAGGTGAACGCCCAACGTGTTGGTCGTGGCGATACAGACCGTGCTGCGATTCAACTTCGCCAATGTCGCCGGCTCCAACAAGTTGCGCAGGACGCCGACATTGAGACCCAGCGTGGGCGTCAATTTGCCCGCCAAGCGGGTCAAGGTGGGCCGACGGTCCAACTGTAACTCGCCCTCTTCCAGCAGTGTAACCGGCAGCCCGCGGGCAGCCAGTTGATGATAGCCGTAAAAGAACTCGGTCGGGTGCTGGGTCGCCTCTTCCATGCGCTGGCTGCGTCCGGTCTTAAAGAGAAAGGTGATTGGGTCAGCCATGCGTCGCCTTGTTTCGTCCGGTGGCAACCAGCAATTCATAGGTGCGAAAGCCGGTCAAGCGGAAGGGATTGGCGCCCAGCACCGATGCCAGGTTAAATAGGTGATGAAAGGGGCGGCGCGGCGCCATTGACCAGCGCAACGCATAGAGATCACTCATGGCGACCGGGTGGCTCAGGTGAACGGCCACATCGCCAAAGCCGGCCTTTAACAACAACGTCTTTAGCTCGTCGGGGAAAAATTCATGGGCATGGAAGCGCTCCGGGTATTCGTGGAGACGGCAGGGGGTGGTCAAGACAAAGCGTCCGGTTGGGGTTAAGACGCGTTGCATCTCCGCCAGCAACCGCTCCGGGCGTTGGACATGTTCGATCACTTCTGAACAGATGACACAATCAAAGACCTTGTCGGCAAAGGGGAGATCGTAGCCATTTGCCATCGCCAACGCAGCCTGCGCACCCTGGACGCGCCATTGTCGCCGCCCCCATTCGACGCCGACCCAGTCCAGATCGGTGCCGACCACGGTCGCCCCTTGTTGGCGCAGTAGAAAGCTCAAGGCGGCATCGCCACAGCCCAAATCCAACACCCGCGCCCCAGTCACTGACCCAGCCGCTTGCAAAATGGCATCATAGCGGGCGCGCACAAAGGCATTATGATTGCGTAGCGAGGAAGAAATTTCCTGCCAATGGTAGGGGCCACGCGTCAGATATTTGGAAAACTCAATGTCAGCCTGTCCCGCACTGGTGGTTGGCGTTGATGCTGGCGGTACAATGGTCTTGTTGCTCATCTTCGTTAAGCTTCCATGCTACCGCATCGTAGGGGCACGATAGTTCGTGCCCCTACGATGCGGGCTTTCGTTTGTCAATGGCGATGGCGGCGGGGGCGTCGATGCCGGCGCGGCGGGCGGCGATGACCCCATCCTCGGCATAGGATTCGGCGGGGCTGGCCTCGGCAATGATGGTGTAGCCCAGCCCGGTCAAGCGGGCGATGCAGTCCCGGTGGAGATCGGCGCCATGCGTTGAGATAAAAATGTAATCGATGCGCTGACTGTTCAAGGCATTGGCCGCGCCGGCCAACAGATCCAGTTCCGCACCCTGGATGTCGGCGTGCAAGAGGTGGACATGGGCAATACCCTTTTGCGCCAGAAAATCGTCAAGCGCAATGGTCGGCGTGGCGCTCTTGCCGACGCCGGGGGGCGGCGTTGACGCAGAACGCGCGCCGATCCAGTAGTTGGTAAAGTCCGCCTTCATGCCATTCAGGGCGAAATTCTGCTGGCCCAGGGTTAAATAAGCGGGGGACGCCTCTATCAGATAACAAGTCGGTTCGCTGATGACCTGGTGGAACCACATGGAGTAGAAGCCCCAGTAAGCGCCCAGTTCGATCATCGTCGCCTGGGCGGGGAGAACGCGCAGAACCTCTTGAAAGATCCGCTCCTCCTGCGGTTCATGGACGCCCCGGTTCACCTGCAACATTTCCGTCACCGCCGCGCCATAGTAGCTGCCGATATGAATCTTCAGCCCATTGTGCATGATCTGATAGCCATCGACCACCTGGCCGGCGTTGGCGATGCGCGGGATGAATTGGTTGTCCGCACATTGTTGCACCAGCTTGATGCGCGCCTGCCAGCGTCGTTTCTTGGCATAGGCAAACCAGGCCACCAACGTGCGTCGCGCCAGGTTGCCCGGTGTGCGCAAGAGGGGGCCGATCAGCGGTTGCTGTTCCCACTGGCGATAGTAGCTGCGCAGCGTTGTCATCATTGTGGCCTTCCCTCCCCCTTGGTGGCCGGTTGTACAGTCGTCTGAACGCCATAAAAGAGCGCATCGGCCCAGAGCAGTCCATGCTGTTCCGACCAGGCCGGTTCATAGAAGTTATAGAGCCGATAGCCCTGTTGGTGCAAGAGCGCCTGGATCTCATAGAAGCGCGCTTGCCCTTCGTAGAGCGGGTAGAAGAGCGCTTCCAAGTAGATGAGCCGAATGGTGGTCGGTGTTAACATCTCCCGCGCGCCGCGTAAGACGTGCAGTTCATAGCCTTGCGTGTCGATCTTCAAGAGATCAATGGTGGCAATTCCCTGCTCCCGGCAAAAGGTCGCCAGCGTCTGCATGGGCGTTGGCGTCTGGTCAATGGTTTTGAGATAGGCGTGGGGGCCGCTCTGGGCCGGGTCGGGCGTATTGGCAAGAAACGAGTTGGTCGCGCTCTCGCTATTGACAAAGAGCATAGCTGTGCCATCCTGATCACCCAAGGCAATGTGGTGCGCCGCGCTTTTGGCGTCGGCGGCCAGCGCGCTTTCCAGTTGGGCAAAGGTGGCCGGATATGGCTCAAAGCAATGAAGCTGCGCGGTCGGAAAGGCGTGGCGAAATTTCTGCGCGCTTTGACCGGCATTGGCCCCCACATCAAAGATCGTCTGGATGGGCGGTTGGCCGGCCAGGTAGCGCAGCGCGACCAGCGGTTGGTAGCGCGTCGCCGGTTGGCGCACCTCCATGCCCAGGCGGTCGGCGGCTTTGACCCAGCCCCGCCGTATTTTGCGTTGGATCTTGGCAATCATGCGCGGGCTGCTTCCTGGCTGGCTGGGACGAGTAATGTCGCTTCGGCGGTGCGATACCAGTCAATGGTGCGCGCCAGGCCAACTTCAAAAGGCGTACTCGATTCAAAGCCGAAAGTTGCCTTGGCGCGGCTGGTGTCCAGCTTGCGGCGCGGCTGACCGTTGGGCTTGCCGGTATCCCACGCTACGATGCCCTGAAAGCCGGTCAGCCGGGCGATCAGCTCGACCAGATCCTTGATCGAAATTTCAAAGCTGGAGCCAAGATTGACCGGGGCGCTCTGGTTGTAGCGCTCGGCGGCAAGCAAGATGCCGTCGGCGGCGTCATCGACATACAAAAATTCGCGCGTCGGCGAGCCATCGCCCCAGGCCGTCATCGTGGCGGCGCCCTGGCGTTGCGCTTCGCAACATTTGCGGATCAGCGCCGGGATCACATGCGACGAGGTCGGGTCAAAATTGTCTCCCGGCCCATAGAGGTTGACCGGCAGCAGCACAATCGAGTTGTAGCCATATTGTTGGCGATAGCTCTCGCTCTGCACCAGCAACATCTTTTTGGCGAGACCATAGGGCGCGTTGGTCTCTTCGGGGTAGCCGTTCCAGAGATCCGCCTCGCGGAAAGGCACGGGCGTAAACTTGGGGTAGGCGCAAATGGTGCCGATGGCGACAAATTTCGCCACACCGCTGCGCCAGCTTTCATGGAGCAGCGGCACGCTCATCATCAGGTTGTCATAGAAAAAGTCAGCCGGATGTTGGCGGTTGGCTTCAATGCCCCCCACGCGCGCCGCCAGATGGATGACCATATCGACGGCCCCGTTGCGCCCGGTGTCCAGCAGTAGTTGGCGGATCGCTTCGATTTGGGTCAGGTCATAGTCACGGCGGCGGGGAACCACCACTTCCGCCGCGCCCCGCGCGTGCAGCTTGCGCACCACCACCGAACCAAGAAAACCACTGCCGCCGGTAACGATGACGCGCTTGTTGCGCCAGAATTGCTGGCTGTCAGGCCATGCGTTGTTCGTTGTCATAGTACCTGTCATGTTGTTTCAAGATTGCTATTGCTCTCGCTCACTTCGCCCGCTGCCGGGAAGCGTAAAAATAACCACAGTCCTAGCAGCGAAAAGGCGACCGACGCCGCCAGGCGACCGGCAATAATCCCGGTAATGCCCCAACGGGGCGCCAGCGCCAGCGAGGCCACCACGCTCACCACCAGCGCCACGATCCGCATGATGTACTGGCGCCGCTGATCCTGTTCAGTGCGAAAGTACATCTCAGCATAGGCGCCGGGCAACATTAGCAAAAAGGCCGGAATCAGCCAGCCGATATAGGGAATGCTGGCGACGTAGCTTGGCGGCAGCAGCCAGGGAATAATGGCCGCAATCACCAGAAAGCCTACCACCCCGGCGCCCACAAAGCCCAGACAGATCAAAGCGCCTTCATAGATAAATTGCCGACGACGGCGCGCCGTGGTCATACGCATAAAGACCGGGTAGCGCACCGAGGTATAAACGCCCCACAAGGTCTTGAATTGATTGCTCACCACGGTGGCGATCATGTAATCGGCCACAATCGTCAGCGGCAGAAAGAGCGTGACCAGCAGCGAGTCAAATTGCGCCTGCGCCACGCTCAAGCCGCTAATGGCCGTCATGTGCTGCCCATAGCGCACCATGGTCTGCACCTCGTCGGGGGCCGGCGCCGGCGCTTGCGTGCGCAGTTGACGCCAGAGCCACCAACTGACGCTGATCATCATGATGGCCGTCGCCACCTGATTGGCGCCATAGAACAGGGCGGCGGGATGCGTTACCGCCGCCAGCAACAGCAAAGGTAAAAAGCCGGCAAAATCAGTGATGCTTTCGCCCAGGCGATACCAGAAGAGCGCTGTAAAGCGCTCAAGCCCCCCTAGCACGCCGCCGGCCGCCGTCAAGCCAATCGTCACCGGAAAGGTCAGCGCAGCAATCACAAACATCCAGGCTACATTGGGACTGTCCTGGTCGTACCAATACCAAGCGCCCAAAAGCAAAGCCAGCGTACTCAACAGCGACCAACGCAAACGATAGGTCAAGTTGACGCCAAAGGCCCAATATTGGCGCTTGGCCAGGTAATGATAGGAAGCCGTATCCATCCCCGGCAGCGAGAGCAATTGGACAAAGGCGATCCAGGCGCTGACCGCGCCAATCATACCGACCGCTTCTTTGGGCAGCAGCCAGGTCATTGTCGGCGTGCGAATAATCGCCAGCCCCATGACAATGACATTGGCAAGCATCAATAAGCTGCTATTGCGCAAAAAGCGTCCACTGGTGAGCTTGTCGAAGACCAATGTCCGCCAGGTTGCTCCCTTCATCGGGTGATCATCCCGTCGTCGGCGGGGGTTACACCCGACCAGATCAGAACCAGACGTACACCTTCAATGCGGATCATGGGTACATGTTGCAATTGGTGTTGGGGCGTTGTCTCCGCCACAATGTCGATACCCATTTCCAAACAGGTCAGGCGGCAGATTTCGGCGATCTCGCCGTCGCCGGCAAGAATAATGTGGTGCGCGCCGGTTGCACGCACGCTGGTCAAAAGCAGCTTGGCCTCGGCGCGTGTCCGCCGGTAGAGGCTCAAGGACGCTTCGACATATTCACTCGCCAATCGCGCCTTACGCGCAATGCCCTCCGGGGTGAGCAAGTAACTCCATTGCCAACGGCTGATGCGGCGGATCTTGATATAGCCTTTTTTGGACCATCGCTTCAAATACCAATTGACGGTGCCCACCGCCACGCCGACTTGAGCCGCGAGGTTGGCCTGGGTGGTCTCCGGCGTCGTCGCAATGGCTTCCAGCAACTGGAGTTCATGTTCAACATTATTGCCAGCGCTATTGGCGGAGGCGCTGTCTGCCTCCGCCCGCAGGGTGGACGCTGTCTGCCGCTCGTCGATCTGATCCGCCATAGTCTGATCCGCCATAGTCTGATCCGCCATAGTCTGATCCGCCATAGTCTTTTCGGTGACTCTCTCCTTCAACCCAGTACGATTCAATAATTGAATTCAAGCGTCGAATTGTACTATGGCTTGGGTGGAATGTCAATAGTACGAAAGTACTATCAAAACTCAGCAATTTAAGCGAGCCTACTAACAATCTGTGGGAAAGCCGATAGCGTAGGCATTGTCCTAAATAAGGCGTTTTTGTTTACAATTGTGCAATATATCTCGTAAGCTTTTTATAAAATTGTCAGCTATGTAAGCTAATGCAGGTTGACAATTAGTGCAACATTTGTTTTAATCATGGTACGTCATTATGATTTATGCGATTTCTTACATTTGGCTTTGTTTTTGCTTACAACCATAACGACGTAAGAAAGCTTTGACCGGTTACGCCGCTCTAGGACGAGAGTGGCGTAACTGCTATTATTCATTTAACCAACCGTCATCACCGTGCTTCGGTGCTTACAACACGTTTATTGCTCTTATTGGTTGGATTATGCCTACTTTACCCTTTGGCCTCGAGCAATCCTGCTTGCCCCTCGTTCAGTTCTTTGCCCAGTTCTGGTACTTTATTCTTGCCCTTGGCATCCCGCTGCCGATTGGGGCCATTGGCGTCTGGCGTTGGGGGATCTGGCTCTTTCGCCGCATCATCGGCATGTGGTACCGGCCAATGGAACCCAATGGCTATACGGCTACGACAAGCATCATCACCCCGGTCTACAACGAAGATCCGGCGCTCTTTCGCGCGGCCTTGCGCTCCTGGGCAGCGAACAAGCCAACGGAAATTGTGGCCGTGATCGACCACACCGACAAGCGCTGCATGGAACAATTTCATGCGTTTGCGGCCGAGATCGCCGGCGGCCCGCTGGTGCTCAAGATGTTAATTACCCATACCCCCGGCAAACGCCCTGCGCTCGCCGACGGCATTCTGGCCGCAACCGGCGATATTGTTTTTCTAGTCGATAGTGACACCATCTGGGATTCAGATTTGATGCCCAAAGCATTGGCGCCCTTTATCGAGCCGGAAGTGGGCGGGGTCACGATGCGCCAGCGGGTCTGGAAGCCACATTCAACGGCCCAACGAATCTTTGATGTTTATTTGGATATTCGCTATATTGACGAAATCCGCTACCTGACTGCCTTTGGCGACGCCGTCACCTGTCTTTCGGGACGCACGGCGGTTTATCGCCGCTTTGTTGCCCTAACCGCTTTAGAGGATTTGATGGAAGAGACCTTCTGGGGGCGCCCGGTCATTAGCGGTGATGACAAAGCGCTCACGTTGGCGGTGCAAAAGCGGGGCTGGAAGGTGCGCTATCAGGAGAATGCTTGTGTTCACACGCCTGGCGCCACCGTCATGAAGGTTTTTCTCAAGCAACGGCTCCGTTGGGCGCGCAACAGTTGGCGTGCTGATCTCAAGGCCTTAGGCAGCCGGTGGACCTGGCATAAACCCTTCCTCGCCTTTCACCTCATTGATCGCCTGTTGCAACCGTTGACGACATTGGTGGCGCCGATCTATCTGATTTTTTCTCTTTTTCAAGGGCACTGGCGCGCCGTGGGCATTCTGCTGCTTTGGTGGTTCCTTTCGCGCAGCATCAAGATTTGGCCCCATCTGCGCCAGCAGTGGCTGAATATCCGCATTTTGCCCTGGTATGTTTTCTTTAATTACTGGTCGGCAGTGATGAAGATTTATGCCTTCTTTACCATGAACCAGCAAGGGTGGATTACCCGCTGGAGTCGCACCGGTAAAGCCGGCGCTTGGGCAAAATCGATGCAATCAGTGCCGAGCTATGCCGCAACAGCGGTGACCGTTGGCCTGGTGGCGCTCTTTATTCGTAGCCTACATGAAACGCGGGTTTATGCGGCAAGCGCCCGGCCGGCAACAACCGCCATGGCGGCGGTAGATAAAGCCGCCGACTGGGGCGGGAACACGGTTGTCTTTGATCCGGCTGACTGGACGCATCTGCTGACCTTGCCCAATGTCACCCAATGTAAGTCAGCGCCGGTGGCTACTCAAACACTCCCTGTCCGGACGGCGGTAGCCGTGGTCAAGCCGGTGGTGATGGTGCAAAACGCCGCTGTGCCGCGTTTCACCACACCGGAAACCGGCAATCAACTATGTGTATTAAGCGGCGATGCGAGCGGCGCCTGTCGCCCCTATGCGCTTGTACCGCCGCCAACTGTGTGGGACGCCACCGTCGGCGCACAATCCGCGTTCCTGCCGCAATGGCGCGCTTTGGAAAAACGCTGGGTTACCATTACCGGCGCTGGCGAAGCAGCACAGTTTTGTTTCTTCTCCGACCCGGCAGCCACCCAATGCACCGGCTACCGTGTGGCTGTTCCGCCAAGCTGGTACACGTGGTGGCGTACAAGCGCCTTGCCGGTTTCCCTCCAGCAGTTACAAGAGACAGTCCGGATCCTGGATGGACAAGCGCAACCAGATAAACTAGCCCAACCCACACCCCAGCAACTCTGTGTTTTGGAAGGCACGAATGAAGGCGCTTGCCACCCCTACAACGTTCGATAAAAACTGTGGGTCGCACCGCCACAAACGGCCGACGGTTCCTCCTTCGCATACACGAAAGAACATTGCCGTATGAGTCATGGTCAGAGCTACGAGATTGAGATTCGCTTTTGCGTGGCCAGCCCGGAAGAAGCCTATGCGCTCTTGCCCTTTTTTGAGCAGAGTTTGCGGGCGCCCAAAAAGTGGGCCACCGATATTATCGGGCGCGAACTCTATGAATCAGGGCGGCTGCTCCGGTTGGGGCGCACCCTCTCTGCTGACCGCACCCGCTACTCAATCGGCTACAAAGGGCCGGATCTGGGGGCCGTCGCCAACATCCGCCAGGAGTGGGGTGAAGAGATTACCGACGGCATTCAGGCCAGCGCCATTCTCACCACCTTGGGGTTGGCCGCCGATTATCCCACCCGCACTGCCGTCGTTGATGCGCTCTCTGCCGCCGGCTATACCCCGTTTATGAATTTTGCCGGCGTTGATCGTCTCGGCTATTATGCCCCGCTCGATCTCCACACCAAACTCTGCCAGTGTGAGGCGATCCTCGATCAGCAATATCTGGTTGAGCTGGAGATGAGCGCCGCTTCGTTAGAAGAAGCATGGGCCGCCGAAGCGCGATTACAAGTCATTGCCGAAGAGTATCACCTCACTGAGCGCCTCTTTCGTGACGAACCGCCAACCATGTTGTATCAGCGCACTTTTGGGTAGCACACAACACAGCAACGGATTTAGGAAGGAACGGATTTTTTCCCCTGCACAACCGATGAGTTGAGCTAAACTGACGGTATGGTTTATAAGTTCCCTTAAAATCAGGGCTCTTCCTGTAATGCAGAGCAAATCCGTTGCTTCCCGAATCCGTTGTTGTGTCCTGCGCTCACAACCGGTGGGTCGGTCTCGGCGGCAGGGGGCTGAAGCATTCAAAGTGGTCAAAGTAGTAGCGGGCGCCGGCATCCGGTTGGATCGCGGCGACGGTCTGCATAACTACCTGCTCCAAGAGGGCTGGGTTCGCATTCACCCGTACATTGAGAATAAACTCCAGACGTTGGGTCGTGGCGTCGCCGGTTGCCAAGTCCCAGGTGATGGGGGCTTGGGCTTGGGTGACGCTGGCTTTGAATTGGCCTTGGGGTGTTGTCACCAGCGTCTTGATATGGGCAATCGGCGCCGCCTGGACCGTGAAGGCGTGGGTCAGCGTTGCCAACAGGTTGTCGGTCCATCCCTGCGCCGAAAAGGGCTGATCAGCCCGCACCAACCCCTTGACATTGAGCCACCCCAACGCCGCCTCAGCGTCGGCGTAACGATTGTAGTCAATCACCAAGGCGGCCGGGTTACGGCTGCTTTGTCCCAGCACGATCGACAACCATTCAGCAATGCCAACACCGGTGTGGGCAGAGGCCGCCAGCAGGCGCGCTTGCGGGTAGGTCGCTTGCAAGGCGCGCAATTGCGCGTCCGCTTGCACGGGGGAAAGCTGGTCGATTTTGGTCAGCAGCAGCAACTCCGCTTCGCTCAACTGTTGTTGGTAGAGGTAGTGAACATCGGGTGGAAAGTCGGTCAGGTCGCGCGTGCTGTCGAGCAGGATGGTGAGCGGGGCCAATTGATATTGGTCGCCATGAAATTGCAGCAAGGGGCGCAACACGGTCGCCACCAGATCGGTGCAACTGCCCACCGGCTCCAGCAAGACCAGATCGGGCGTCGCCACTGCTTGTAGCCGTTGCAACCCCGCCAGCAGATCGGGAAAGCGACAACAGAAACAGCCGCCGGCCACCTCCGTCACCGGAATCGCGGCCTGGTCGCCCAGCGCCGTGTCAACCAGATCAGCCCCCTGATCGTTGGTGAGTAGGCCGACGCGATAGCCTTGCGCCGTCAGGCGTTGGGCCGCGGTGAGCAGTAAGGTTGTCTTACCGGCGCCCAGAAAGCCGCCGACGATCACAAGACGAGTACTCATGGGTTCCTCCGGCGATAAACCTGCACCTTTGGCTCGAACACCACCCCTTCATCCAACGGAAAGAGCGGACGCCGACAGCGGGTATGCCCCAGCCGTTTCAAGTTGGCGCTGGTCGAGCCGGGGGCATCGGTATTGAGCATGGCGGCGGCCCAAGCAGCGAACATGTGGTGCTGACAGTGGGGCGACTTGACCACCACCGCGTCAAAGCGCTGGGGGTCTTGGCCGTGGGCATAGAAAAGCGACCGGTCATAGAGACTGACCGCGCGACTGGTGGCAACCACGCTATGTTTCCCCACCTGCAAGACTGCACTGTCGCCCGCTGACCAGATCGAGCTGTGTGATTCATTGACAAAGGAACCGTCAGAGAGCAGCCGCACCTGGGCTGTCACCGGCAACGGCGTGAAGCGTTTTGCATCGAGTTGCCCGCCCAGCGTCACCTGAATGGTGCTGCCGATGCCGGCTTGCATGGCGGCTCGCACCGCCGGTGGATCGACAATGGGTAACAGCGCGCTGCCGGTGTAGCCGCTTTCGATCAACCCGCGCAGGATCGCGTTGCTGTCACCGGAAGCGCCCGAACTGGTGGCGTCGGCGGCATCGACAAAGACGGCTGTCCCTTTGCCGACCATAGCCTGAGCGGTGGCGAGCGCTTCTTCCAGCGAAATCAAGGGTTGATACAAATGCTCGCGCACGGCCCAGAAGTCGCGGGCGAGTTTTTCCGCCGCAGCAACGGCCCAGCCTTCATCTTCGTTAGCGACGACAAAGCTGTTGGTCGCCAGTTCCAGCACATCGGTGAAAGGGTTGCCGATGAAGATGCCGGATGAGAGGCCCTTCTCACTATTTTCCAGCGCCTGCGCCTGCCGGATCAAGGCGCCATAACGTCCCGTGGCGGTGATCAGCTCCGGGCCGCGCACCAACGCCGGAATGTAAACCCTGGCGGTTACTGGTTTGGCTTCACCATCCAGAATGCGCAACAGCAGCCGCGCCGCTCGCACACCGGTTTCATAAAAATCAACATGGGGGTAGGTATGATAAGCGACAATGGCATCGCTGTGGGTTAACATGCGGTCGGTCAGCACGCCATGTAGGTCAAGCGACACGACAATCGGCAGGGCCTCGCCCACAATCCGGCGCACGCCGGCCAGAAGGTAGCCTTCGGGGTCATCCTCCCCTTCGGCGCCCATCGCGCCGTGCAGCGACAAATAGATCCCGTCGATTGTTCCGTTTGCTGCGGTGTAGGCGTTACGCACCGCCCCCAAAAACTCATCCGCAATGCGGGCAAAATCCGCCCCCCGCAACGTCCCGCCCGAGGTGATCGCTCGTGCGCTATAGGTCGGAATCACCGCCAGGTCAGTTCGTTCGGCAAAAACCCGCAACGCCCCGCCCATCTCTACCCGACTCTCCCGGTGAAAATCAAGCATCGCTTGCCCAAACGACACATCAAAATCCGCATACCCGCTCAACACTGGGTTGAACGACGACACCTCTTGTTTACACTCGCCGACGAGGATTTTCATAGTAGCCTTCCTTTGTGAAAAGACAGGAGACAGGAGACAGGAGACACGAGAATCGTCTATGTCTCCCTGTCTCGTGTCTCGTGTCTCCTGTCTCCTTGTCATCCCTGCTGCCAGACCAACGGAAACGCATCCCCCACCAACTGTTCTCCATCCGCCACGGTGATAAAGGGCTTCATGGGATGGTTGCCCGCGGCGTAGAAGGTGGTGTGTTCATTCATGTAGTGGATGGCAATGGCGCGGCGGGGGCGGTTGCTGGTGTTGGCGCCGGAGCCGTGCCAGGTGAGGGAGTGGTGAAAGTGGACATGGCCCTTCTTGACAGGGCAAATGGTGATATAGAGTGGATGATCTTCAAAGCAGTCGGGCATGGAGCCGTCACGGGGCAATTCGCGCAGAAAACCACTTTGATCGCCCCACTTTTGCGAGCCGGGCACCATATACATACAGCCGTTGTCATAATCAGCGTCATCCAGCGCAACCCAAGCAGAGATCTGGGCGTGCTTCGGCATGAGCGTGGGCCAGGCCGGCGAATCCTGGTGCCAGTGCAGTCGGCCGCCGAGCGCCTGCGGCTTGTATTGGATCTGGTCATGCCAGATGCGCAATTCGCGGGCGCCGGTCAATTGGGCGGCCATAGCGGCGATCTGCGGGTTCATGACCAGTTCTTTAAAGGCGGGACTGGCTTCAAAGATGTTGACAATCTGCCAGATGGGCGCTGTGTCATTGCCCGACAGGTTGCGACAGAGGACGGGTTGCGGAATGTCGGTGCGTTCCCGGTCGTCGATGACCCGTAACACCTCGGCGCGCAGGGTTTCGAGAACATCCTCCTCGATCACCGGGCCGCCGTTGACAAAACCATTGCGCTGGAAGAGCGCGATCTGTTGTTCGGTAAGCATGAAATTCTCCTAAAGCTGCAAGCGGAGAGGGGACGCCCTCCCCGGAAGATTGCAAAGATTGGCAATTGTTGCTTACCCGCTATTGTATCATCGGTTGCCTTTTTTGTGCTATGTTGTCTAGTTTGCGTCGATAAGGGCATCGTCCAACTGCCGACCTTCCAACAAAGCTGTAAAAACTGCCATATCTGTGCTACAATGGCAGCACCATTGCCAAGGTTAAGCGGTCGGCAACCATTCAATTCCAGTGATAGGCCAAGGAGTAAGCTTATGAGCGAGTATCAATACTACGAATTTCGCACCATCAATCGTCAGTTAACTCCCGCAGAACGAACGGCCGTGAACAAGCTCTCTAGCCACGGCCATACGACGGCCACCAGCTTTAGCGTTGATTACAGTTATGGCAACTTTAAGCATGACCCCAATCAGGTGCTGGCGCGCTACTTTGATCTCTTCTTTTACATGGCAAACTGGGGAACGGTTATGCTCAAATTCCGCTACCCCAAAGGTTTGCTGGACCTCCGCCGGCTGGAACCCTATTGCCTTGATGGGACGATGGTCATCGATCACCAAACCGTAGACGACAGTGTGATTGTCGGCTTTGACTGGAACCCGGAAGATAGCACCGATTGGATCGAGGCCGACGGCTTGGTCGATGGCGTGGCGGGCCTCTATCACGAGATCATGGGCGGGGATTACCGCGCCTTTTATCTCGCCTGGCTACGGGCTATTCAGAATGGCGCCGATTACAGCGGCGAAGTTGAAGAAGATACATTGGAGCCGCCGGTGCCGCCCGGGTTGGATAGCCTTTCACCGGCCTTGACCGATTTTATGGCGCTCTTTGAAATCGATAAAGACCTGGTGGCCGCCGCGGCCAAAGGCAGTGGCGCCGCAGCCACGCCCACCGTTGACATCGCCACCGCACTGGCGGCCCTCTCCAAAGAGGAGTGCATTGCCTTTCTCGAACGCTTTTTGCAAGGCGAAGCGCACCTGGACTTGAAGCTGAAACAGCGCATCGGGTTGCTACAACCGGCGAGCGCCGAATATGACCCCAGCGGTGCCCGCACCGTTGATGAACTGTTGGCGGCGCGCGATGAAGTGGTGCAGCGGCGGCGTCAGGCCGCGGCTGCCGCCAAGGAGGCCAAACGTCGAGCCGAGCTGGCGGCCCTGGCTCCGCGCAGCGAACAAGCCTGGCAGGAGGTAGAAACCTTCATCGAACAGAAGACGGCTGACGGTTACAAACAAGCCATCAGCCTCTTGCAACAGTTAGGTGATTTGGCGCGTGAACAAGGACAGGGAACGACCTTTGCCAGTCGCATTGAGCAATTGCGCACCCGCTATAGCCGCCGTTCGGCTTTCATCCGTGAATTGCAACGCGTGAAAGTGTAAGCAAGCGGAAGGAAGTCCGGTTGAAACCGTAGCTAACAACGAGAAGCCGCCTCAGCGGCTGAGACAATGCACTCAGCCGCTGAGACGGCTTCTCGTTGTTAGCAGGGACTGATGAAGGGTAGCTAATGGTTTCGGTAATCCTTGGAACTTGTCACGCCGGCGGCGATGACCTACAGTTACCGATTTATTTTCGTAACGTTCATTATTCCTGGGGTTGTGGCGACCACCGGGGCTATGGCGCCGCCAACGCTTTCCGCATCGTTAACGATGTCCCGGAGACCCCCACGACAACAAAGCCCAACCGTTCATACAAACGCAGCGCTGGGTTTTGCGGATCTACACTTAAGGACAACGCCGTATAACGACTATTGACCAGTGCGATCAGTTCACCCAGCAACGTTGAGCCAATACCCTGCCCACGATAATCCGGTAGAAGCGCCACGCTCACTTCGGGGGTATCGACGTCGACAAAACCCCAGCCTGGATCATCGGCGGAAAATAAGCGCAGCCAGGCCGCACCTACGGGTTGCCCGCTTTGCTGATCAATGGCAAGCAAGGCAAAATCCCCTGGTTGCTGACCCCAGTTGGCGACATAGTGAGCGAGCGACGGTTCCCGTAAAATGGCGCGGTTCGGCTTTGGCCTTCCTGCCGGCACATAGATCGCCTCATAGAGCATCTCCCACAGGAAGGGTTCGTCGGCCGGGCTGGCCGGACGGATTGTAAACATGATTCTCCCCCAATTCATCCATTAGGCTGGTACAGCACGCAGTCCGGCCAGATAGGTGCGCAACAACCAGAGAAAACTTTCGTCGCGATCGAGTGGAATGCCAAAGCCGCCGGCGGCTTCTACCGTGGCAAAGCCGTGGACGATGCTCCGTAACCCGCGCACGGCATGGATCGCCGCCTGTTCGGCCAACCCATAGGGCGCCAGAATAGCCAGCACCACCTCGACAATGGCGCGGCTGGCTTCTTCCAACGCCTGATCACCCGGCGCCGGCGCTTGTACGGTAGCCGCATAGACCCCCGGATGGGCCAGCACATAGCGGCGATAGGCTTGGGCGACCGCCAGCACAGCCTCATCGCCGGCCTTCCCAATGGCCGCCCGGCTGATGGCGTTGCCCAGTTGACGCAGCCCGACAACGGTCAATTCACGGTGCAGATCGGGTAGTCCATCAACATGATTATAGAGCGACGGCAGCCGGACGCCCACTTGTGTCGCTACTTGGGCCAGCGTCACCTGCGCCAATCCGTGCGCGTCGGCCAGTTCAGCCGCCACCGCCACCACCTGTTCACGTGTAAGCCCTGCTCTACGCGTCATGGAAGACGACCTCTCCAAAGGTGCGGACAGCGGTAGCAATCGCCTGATCCAGCGCGGCCAGCGGTTGTTCCAGCACATCGCCATGCCCGACCGCCAGCCGTGTCGGCGCCAGGGTGCGCAACCGGCGGACACTGGCCACCGCCACGGGCGGATACCAGGTGGCCAGAGC
Organism: Caldilinea sp. CFX5; assembly: GCA_021405325.1. The sequence continues at coordinate 34,479 of QWII01000018.1, read as the reverse complement.
CGGGAAGGGGAAGCGCCAGCGCATGCTCCCTGCCACCGCGATCCCGCCTTGGGTTTGCAATGCGTCCCCAGCGATCAGTGAACCATCACGCGTATCAAAGAGCGCAATGTGGCCGGGTGTGTGGCCGGGGGCGCTGACCACACGCAAGGAACCAACCCGGTCGCCGTCATCAAGCAGGCGATCTGGACAAGTGGTCACCTTCTGGTAGCCGCCGCGCAATTTGGCTTGCGGCTCGTTGGGTTCCAAACGCATGTCGCCGGTCAGGAAACGGGCATCGCGCGCCGAGATCAGTACATGGGCGTCCGGCAACGCTTTGTGTAACGCATCCAGCGACCCCACATGATCGCCGTGGGCGTGAGTCAGAACAATGCGCCGAATCGGCTGGGCAAGTTGCTGGGCGGCGGCCAGGATCGCATGGGCGCTGCCAAAGAGGCCGGTGTCAACCAGGGTCAGACCATCGTCTTCCCGCACCAAATAACAGTTGACCGGGAAGAAACCAGGAAAACGGGTCAGTTGGACTAGATAATCACCGTGATGGGTCGTGCGCATAAATGGCTCCTTGTCAAAACATCCCACAAAACTAATATAATTAGATTATAAACTAATTATATTAGTTTTGTCAAGAGCCAATTTTACCAATCTGTGCGTAAAGCATCGATTACCGCTCTGCGCGAGTCCGTGACTCGCAACCGCGCAGCAAGTGAAGATCGTCGATCTGCTGAAGATAGATTACCGCTCTCGGCGAGTCACGGACTCGCGCAGAGCGGTGTATTAAGTTGTACTTTACGGCCTCTCACACAGGATGCGTTTGGGCCAGCCATTGCTGGGCAAAGGCCAGTTGACTTTCCGCCTCCGCCTGCCGCCCCAGTTCGGTCAGCCAGCCCACATCCATGACCAGGGCGTAGAGTTCCCAGAGGGTCAACTCCTGGCGCATTGCCGGGGTAATCGGTTCGCCGGCAAAGAAGCCCTCTTCGTGCCAGGTTGGCAGCCGGGGGTCGCCGTTATAGCGGAAGCGGATACGGCCATTGATCATCCCGATCTCACGCAGCCGCCGGTGGGCGCCGACAAAGCCGCTAAAATCGACCATCGCCAGCCCTTGCTGGTCGCAGGTGAGAATTTCGGCGGCATCCCCTTGACCAAAGGCTTCGCCCTGCGCCATAGCCACCTCTGTTACGGCGGCCAGGAGATCGTCAAAAACGCCACGGTACACTGGGTGGCGTTCTAAGTAAGGCATAGTATTCTTGATAAAACGGACGATCTGTTCGGCAGCCTGGCGGGGTGTCAAGGTGCGGGTGGTGCATTGCCAATCGACTTGCCCGAAGCGTGCGCGTAACGCGCCGGCTTGCCGCCAAATCCCTTCAGCATCGGGATCATCAGGGCCAAGATCCGGTTCAATCTGGATGCCGGGGCGGATGCGGCGGGTGACAAAGAAGGGGATCGTCGTCCAGCCCAAATCCTCTTGGCAGCATTCAATTTCCGGCACTTCGACAATGCCTGCGCCGCGCAGGGCGCGCATGGCGGCGATTTCATCGAGCAGCGCCCACGGTCGCCACTGATCGACGCCGGATAGTTTGATCACGCGCTCCTCACGCCCAACGCCAAAGCTGAATGCATAAACGGGGTTATTGACGCCGCCCGTCAACCGCTCCAAGTGCGGGCGTTGATTGTATAACCGTTCAATGATTTCGGTCACGGTGGCGTCTGTGACGGGTTGGATAGGGAAACGTTGCATGGATTTCTCCTTTGTTACTCGTTGTTGGCAAAATCAGAAGAGAGCGCACCAATGAACAATTCCCCGGTTTTGGGTTCACGATATTGGCGCAAGAGGTAATGCCCAATACGAAAGCCCTGCGCTTCCCAGAAAGCCAGCGCCTGCGGATTATCGCGCCGTACCGTCAATTCGACCATTTCAATGCTGGTTTGATCCAACTGTTGGTAGAGCGCCTGGATCATCGCTGCACCGTAGCCCTTACGTCGCTCGGTCGGTGGGACGTAAAAATCTTCTACCATCACTTGTTTACGCGCCGGGTTGATCGTTATCACTATAAAGCCAACCACTTGCCCGTCAACAAGCGCCCAGTGGACGCGGCGGTTTTCGTCATTCAGAGGAAAACGCTCCTGAAAATAGCGTGTACGCCGTTCGGCGTCTTGCACCACATCGGCGGTGGGCATGATCTCTTGCCAGTAGGCTTCGGCCATTGCTTGTAACTGCGCTTGTTCAGATGGTTGAACTGGCTGTAGCTGTACCATGATTCTCCCGTAGTTGTTTTGAAAAGACAAACTGTACATCTGCCAGCGGAAAGCGCTGTTGCAATTGGTGGAAATAGGCCAGATTCTGCTCCGGGGCTTGGAGGGTAGTGTAAATTTGATAGATCTGATAGGTTTCGTTATACCCTTCCTCGGTAATGGTGAAGCCGGTCAGGTCGATTTTCTCGCGGAGGGTGCGATCCGCCAACTGAATAAGGACGGTAGGCAAGTAGCCGCTGGCCAGATGAAACGGTATGCCTTCGGTTGTCGCCGAGCCAAATAGATAATGCTTGATCTGCGGATTGGCGCGCATCTCTGCTTCAAACGCCTGCAACAACTGGGAAGCAATGCCTTGCCGTCGATAGGCAGGTAGCACCGCTATGCCCCGTCCGATACAGGTGTCGCCCTCAACGTAGCCAAATTTGATGCCGACAACTTTGTTGGTGTTCGTATCGACAGCGACGTAAAAGATGCCTTGCCCATTCGTTAAACGCTCTAGAAGACGCTGCGGTGTTACATTGGGGCGAGCGCCTAGAACTGCTTCATAGAGGCGGTAAGCTTCATCAACATGCGCTATGGTCAATCTGTTAATTGTGATTGTCATCATCAACCTTGGGCACTGTCCCATATGTCACGCCATATTCCAGATAGAACTTTAGGAGTGCCAACGCTTCACCCCAGCCGGCGGCGCAACTGATACAAGTCTCCAGATCACGTTGCGTTTCCTGGTGACCGGTATCAGTGACAGTCACTACGGTTCCTGCGCTGCGTGGCTCTAGCGTAAAACGGACAGTTGTTGGTTTGGAGCCGCGTGACCAAAGGAAGGCAAATTCCCGGTCTGGCGCTAATGCGACAATGGGACCACCGTCTTCTACCGTGTCATGATCCGGCCCCCAGTCGCGCCAGCGGAGTGTGACCAAGCCACCCAGGCGCAAATCAATGGTGGTGGCTTGGGTAAACCAAGCATTCCACCCTTCGCCGGTGGTGATCGCCGCAAAGACCTGGGCAGCCGGCGCCTTGATAAAAATCCTATGGACGATTGGCGGGATCGTTAATGCTACGACCATAATGTCCTCCTTAACCCTGGCGGCGTAACGCCAGTTGCACCCAAAACAATTGAATTTTGCAACTTTGCCCCCAAGTGTAACCGGCAAGACCGGCAATGATCGTTTGGGTTTCATCCCGAACGAAGATGGTCAGCCACTGGAAATCATAATAACCAGTCACTGACGTATTGTGTTCATTGATACGGTCTTCCAAGAATTGGAGGTCCTGTGGCGTGGGATTGGTTTCAATAGGGAAGGTTGTGGTTTGCATCATTATCTCCGGTGAGATTCCGTAGAAAAGTCTGAACGGCTTGCTGAAACAGCTCCGGCTGTTCCAAGTTTGGATGGTGACCGGCGTCAGGGATGATCACTTTTTGCGCACCGGCAATCTGTGCTGTGACCAGGTCAGCAATTTCGTGTAACGGTGGCTGATCCTCAGCGCCAACGATCACCAACGTGGGCGCTGTGATCGCCGAAAGCCGTTCAAGGGCAAGCGGTTCAATCGACTGCTGTAGCGCCTCAGGCACCGGTGGACGGGCAAAAAGATGCGCGGTCATGGTGCGGGTGCGTTCCCGCGCCTGCGGATTCACTTGCCCAGGTGTACGACGCGGGCCATCCGTGAACAGTTGAAGCGAAAGTTCGACAGCCAGCGCAACATTCCCGCTTTGCAGTGCTTCGCCCATTGCGACCAGTGGCGGCGGTGGCGGCCCGGCCGGTTGATAACCGCCAATGCCTGTGCCAACTAGAATCAAGGCATCCACCATTGCCGGATAGGTGAGGGCGAAATCAAGGATAGTTGCGCCGCCGCCCGAACAGCCCATGAGATAGGCATGGTCAATCGCTAAGCGACGCAACAAGGTATACAGATCTTCGTGATGGGTGTAGGGCGCCGGTGGCAGCGCCGATTGACCAAAGCCGCGGGCATCGTAGCGAATGGTTTGATAGGCGGAGGCAAAGGCGGCAACCTGCTCGTCCCACTGACCACTGTCGAGCAGGTGACCGTGAAGCATGACCAACGGATGTCCGGCACCGGCGACTTCATAGTAGAGATTGGCACCGTTGATCTCGGTAAAAGCACGATGTAAGTGCGTCATCATCCCTCCTCTGCTTTTCAATTCTGCAAGAACGATAACACAAGTTGATCGAACTCCTCCGGTTTCTCCCAGTAAACCAGATGGCCGGCGTTGGCAATGATCTCACGGCGCGCCTGACGGATGCCAGCCTGCATGGCGGCGGTGTGGTTGTAAATATCCGGCGCATCGGCGGCGCCAAGGATGATTAACGTGGGTGTTCGCACTTCTTGCAGGCGATCAACCGCCAGAAAATCAGCAAAGCGAATCAGATCCTGGCGCATGATTTGCCCGATGCCAAGCTGGCAACGCGGGTTTGCCAACAGCTTTTGACGCAAGACGACACGCACAGCCTGGTTTTCTGGCGCGAGGAGATACGGGTCCTGCGCAATCCGGTCAATCTTGGCGTCAAAATCGCCTTCTTCCAACATGGGTAGAAAGACGGTTTGCATACGCTGCTCAAAGGCGGCTGAGAAGGGCATGCCAATGAGATGACTGCCGACAATGACCAACTTGCTCACCAAATGGGGGTGGGCGATGGTAAATTGCAACGCCAGCGCGCCACCCATAGAGCCGCCGATCAAGCTCACCTCTGCGATCTGCAAATGGGCCAGCAGCGCCTGAATGGTTTCCAACATGGAAAAGGGGCTTGTCGGTACACCGGACCGCCCATAGCCTTGCCGGTCATACCGGATCACCTGATAACGCTTGGCAAAGGTTGAAAATTGGTGATCCCAACAGGTGGAATCTAACATGCCATCGTGCAAGAAGAGGATCGGTTTTCCTGCCCCGCTGACTTCGTAGTAGAGCTGGCTGTCGCCAATGGTGAGGTAGCTCATGGATGGTCTGCTCCTTGGTAGAAAAAACGGTCTGTGACCGGCCTGTGTGTAACCCTCCTGCTAGTGCTATATCTTGTACAAGAACGACAGGAGTCAACTTTTATCCAAAGTTGACTCCTGATGACAGATCCATTATGACCGAACTTGCGGTATTTAACAACTGAGGGGCGTTAGTGAAAACTTATTGCGCCGTACAGACAATAATTTCCACATCATCCACATACAAACTGCTAGGCCGGTTGCCATCCGTTGTTGCCTTGAAGGTGGCCCAGAGTTTTTGCCCACTGTATTTGTTCGCATCGGGCAAGTCAAAGCTCTGTTGCACCCAAGTGTTGCGACCGGCGCTGGTGTTGTCGATCTGCTGCGGGGTGGCGATCTGTATCCCTTTGTCGGTTTCCAGGCCAATGGTAAAGCGGTCAAAGACGCGAGTGCGGTCGGTTTCAGCCGTCTCTAGGTAGCGCCAATAGCGTAGTTGCACACTCGTCACTCGGGCCGGCAACTGTACGGTCTGTACCAACTCATTCCAGACTGTGTTGAGATTGTTGGCGCCCAACCAGGCGCCATAGCTGCCGGTGCGCGGGCGTAGTTTATAAATGGCCGGATCAGCGTAGACCTTGCTTGATGTATTGGCAATGGCTGCCCAGCCAACACCCAGGCGTCCCGATTCAAAACCGCCATCACGCGCCAGGTTGACACAGCTTGTCGTGGCTGCGCCCGGCGACGCAGCCGCGGTGGTTGGTGTCGGTGTTACCGTCAGCGCAGGGGCCGCCACCGGCGCGGCGGCCCCTTGCGCCCCGGCGCCACAGGGCATGGTCAGTGAGACATCGTCCACAAAGAAACTGCTCACCAACGTGTTATTGTTCAAGCCGCGGAAGGCCAACGTAACTGTCGAGCCGCTGTTGCCACTCAGATCGAGCGGAATGCTCTCTAGTGTCCACTGGTTGCGTGGCGCCGCTGACGTAATCGTCGCCACAATGCGCTCGCTGCCGTTGGCGGCAAGCAACAGCACTTGCAAGGTATCGTTGGCGGCGCCGGCTGCTTCCGTGCTACGGACATAACGCCAGAAACGCAAGGTCGCACCGGTGCGGTTTGTTGGCAGCGTAATGCTTTGCCTGAGCGTGTCAGTATAATTCAATACATTGCCAAACCAGGCGCCCCACAAACCTGTACGCGGCAAATTGCGGTAGATGAGCGGGTCGTTCTTGTTTTGCGAATTGGTGGCTGCCCAAGTGCTGGTGGGCACCCCTTCTTCAAAACCACCATTGCGCACATACTCACAACTCTGGGGTCCCGGCGTGCCCGTTGGCGTTGGTGTAAAGGTTGGTGTCGGTGTGAGGGGCGGTGTGGTTCCGAGATGGGCGGCGATAAAGGCGCTTGGCTCGATGTAGCCGCGACCAGGAAACGGATAGGTATCCGGGTGGATGATATAGGTGTAACCGCGACCCGGATAGGCATAGGTGCAACTGGGGAAGTTATAGTTGTAGCCATTGGTGCCCGGCACGTAGATGTTGGTCCCATCCAGAAACCAGCGCATCTCAAAGTGCAAATGGGAGTCGTTACCGGTATGTTGGCTAGGGGTGCGCCCGGTGTATCCTTGGTTGAGGACGGTGCCGATCTGCTGACCCCGTGTTACACTTTGCCCTTCCACCACACGTACATTGGTGATATGACCATACATCGAATAAAGGTCGCGCCCATCGGCCAGACGATGGCGGATGATCACGACATTGCCGGGGTAGCTGATGCCCGGATTGTGTTTGGCGACGATGCCGTCGGCCACGGCATAGACCGGCGTACCGGCGGTGGAAGCGCCATCCAGACGATACCAATCCTCACCGGTGTGGATCATGCGTGACCAATCGACGCCATAACATTTGACCCCCCACTGATCCAGGTTGCGAATGCCATAACCCAACCACTCGACATGGGTGTCAGCCACGACTAAACCGACCGGAATCCCATAATTCACCCCTTGCCCGGAACGCAACGGATAGGTAAAGACATTGGCGACAGTGATGGCCGCTGGCGCGACAATATTCCGCTGGGGAACAGCCTTTGGTTGACGTTGCACGGCCAGTACACGAAAGGAGGCCACGATCCGCTCGTACAGTGCCACGGCCTGTGGCGCCGGTTCTTCCGGTCCCCCCTTGCCGCCGCCAAAGAGATTGACACGATAGAGGACGCCATCCCCGGCGATCAAAGTGGTGAACTTGTCACCGTCCCCCACCACCGGGTCGCGTTCCAACCGTAGCGCGGCGCGCCCATTGATCTGGCTTGGCGCCGCCGGACGAATGGCTGTGCGCACATCCAAACCGGCGTCGGCATAGGCTTTGGTCACATACGCTTCGGGGGTAGCAGCGCTTTCCAGGACAAGGATCGATACGCCCTGATAGTGGGGTGAATTTTCCACCGGCAGGCGAACAAAGAGCATCTTGTAGGCAAGCGCCGCATCATCACTCTCGGTCACTTCGGCGTTGGGCGGCAGGTCAACGGCATACCCGGCGGCGCGATTGGTGTACGTTTGCCAACCGCCCATCTGCGCCTGCAAACGCTGGGCGCCACTAGCAACGACTTTGGGGGTGAACGAACCGATCAGGTAAAAGATGAGCAACGGCGCCAGGAGCGCAAAGAGAAAAGTGATCGATAGATGGCGGTTGCTCGGGGCGGCAAATTTCATAATGGTTCCTTTCTGGGGGCATAGCCAGTGGAGAATATCCCGATACCTTCACGTCGTCATAAAGAAAGATACGTGCTATTATACCAACTGTTGCAGACAAAGAACGGTTCCTACCGTGGCGCTGCCTACCAACTGCCAGTCGTGAATTTTATTGGCTCATCTACGGAAAGTGTGAACACCTGTCAGGTTTCCAAAACCTGACAGGTGTGGCGGGTCGAAACCTCACACTTTCTGTAGATGAGCGATTTTATTATAGCGTAACTCTTGCCGAGTAATCGTTTTGAAGCTTTAGGCGGCGATCGTCAGGGGCAATACAGCATCCGGATCAATCAACAGTGGCGTATCTGTTTTGAATGGCCTGACGAAGAAGCAGAACCTTTTAACATTGAAATTGTAGACTATCACTAGAGGAAAATAATGATGGCGGGACCAACAAACCGTATCACCCAAATTCTGGCTGGACAACGCGCCATTACAGCCGATACCGCATTACGGCTTGGAGAGTGGTTTGGCACTGGCCCTGAATTATGGCTCGATCTACAGAAAGCGTATGAACTCCGCCTGGCAGAGCAACAAGTTGGTCAAGAAATTAAACAAACCATCCCTGTACGTAAACTAGCACAAGAATTACCCGTTGTCACCTCTGCCTAAGAACTATCGTTTCTCATAACGATTCGTCTTGCTTTGCGATCAGTTCGTAGATTTTCCACACCGGGTTCCACACCCCATCAGAAAGCGTCGAGAGGAGAACAATGTTAATATCTTGCGCCGGCAAGTGACGGATAATGGCGCTGACGCCAGGGTTAATACCTTCTTTGTGATAGCTTACCACCTGGCCGGCCTGATCGAGGTAAAAGACCAGACCATAGCCATAATGAACAACCCACTGTTTGCCGGTGCGATAGTAGACTTGCGGCGTAAAAAAGGCGGTGGTCATCGCTGGTGAAAGTAATTGGCCCCGCTGTACGGCGCGTAGGAAACGATCCAGGTCACCTGCCGTGACATAGGCGCCGCCATCGGCCGAGCCAATAGGCGGGAAGGAATAGATGTTTTTCCTCCAGCCGACGATCTGTTCCGCCTCGTTCAAAATGGGATCACAACCTTCGGCCACAGTTTCATGCACCCAATCTTTGCGCAGGAAGGCCGAAGCGGTCATGCCCACCGGCGTAAAAATCTGCTGTTGCACATAGTCGCGATAACGCAGGCCGCTGGCTTTTTCAATCAGCAAGCCTAACAAAACATAGCCGCAGTTACAATAGCGACAGCCCTGCCCCGGCGGGAAATTAGCCGGTTTGTAGGCAAACTGGGGTAAAAAGTCAATCATTTCGATGACCGAATAGTTCGGTTTGTTCTGCCAAATTGCTTCGTAACTTTCGCCCGCCTCTTCATCGGCGTCATCAGCGATGCCGGAAGTGTGGGTCAGCAGATGATAGACGTTCACTTCCGGTGCAATGGCGGTGCCTTGCAAGCCAAGAAAGTCAATGACGCCTGTGTCAAACGCGAATTTACCTTGATCGATCAATTGCAGGATCGCCACCGCGGTAAAAAGCTTGGTGACGGAGGCGGTGTCAAAGCGTGTCGCCAGGGTATTTTTCACTCGCCAAGCGCGACTGGCATACCCATAGGCGCCGGCAAAGAGTTTGGTGTCGCCTTGGGTGATCAAGACGACACCGGAGAATTGCTCGGTTGCTTCCAGCGCTTGTAAATAATTCTCTAGTTCGTTGTTGAGCATCAATGTTTATGTGAATGTTTATGCGGCTGTCAATTGTTTCACCGGTGTACGGATGCGGTTGCTTTCACGCACCTCATAGACGGGCAATTTGGCGCGATATTCTGCGGGTGACGCCAAGGGAAGCGGTGGGAAGGAGTCTTGGACTAAAGAACTTGCCTCTTCCAACGTAGGAACCGGCAAGGCGGCCAATACGACGCTGTTATCAGTGCCATAGTGCCCTTGGGCAAAACCATCGGCATGATAATCCGTTTTCCACTGACCATCAATCATATACCGAAATTGATATTGATTGCCGGCAGGCAGATCAACACGCGCCCGCCAAACCCCATCACGTTCTTGGCGCATCGGCGTTGATCGTTCATCCCATTGGTTAAAATCACCAATCAAATAGATCCGATCCGCCCATAAACAGGAGGGTAGCTCGAAGGTCACGCGAACATGGCCCGGGAAGGGCGACGGTTGTTTGTGAATCATTGTATTGCTCCTTGGCCGTAACAGCCTGTTCCAAAATTCCCCAGAAAACCGTTGACGCGACAGACAAATGCAACAGTGCAATACTCCATTGGTTCACGGCGGGTTCGGGTTGAGAATTGCTTGAATAACCAAAATAGCAGTGCAACTATGATTGGTGCAGGCCCGTTGGGTTATCCGGGTTAGTTTAGAATTTGGCTTCCCGGCACCATTATGCTACAAAATGGATTGGAAAACAAGCTACACTTGTTTAATGATTGTTTAATGTTTGTTGTTCATGTTGAACAAAACTGTTAATTTTATCCATAGCAATAAGTAAATTACAGCAGTGTCATAGTCAACTTAAAAAGAGTAGCAGCAAAACTATTAGATAGCTCATCATAAAAGATACAGAAAACATTACAATTTCTACAGAACATTGCTTAGGGAAAATGATAGGGATCGGGTAGGATAAATAGCTATGAGTCATACATCGCCTGTCGCGCAATACCTATCTACCATCCCAATCCCCCATCGTGTTTTCCAGCACACGGGACCGGTTCATTCACTGGAACAAGCGGCCCAAGAACGGGGACAGCAACCTGCCCAAATTGTGCGCAGCATCCTCTTCCGGTTGGCTGCCGGGGAATATGTCATGGTCTTGATGGCCGGCCCTGGCCAAATCGATTGGCGCGCCTTACGCCGCTTTCTCGGTCAATCGCGCTTAACCACGGCCAGCGCAGAAGAAGTATTGGCCGTCACCGGCTACCCGATTGGCGCCGTTTCGCCCTTTGGCGTTACCCATCCCCTGCGTGTGTTGGTGGATGAAAGTGTCCTGGCGCAGGAAGAAGTTTCTATCGGCTCCGGCGTCCGTGGCACAACGGTGATTTTACAAGTCAAAGACCTCATGCGCGCGTTGGGTGAGGTCACCGTCGGGCGCTTCGGGCAGGGGTAAGACGGTGCTTTCGCGCCGGTTGCCCCTTGCCCACCCCTATGATAGAATGACCCTCATTCACCCTGCCATCCCTTCATCTTGTCATCTACATCTTGTCATCTACATCTTGTCATCTACTAAGGAGAGAACATTGTGGCAAACCGCATTAATCGCGCCATTGAACTGTTAGAGAGCGGTCAACCCATCTACTACACCGGTGGTCACACCGGGCATGTCCTAACCTATGAACAGGGTCGCGAAGACGCCGGCACCTGGGCCGACTATATCAATGTCGGCATGGAGCATGGCGCCTTTGATATGACCGGCCTGGAAGCCTACATGCGCGGCCTGGTCGATGGCGGCCCCACGCGCAGCGGTCATCGCACGCCAGCCGTCATTGTCGAAGCGCCGGTCGAGGGGGTGGATGCCGACATTGTGCGCTACAACAGTTGGCAATTCCGTCAGATCCTGGCCCGTGGCGTTCATGGCATTCTGCTCTGCCAGGCCGAAAGCGCCGCGGCTGTGCGCGCCTTTGTCGAAGGCTGTCGCTACCCGATTCAGCAGGCCGGTCGCGACCGGGGACTGGGCGAAGGGCGGCGCGGCGTCGGCTCCGAACCTTCCGCGGCGCCGATCTGGGGGCTGGAGCGCGATGCGTACCTGCGCCGCTGCGACCCCTGGCCGCTCAACCCGGATGGCGAATTGCTGCTCGGTCTCAAGATCGAATCGGCCGCCGCCATCCCCCACATTGAAGAGATCCTCAGCGTCCCCGGCATTGGTTTTGCCGAAATGGGGCCGGGCGACCTCAGCCTCTCCCTCGGCTACTGGCGGATGCCCCGCCCCCTGCCGCCGGAAATGATTGAAGTGCGCGAACGAGTCATGGCCGCCTGTAAAGCCAACAACATCGCCTTCCTCGAAGGGGTGACGCCGGAGAATGCGCTGGAACGGATCGACGCCGGCGTGCGCGTCGTCGGCGGGCATAATGAAGCGGTCGCCAAGTTGGGGCGCGCCCACACCGGGCGGACGATGCCGGTGTAATAACCCTGATAGAATGCGGATTCGGCGGATATAGCGAATTGAATTAACCATCAATTGCTTGTACTTGCGCTCTTCCGCCTCTTGGACCGCTTTGTAGAAGCACAGCAATTGGGCAAGGTGCTGGTGCGCCGATCAAAATCCAACTCTGGCCTAACAAGTATCGAGAACCAGATGTGATTCTGATCTTACCGCAACGCTTATCGCAGCACACCGAACAATATTGGATCGGCGCCGATTTAGTGATCGAAGTGGTCAGCCCCAATGATCGGCAACGGGACACCAAGACCAAGCGGCGAGGTAAACTACTGCTGGCGCGATCTCTGTCTAACGACGGGTGAGTAGCGGCTTCCCTGTTGTTTTCAGGGCAGGGTCGTTCTGACCTGGATCGTTACCCCACCCTTTTATTTATCCGGCAGCACCCAGGTTCCGGTGTTGCCGGCCAGCGCGGCGATCAGATGATCGGGATCAGTGATGAGGGCGGGGTTGCCGGTTTGTTGCACAAAGGCCAGCACCGCCTCAACCTTCGGCGCCATGCTCCCGGCGCCAAAGTGACCAGCGGCGAGATAGCCGGCTAGTTCGGTTGCTGTGACACGGGACAAATTCTGTTGCTGCGGTGTGTTGAAATGGATTGCGACATGTTCGACGCCGGTGGAGATCAAAAAGAGATCAACCTTCAATTGTTGCGCCAACAGACTGCTGGCGCGATCCTTGTCAACGACGGCATAGACCCCTTTTACCTCGCGCAACTCCCCTTTGGAATTTTGCACCACGGGAATGCCGCCACCGCCGGCGGCAATCACCACATGATTGGCATCCAATAGCGTCGTGATGACCGGCGCTTCCAAAATCGCCAGCGGTTGGGGCGAGGCCACCACTCGACGCCAGCCGCGGCCGGCATCTTCCATCACCTGCCAGCCTTGCGCTTCAAAGGCGCGGGCCTGCGCTTCGGTCAGAAAGGCGCCGATTGGCTTGGATGGTTTTTGAAAGGCGGGATCGTGGGCGTCCACCAGCGTTTGCGTGATGAGGGCGACAACAGAGCGCTGCAGATTGCGGCTGTAGAGTTCGTTGTGGAGCGCTTGTTGGAGCATATAACCAATGCCGCCTTGGGTGTCGGCGACAATAATATCCAGCGGCAGGGGGAAGACTTCGTGGGCCGCCAACTCGCTGCGGCGCAGAATAAAGCCGGCTTGTGGCCCATTGCCGTGGGTGACGATGATCTGCCAGCCCGCTTCGATCATATCAACGAGATGCTTGCAGGTTTGCCGGATAGCATCCCACTGATGCGGAATGTCCGGCTGCCGGCTGTCGGCAATAATGGCGTTGCCGCCGATGGCGACTAAGGCGCGTTTTGTCATAAGAACCCCCAAGTTTGCTCAACCGCTTTGTTGTCCATACCCTGCTTCGGGAAGGTCTAGCCAGACTATCACGCGCCAAGAGGGCTGTCAAGACGGAGCTTTTGCTGATGTAATTGGCTAATCCACCTTCGCTTAGGGATGTACATCAACTTTGGGGCAATCACCGAACTGGTCGCTAACGCTCCCCGTTCGGAAAAACGTGCCCCCAACCTGATATGCACCCTTCGCTTAGCCCCCACTTGCACAAATAGCCTTCCTCTGTCATAATCGAAAGGAGACTTCCATTCGTCACTACCAAAGGCTTGACCACACCGGAGCCTCCGTCATCGGCAAGGCGCAAGGATAGTAGTGACAACAGTTCTACAAAGACGTAGCAAAGGAGCAATCTATGCGTAAAAGTTGGTTGATTACAACAGTTTTGATCATCGCCAGCCTGCTCTTCACCGCCTGTCCGGCGCCGGCAGCGGCGCCAAGCGGTGGTGATACATCCGCGGCGCCGGCGGCTGGTGATGCGGCGGCCCCCAGCGGCAGTGGCGGCACCTTGATCGTCGGGCGCGGCGGCGATTCGGTGGGGTTGGACAGCGGTACGCAAACCGATGGTGAATCGGCCCGTGTGATCGAAACGATTGTTGACGGGCTGGTCGAGTTGGAAGGCACCTCCACCAAACCGATTCCGTGGTTGGCCGAATCCTGGGAGACTGAAGACAGCCAAACCTGGACCTTCCACCTGCGCCAGGGCGTGAAGTTTCATGACGGCACTCCCTTTAACGCCGAAGCGGTCAAGTGGAATATGGATCGCTGGCGCGACCCCAACAACGAATGGCGCTTTGGGCGTACTTTCGAGTACTATGACATTGAATTCGGCGCCGATCTGGCGATTGAGGAAGTGAATGTCATTGACGAATACACGGTGCAATTGAAGCTGGCGGCGCCGAGTGGCGTATTGCTGGCCAAATTGGCGATGAACTTTGTCTTCGGCATGAACAGCCCCACCGCCGTACAGGAGCAGGGCGACAAATATGGCACGCCGGCCGGCACTGCGGTCGGCACCGGGCGCTTTAAGTTTGTCGAATGGGTGCCGGATGACCGCATCACCGTCGAACGCAACGAAGAGTGGTGGGGCGGCGCGCCCAAGTTGGAGCGCATTATCTTCCGCTCAATTCCTGACAACTCAGCGCGCTTTGCTGAACTGCAGGCCGGCACCATTCATCAAGCGGATCTCGCCCAGACCGACCTGCCAATGGCTGCCGAGGATCCCAACGTTTCCCTCTATGTCCGCCCGTCTACCAGTACCGGCTATATTGCCTTCCAGCAATGCACCGAGCCGTTTGACAAACTGGAAGTGCGTCAGGCGATTGCCCATGCCGTGAACTGGGCTGCCTTGATTCCGGCCTTCTATGGGGAGTATGGGCAACTGGCCGGCTCCTTCCAACCGCCGGCGATTCTGGGCCATAACCCTGATATTCAGCCCTTCGAGTACAATCCTGACAAGGCCAAAGAACTGTTAGCCGCCGCCGGTCTGCCCGATGGCTTTGAAACCGATTTCTGGTACATCCCGGTCATCCGCGGCTACTTCCCCGATTCTAAAGCGATTGGCGAAGCGATTGCCGCCGACCTGGCGAAAGTGGGCATCAGGGTCAACTTGCAGACCGAAGATTGGGGCGCCTATCTGGACGATCGCAACCTGGGCAAATTCCCCATGTGGATGCTCGGCTGGGGGTCCGATAACGGCGACCCGGATAACTACATCGGCTACCACTTCGCCCATCCGGTTGGTGAACCCAAGGAAGAGGATTGCTATAACAATGACGAACTCTCCCAATTGCTAATCGATGGCCGCATCGAGGCCGATCCGGCCAAGCGCGAGGAGATCTACAAGAAGGCCGAAGAGCTTGTCCACGCCGACGTGGCGCGCATTCCGGTCGTCTGGGCGACCACCCCCACCGTCTTCCGCAAGGAAGTGCAAGGCTACGAACCGGTCGTCTTCCGTGACTGGTACGAGCATCTCTGGATTCAGGAAGGACAGTAAGTCTAGACAAGGAGACAGGAGACACGAGACAAGGAGACAAGGAGAAATCGACGATTATGTTTCGAGTCCCGTGTCCCGTGTCCCGTGTCTCCTGTCTCGTGTCCCGTGTCTCGTGTCTCGTGTCTCCTGTCTCGTGTCTCGCTTAATGAGGAAGGATTCTCTTGGGACAATTTATTGCACGCCGTCTGCTCTCGTTGATTCCAGTGTTGCTCGGCGTTTCGATTGTGGTCTTTGCCTTGATTCGGTTG
Source organism: Caldilinea sp. CFX5 (assembly GCA_021405325.1). The sequence continues at coordinate 18,817 of QWII01000018.1, read as the reverse complement.
ATTCCCGGCGACCCGGTGATTGTGATGCTGGGCGAACGGGCGCGACCCGAAGCGATTGAACGCGTCCGGGAAGAGATGGGGTTTAATCGACCCATCTATGTCCAATATTTGGAGTGGATGGGCCGTGTGCTGCGCGGCGACCTGGGTACATCGATTATCAACCGCACGGCGGTGATGGATGAATTGAAATACCGCCTGAGCGCAACGGTGGAGATGATCGTCGTGGGCATGCTCATCGGTCTGGTCATCGGGATCGGTATTGGCATTATTTCAGCCTTGCGGCGTAATTCCTGGATCGATCTGATTGCCACCGGCGGCGCGTTGCTGGGCGTCTCCATGCCCATTTACTGGTTGGCGCTTATTTTGGTCTATGCCTTGGCTGTCAATCGCCAAATTTTCCCCCCCAGCGCGCGCCTGGATGCTGATCTACAGGTGACGCGCCAGACGGGCTTTATGCTGATTGATACGCTGCTCATGGGTGACATCCGCCTCTTTCTCAATGCCCTGTGGCACCTCATCTTACCCAGCTTTGTACTGAGTACGGTGGTAATGCCGATTCTCGCCCGCTTGACCCGCGCCAGCATGTTGGAAGTGATGCGCCAGGATTATGTGCGCACAGCGGACGCCAAGGGGCTGCGCCGGCGGGTGGTCATTACCCGTCATGCTTTGAAAAATGCGCTCCTGCCCATTGTCACCGTGGTTGGGCTGCAACTGGGCGGTCTGTTGGGCGGCGCGCTGCTCACCGAAACGATCTTCTCCTGGCCGGGCATGGGTTTGTGGACCTATCGCGCCATCCTCAGCCGTGACTACCCGATTGTACAGGGGGCTGTGCTGGTCAGCGCCACCATTTATGTGGTGGTCAATTTGTTGGTTGATATTTCATATGCTTATTTAGATCCGCGGATTCGGTATAGTGATTGAGTAAACTTTTATGAGTGTTTCAGCTTCTCTACAATCCAACTTGCCGGGCGGTCTGGCCGAGCGGGCGCCGCGCAGCCTCTTGCGTGATGCCAATCGGCGCCTCTTTCGTAGTTGGAATGGCCGGGTCGGCTTGTTGATTATTGGAATTACGTTGTTGATCGGCGTTTTGGCGCCGGTTGTCAACCCCTATGACCCGACCATCGATTCTAATCTGGCCGAGGCGCGCTTTGCCCCTTCGGTTGACCATCCCTTTGGCACCGACCGCCTGGGTCGTGATGTTTTCCGACGGGTGATTCATGGCACGCGCATTTCGTTGACTATCGGTTTTGTCGTTGTCTTTTTCACCAGCGTCACCGGCACAGTGCTGGGGCTGGTTGCCGGCTACTTCGGCAAAGCGCTTGATACGGTGATTATGCGGCTGATGGATATTTTGCTGGCCTTCCCCTCAATTTTGTTGGCGATTGCGATTGTCGCTGTACGCGGGCCAGGCGTGATTAACACCATCCTGGCCGTCGCCATTGTTGGGGTGCCGGGCTATGCGCGCGTGGTGCGGTCGATGGTGCTATCGTTGCGCGAACGGGACTATGTCGATGCCGCCCGCATGATCGGCGTCAGCGATGCCCGCATTATGTTCCTGCACATCCTGCCCAACAGCCTCTCGCCGATTATTGTACAAATGACCTTGGGTGTCGGCGGCGCCATTCTCTTTGCGGCGGCGCTTGGCTTTCTCGGGCTGGGGGTCCAGCCGCCGGCGCCGGAGTGGGGCGCCATGATCAGCGACGGCATCCCCTTCCTGCGCCAATCGCCTCATCTGGTTTTTTTCCCCGGCATGGCGATCATGTTGACGGTGCTGGGCTTTAATCTACTGGGCGATGGGCTGCGCGACGCGTTGGACCCGCAACTGCGCGATTGAACCGAATAACTATACCGACACAACCGCTTTGCCAAAACAGGAGCGTGTGACAAAACGCTCCTGACATCATGGTGTCAGGAGGGTCATGCTAGACTGGTCTTGTCAATTGACAACCTGGCAAAATCAGACGATAGCTGACAGGAGGATAAACCATGAGTGACACTGTTTTCGCCCGCGCCGAACAATTTCTTTGGCAGAATGCACGCCTGTTGGAGCGGCGGCTTTTTGCTTATCATTTCAAGGACGGATCACGCGCGGATGTGTTGGCTGCCCTGGCCGCCTATCAAAATGCTGATGGCGGCTTTGGCAACGCGTTGGAGCCGGATATTCGCTGCCCCGACAGTCAACCCGTGCCGACCCAACATGCGTTGGAATTTCTTGATGAAGTGGACTTTGATGCAGCAATGGTGCAGCGTATCTGTGATTACCTACTGACGATCACGACGGCGGCGGGGGGCGTGCCGTGGCTGTTGCCTTCTGCCCTGGGCTATCCACGGGCGCCCTGGTGGCAAACCGGGGAAAATCCGCCGGCTGCGCTCAACCCGACGGCGGCGATTGCGGGTTTGTTGCATAAGCATGGGGTGCAACACGCATGGTTGGCGCCGGCCACGGCTTTTTGCTGGTCAAAGCTTGCCGAAGTACAAGCAACGGAAATGCACGAAGTTGGCGCGGTGTTGACCTTCCTCTACCATGTACCGGATCGCCACCGGGCGGGGCAAGCGCTTGACCGATTGGTTGGCGCTCTGATCGCCACCGGTCTGATCGCCGATGCCGCGGCGACCGGCTATGTGCGCAAACCACTCGACTGGGCGCCGACGCCGGATCATCCGTTGCGTAAGCATTTCCGGGAGGAGCAGATTCAAGCGCACCTGGACGCCATCCTGGCCGAGCAACAAGCCGATGGCGGGTGGAGCATTCCCTGGCCACCCCTTAGCCCCGGTTGTGAACTGGAATGGCGCGGGTGGGTGACGCTCTCCACCCTGCGCCGTCTGCAAGCAAATGGCCGTTTATCGGTCTGATCATAGGAGACATAAAACGTAGATTGTCAATTTACTTTTATCTTCTTGTCTTCCTGTCTGAACTACCTCGGCAGCGATTCGCCCTGGAAAGAACGGGCCATTGTACGGAGTGCGTCCAAATTGATTTGTGTTTGGACCTCAACCGTGCCATCACGGATCTCCTTCCCTAATTGTTGCATGAGTTGATCAAAATGGTGTTGATCGGCTTCGTCACAGTATAATGACGAAGTGTTGGATGAGCCTGGTTTAATTAGGCCCAACTCCTGTGTTAATCTTTCAGACACAAATTCTGTAGCAAAGATCAAGCCATTGATGGTATCGTGTTTGGGTAAATCAACCTTGACAATTGCATGTGGCCCCCAAATTACGCCTGGGCCAGGAGCACAAAGCTCTACTCCAGTAGGTATTTGGATGATAAGCACCACCCCTGGCTGCATTACTTCGCATAAGTCTGCGTAAGAATATGCACAAAGCTCCTCTGCTGTATGACCGCCAAAACCGAGAAAATCAGTTGGCATTCCGCCACGGGGTTCGCCAAATGGGTTGCTACGCCCACCAGCAATAACTTTCGGATTTTCAAAGGAATAGTTGTAGCTGTATCCTGCGTATCGGCTGCGTTCTAATTGACCGACACCTGCTCCCCAACTGGCAGGGTGTTCAAATTCAATGCCAAGGTACTGATCATGGCAGTGAGTGAATACGCCGGCGTCATGGCACTGCAAAGGATACGTAGTGACACGATAGTCTGAGGGTCTTTCAACAACCACTGCTTGCTTTACCTCAACTAGCGTACCTACTGCATCTTGCAGTAAATCGCCACGATATTGAATTAGACTCTTTTCTTCAAGCGTATCAATTGCTGCTCGTTCTTCTGTGAAAATGCGCGTCACCAAATAGAAGTTAATATGCAAGGGGTTTCCGCGAAGCTGTATTGTAAAGACATCATTGCCTTCAGCTTTGATTGCTTCTACTTCCCCTTCAGCGATTAACTCTGGCGAGTACTCTATGGTCGGAACAAAATTGCGCGTCGTATCAGCAGCAGGAAGGATTATATAATCCACATTAGCATGGCTACCGGTTCTGCTGCCAAAGAGACGAGCATATACACCAACCCGTAAATCGTCTACGGAAATCTGATTTCGTTGCCAAATTTCGGCGCCCGGCGAAAATTTTAAGCGATCCTGGGGTTGCGCTGCGGAATACTGAGTGATCAGAGAATCACCTTGCCAAACGAAGTGTTGAATATAACCGTTACCCCAAAGATCCGTTGCTAGAACTGTAACAGTAGGAGGGATGGCTTTTGTTATTTGGGCTGCCACTGTGGTGACGGCTAGCGGCGATGCAGGTTGTTGATCGCTTCCCGGCTGATGGGTTGGTGGCGGCGCACAAGCAAAAAAGAACAAAACAATTGTGAAACTCAAGACAAAACCAAGAGGATAACGCATGTATTGACCCCTGTTCTCTACAACCGTACACGAAGGGGGCTGGATCGGTGCTGGTTATAGAGCAAAACAAAAATCATCTCGACAGTTTATCCTGCCCAGATGATAGCTGCTTTCCCTTTCGCTCAGCCTAGTAGCCCCAGCGTGGTATGCTATGGCTGTAACGCTCTGTTTGTGGGCAAAGTTCCTTGTTCTTCTACTGAAAAATGTGGATAAATCGGGGTAAATGGGGCAAGAATGATCTATCTACACAACCAACTATGCGTTTTGCCGGTTGTTCTGGTACAATAGGTCGGCATTGCAACAGTCGAGGCCACAAGTGTGCCTCCTTGCAACAAGGATAAACGGCATGACCATTCAAGAATACATTCGGCTGATCCGCCGCTGGGGCTGGCTGGTGGTGGCGACGACGCTGCTGGCCGCCGTGGCCGCCTATGGCATCAGCTATCTCCAAAGCGACCTCTACCGGGCAACGGCCTATGTCAGCACTGTGCCGGCGCGACCGGACTGGGGGCTGGGCAACACGGCCAAGGATCTGCTGCGCAACTTTGCCCTCAATCTGCGCACCTATGAAAATGCCCAGGCCGCCATTGCATCAGCCAAGCTCGATCAAGACCCTAACGATTTTCTCGCCAATGTGGCGGTCGCCCCGGAGACCGATAACTTTGCCATCAAGATCGAGGCGCGCAATGGCGACGGCGAAGTCGCCAAACAGATGGCGTTGACGCTGGCCCAGCTTTTCGAGCAGGAGCGCACCGCCTACTATGCTCAGCAGGATAAAGATAACCGCATCGAAGTAAAGGTGCGCAGCAGCAATATCACCTATGACCAGATTCAACCCAAGCCGACCATCAACGCGATTGCCGGCGCCGTCCTGGGACTCTTGCTGGGTATCGGTCTTGTCCTCTTGTTTGCCTGGATGGAGGCTGACCTTTTGCGTACACCGGCGGCGGCAGAACGGGCCTTGGGTCTCCCTGTGTTGGCGACGATTCCGTTGACCGGCCACCGGCGCGAAACCACCGCTTCCGCCGCGCAACCGGCCCGTCTCGGCGCCCCCAAAACCGCTTAGCGTTACGCTGCCTGTGACTTTCGCACCACTGCACTGGTCACGACCGCAATGGCTGCTGGTCCTCGCCGTCGTGACCTACGCCATCCTCTTCAGTGACCTGACCCTGACCCGTTACGCCGCCTTTGAAGCGCGCGCCCTCGACATGGGCAACCTGCATCAAACGGTCTGGAATACGGCGCAGGGCGATCTCTTTCATATGACCAACCAGCCGGGCGTCGTCAACCGACTAAGCCTTCACGTCGAACCCATTCTGTTACCCATTGCCGTCCTTTACTGGCTTCATGATGGCCCGGAAACGCTGCTTATCTTGCAAGCTGTGGTGGTGGCATTGGGTGCGCTGCCGCTCTTTGCCCTGGCGAAGTTGAAGCTGCACAATGAGTGGATCGCCTTGTGCTTTGCCGTCGCCTTTCTGCTCAACCCTTCGATCCAGGCGGCCAACTGGCTGGAATTCCATCCGGTGACGCTGGCGCCGACCTTCTTGATGGCAGCCTTCTATTTTCTCATGGCCGGGCGCACGGGGTGGTATGCTTGCTTTGCGGTGCTGGCGGCCAGTTGCAAAGAGGAGATGGGGTTGCTGCTCTTTATGATCGGCCTCTATGCCTTCCTCTGGTTGCGGCGCTATCGCCTGGGCTTGGTCACAATGGTATTGGCATTGGGCTGGTCGCTAACCGCAGTGCTGGTGATCCAACAACTCTTTGCCGACGGCAATATCCACTGGAGCCGCTATGATTACCTGGGCGCCACGCCGATTCAAAAGGTGGTTGCCCTGCTGACCCAACCGGGAACTGTGTTGGCGCAACTCCAGCGAGCCGACACACTAGGGTATCTCTGGGAAGCGTTGCAACCGGTCGGCCTGACGGCGCTGCTGGCGCCGGCGGTATTGCTGCTGGCGCTGCCGTCGCTGGCGATCAACCTGCTGGCCGACTTCCCGCCCATGCACGAAGTCTATACTTTGATTTATGTGGCGCCGATTGTCCCCTTTGTCATGTTGGCAAGCGTGATGGGGGTTGCGCGCGTCTACCAATGGTTTGCGTATAGCCAACCACAACTGGCAACAGTGATAGGTTGGGTGTTGTCCGCACTCGTGTTGTTCGGCGCCGGTTACACCCAATACCAACATGGCTATCTGCCCGGCGGCGGCAACCACCAGCGCTTTATCATCACGGATCATCATCGCGCCGCGGCGGCAATCATCGCCCAGATTCCGCCGGACGCCAAAGTTTCGGCTCAGGACAAGCTCGATCCTCATGTGGCCGGGCGGGAGACGGTTTATATTTTTCCGCGAGTGGATGACGCCGACACCATCTTTCTGGATGTTACGGGGCCGGCTTGGCCCCAACATCCGAATGATCTCTATCGTAGCGTACAGGAGCTATTGCAAAACGACTTTGGCATTGCGGCCGCCACCGATGGCTATCTGCTTCTACGTAAAGGAATGACCAACACCCAACCACCGCCGGAATTTTACAATGCCTTCCGCCGCCCCCAGCATCAGGCGCCGGCGACGCCCATCGCAACCTTTGGCGAGCATCTGCAACTGGTGGACTATGCCGTCACCACTAATGCACAGGGCGAGCTTGTGACGCAGCTCTACTGGCGGGCGCTGCAACCGTTGACCACCGCCTATCGTTTCTACCTGGCCTATCAAACGGCGGACGGGACGCTCCTTCATGACAACCAATTTTACCAACCTGTCGCCACTTTGTGGTATCCTACCACCATGTGGCAACCCGATGAGACCGTCTTGGTGCAAAGTTTGCCCTGGCGCGTCGAAGCCGAGCAGGCGGCTGTGCTGGTTGGCGTTTATCAAGAGGAAGCGGGCTGGACGACCGGTCAACGGTTGCAGTTAACAACGGCGCCAACAGTAACGCTGCCCCACTTCGAGCAGCAGACCGTTCTGCGACTCGGCGGCTACCGCTGGCGCAACGCCGCCTGGACGCCGATTCTGCCCGCTACAGCGCCGCCGGGGCAACCATTGAATGTTACCGTTGGCGATGGGTTGCTCTCTCTAGATGGCGTATCGTTGGGCCAACAGTCTGTCCGGGCCGGCGCGCCGTTGACCTTCACGCTTTACTGGCGGAACGGTCCGGCCACGCCAAGTTTTGATTATGCGCTCTTTGCCCAGCTCTTTGACAGCGCCGGCAACAAAGTGGCGCAGCTTGACTGGCAACCACACGACGCCATCGGCCCCCGGCCCATGACCAGTTGGCTGGCCGGTGAAGCGATCCAGGACACACAGACGCTGTCGTTGCCGGCAGCTCTGTCCGCCGGTTCCTACCAACTCTTGGTTGGCGTCTACAACTGGCAAACCGGCGCGCGTCTCCCCATCGTAGGCCAAGCGGCGGGGGCCGGGGATACAATCGTCATTGCCACTTTCGCGCTACAATGATAAAGTGACGGCGATGAAAAGAAGGGGTAGCGGATCCTAGGTGAGCGTCTACAAACAATTTCCCGATCCGCTCTGTGCGCGTCCGTGACGCGCACAGAGCGGAAGCTATTTATAGATGGCTACTACGCACACGGATTGTTGATTGAGTGACAACAATTCGCGCGACCCAAATCCATGTCTGTTCCCCCGTTTGTCTATAATTTTGTAATGAAATTGAAAACTTTTCAGGATTGATTAATCCGTAAAGTCCATATACGATGAGCGCTGTTCGTCCTTGTGTCGTAGACGCGGGGAGGAACGTCGTAGAAAGTTTAGGAAACCTGTATGCCCAACCTTGTCACCTTGATCGAGCCACAGAGTGCGGCGGCGGAAGCCTATCAAAGTTTACGCACCAATGTGGAATTTGCCGGCTTAGAGCAACCGCTACGCACCATCCTGGTGACAAGTGTCGATCTGCAGACGGAGAAGAGCGTGGCCCTGGCCAACCTGGCCGTCGTCATGGCGCAGGCCGGTGATCGGGTCTTGGTGGTCGATGGCGACCTGCGCCGGCCCATGCAGCACGAGATCTTTAACGTGAGCAACAGCGCCGGCTTGACCGGCTGGCTGGCCAATGGCGGCGAACCGGCCATCCAGAAGACGGCGATTGATGGTCTCGCGGTTCTGCCGGCCGGCCCAACCGCCAGTAGTCCGGCGGCGCTGCTCAGTAGCAAACGATTGGCGACGGCGCTCACGGCCTTGCGCGAACGGGCTGACTATGTGCTTTGTGACGCCCCACCCGTGCTGGCTGTCACCGATGCCGCCCTCTGGGGCAGTCAGGTTGATGGCGTGTTGCTCCTACTCAATGCCGGCAGCACCAAACGGGAACAGGCCCAACGCGCCCGCGCCATTCTGGAAAAGGTTCATGCCCGCATTGTCGGCGCCGTGCTGCTCAATGTGGATAAAGAGGTGGCAATGACTGGGTACGGGAGATAGGTAGACAGGTCGGTCTGCAATGCTTCCCTGTGTACCTGTCTACCTGTTTACCTGTCTACCTCTAAAGAGAAAAGAGAGAAACAGATGAAGGGAATTATTCTGGCCGGCGGCGCCGGCACCCGGTTGCACCCGCTCACTATTAGCGTCAGCAAGCAGTTGTTGCCGGTCTATGACAAGCCGATGGTCTACTACCCGCTCTCCATGTTGATGCTGGCGGGCATTCGTGAGATTCTGGTGATCAGCACGCCGCAAGCGCTCGCCTCCTTCTGTGAACTCTTTCATGACGGCAGCCAGTGGGGGCTGCACTTTACCTATATGACTCAGGATAAACCGCGCGGGATTGCGGATGCCTTTCGTATCGGCAAAACCTTTATTCGCAACGACCCCGTGGCGCTGATTCTGGGTGATAACATCTTTTATGGTCATGGTTTGCCGCAGCAACTGCAAAACGCGGCCCAGTTGACCAGCGGCGCCCGCATCTTTGCTTATGCCGTGCGCGACCCGGAGCGCTACGGCGTGGTGGAGTTTGACAAAGCCACCGGCAAGGCGTTGCGCATTGAGGAAAAGCCCAAACAGCCCCGCTCCAACTACGCTGTGCCGGGCATCTACTTCTATGATCACCATGTCGTCGAAATTGCCGAAAACTTAAAGCCCTCGGCGCGTGGCGAGTTGGAGATTACCGATGTCAATATGCACTATCTGGAACAGGGTGAGTTGACGGTGGAGCCGCTGGGGCGTGGCGTGGCTTGGCTCGATGCCGGCACCCATGAATCGCTCCTGCAAGCTTCGACCTTTGTGCAAGCGTTACAAGAACGCCAGGGCATGATGATCTCCTGCCCGGAGGAGATCGCCTATCGCTTGGGCTATATCAATCGGGCGCAACTGCGTACATTGGGGCTGACGATGCAGAATAATGGCTATGGTCAATACCTGATGCGGCTGGCCGATTGGGATGATGGTGCTTGAGGCAATGGTAACCACGCTCAGCGCAACGGCAACCCATTTGCTTTCATCGCTGCCGGCCTTTGCCGCCGCGTTGCGCACCATGACGCCGGCTCACTTTGCCCGCTGTACGTTGGGGGAGACGCCCAATGAGTTGGCGCCCATGTACCGGGTCAATGGCGGGAACCGGAGTGGCAGCGAAGTGGACGCGGCGGCCCATGTTTTGAGCGAAGTTGTCGACCGCATCCGCCGGCTGAATGCCGCCTATGGGGAGTGGGCGCACTTTGATGCCCCCGCCTATTTTGATCTGAGCGTTGCCCAGGCGGCCTGTCTGCTACGGGTTAGTGAGCGGGTGACGACGGTGCATATCACCTTTTATGCCGATCTGCTGCTGCCGAGCTTTCAACAACTGCTGGTCTACTGGTCGGAAACCTTTGTGCCGGCGTATGATCTCCGCAATCAAGATGTTGGTACCTATCAGCGCTTCGTCAATACCGTGCAGCCGACGTTGGTCGCGCATTGGCAACAGGCGTTAAGTGTAATCACGCAGACCCGTCGTCTCTTGTTGGCCGATGTCAGCTTTCTGGCAATCAACGGCGGCCAGGAGGAGCGCGCGCGCTGGCGCCAATGGTGGGATCAGCCCAGCGCATCGGGCCTTGACCCGCACCTGACCCCCGCCCTGAACCAACTGCCGACACTCACGCTGTCGCTTGACTTTCCTTTGCCGGCCCATCGCCAACCCCACCGCTTGCGTCGCCTACGTCGCAGCCGTGAACGCCGGCGGATGGAGCGGCGACGACAGTTGTAATTTGTTCATTTCGGTTCATTGGTTGGTTCGTTGGTTTCGCACCCAAAGGGCGCCCGCTCAACCAACGAACCAACCAATGAACCAACCAACGAACTAACGAACCAAAGGAGTCCTTCATGCAAAACCTTCTCGTCGCCGGTGGCGCCGGGTTTATCGGCTGTAATTTTGTGCGGCTGTTGTTGGAAAAGTATAGCGGCTATCGCGTGGTGGTCTATGACAAGCTGACCTACGCCGGGCGCCTGGAAAATTTGCAGGATGTGGCCGCCCGTTACGGCGGGCGCTATCACTTTGTCCAGGGCGACATCTGTGACGCGGCGCTGGTCGAGGCGACTATCCGCCAGCACAACATTGACACCATTGTCAACTTTGCCGCCGAGACCCATGTCGATCGCAGCATTCTCGACCCGGACGCCTTTATTCAGACCGATGTCTATGGTACATACGTCTTGTTAGAGGCAGCACGTAAACTGGGAAACTTGCGCTATCATCAAATCAGTAGTGTCACCGGTGATACTCCCCTACTTGTACGTGATGAACGCACAGGCCAAATTGGGTTACGTCCAATCGAAAGCCTGGCGCAGGAAGTAATCGAAGATTTTTCGGTTTTAACCCTTACCGATGATTACCGGGTGGCATTTCGGCGCATGCGTAATTTTATCGCCCATCCAGTTGATGAAGTTTATGAATTGCGCTTTAATGGCGGTGGCTGTATACGCGCAACCGCTTCCCATTCTGTTTTTATCTTTGCACAAGGCAAGATTATTGCGAAACCTTCTGCTGAATTGCAGGAGGGCGATTTGATGATTACATTTTTAGGTGATGTTCGCAAAGAGGAAAAAACGCCGCATGTTTTTGATTTGCGGACTTTGTTAGCTCCCTATGAAACTACTTGGATGGCGGATAGTATCACTCGACGCCGCATCATGTTCCAGGCTGTCGCTGAACAGTCCGCAATTGATGGCGTGATCCAGCAATTAGGGAACAGCACTTTCTACCGCGTTGCCAATGAATTAATCGAAGATGGTTATCTGACGCGCACCAATGGCATCTATGCAGTAACCTCCCAAGGAATGGCAAAAGCCTTGACCCTTGACCAAGACGTGCGCTGGAATTTGACTCGTCATCAATTAACTGTCCCTGGTGATTCACTGACAGTGACACCATTACTAATGGAAGTTTTTGGTCTGTATGTGGCTGAAGGTCATGCCGCCCATACAGCCAAAGAGTTGTCCCAAAATAACCGATCGGTGACTTTTACCATTGGGCGTACAGAGACGGCAGCGCTAGAGAAATTGCTTACCTGTGGGAGAGATGTGCTTGGCATTGAACCATCTGTGAAAATGCGTGATTCAACGATTCAAGTCAGCTATAGCTCCTACTGGGTTCATGCCTTGTTCAGCCAATTTGGCGCAACCGCAGCAACAAAACGCTTGCCGGATTGGATTTGGAATCAGCCTAAAGCTTATGTTGAGGCCTTTTTGCGTGGTTATGAGGGCGATGCGCGGATCAGGGATGACGGACAACGGCTTTATACGACGATCAATCAGTCATTAGCGGTTTCAATCGTCTGGTTGGCGCGTTTGAATGATATGAATAGCTGCATCAGCCAACGCGTGACACAACAGATCGCCGGCCAAATTCCACCAGGAGCAACGCAAACCCACCAACGTATTTGCTGGGATATTGCGATTTCAGCCGAACATTATCACCCTGACCAACGGCAAAACTGGCGCACACCGATGGCAAGATGCTTGCCTACAGATGATTTGGCGCAGCTATTGAATTGTCGTCAACATCAAAAGGTAAGCCTGGGCTATAAGGAATTGGTTAGCAAGGATCGTGTCCAAGCTTTCTTAAAAACTTTCGTTGGCGCAGAGTCGGAGAGTGATGCGTTTGAAGATGCCTGCCTGATGGCTAATTCAGATATTGGCGTTGCTAAAATTAAATCAATTAGACGAATTCCTGGTAATTTTATGGTCTACGATGTTTCCGTACCAGGGAATGAACGGTTCTTTGGCGGCAATGTGCCTTGTTTGTTACACAATACCGACGAGGTCTACGGCCACATCCATGGCGACCATCGTAGCCTGGAGACCGACAACTTTGCCCCGCGCAGCCCCTACGCGGCCAGCAAGGCGAGCGCGGAGCATTTTGTCAACGCCTATCACATCACCTACGGCCTGCCCATCACCATCTCGCGCGGCGCCAACAACATCGGCCCCTATCAATACCCGGAGAAGGTGGTGCCGCTCTTTATTACCAACGCGCTCAATGATCAATCGCTGCCGCTCTATGGCGACGGCCAGCAGCGCCGCGACTATCAATATGTCATGGACCACTGTGACGCGGTTGATCTGGTCTTGCACCAGGGCGTCATCGGCGAGGCGTACAACATCGGCACCGGCTTTGAAATGACCAACGCCGAGATGGTGGAAATTCTGCTGGATGAACTGGGCAAACCGCGCAGCCTGATCCAACATGTGGAAGACCGGCTGGGCCATGACCGCCGCTACTGTCTCAACGTGGACAAGATCATGGCGCTGGGCTGGGAGCCGGACTACACCCACGAACAAGCGATCCGCGCCACCGTGCACTGGTATGTCAACAACCGCTGGTGGTGGGAACCGATCCGCAACGGTGAATTCAAAGAATATTACGCGCGCGTCTACGGCAACCGCAAAGTCCTCAGCGCCTGAGGCTATGCCAAGGAATAAAATCTTCCTGTAGGGGCGTCCCCTTGCGGGCGCCCCTACAGGAAGATTTATTTTTGGCTCATCTACGGAAAGTGTGAACACCTGTCAGGTTTCCAAAACCTGACAGGTGTGGCGGGTCGAAACCTCACACTTTCTGTAGATGAGCGTTATTTTTTCGCGACAGCCTAAAGCTACGAAGGTGGATAGTGGATAGTCTGCATTACTCACCATCCACTATCCACCCTAATAAATAAACCCGCGCGTCTGTGCCACTTCGATCAGCTTTTGGCGGCGGGCTTCGCGCTTATGGAAGCGATAGGCGGGGAGGCCGAAGTGGTTGTAGATGATTGTGATATAATTGCGCACATTTTCCGTGGAGCATTGCAGTTCCTCGGCAATATCCGCCCGCGTCCAGCCCTTTAAATAGAGACCAAAGACGGCAATAATCGTGGGGTTGGGGGTCAGACGATTGGCTGCGGTCATCAATTCGGCTTCCAATTCACGATAGGCTTCGGCGCGTAGATTGCCCTGTGCCAAGAGTTCCTCGATCACCCGTTTGCTGGGGCTGGCCGACAGGTGCGTCACCGGATCAGTGCTGCCGGTGATCATCTGTTGGAGTCGCAACGCCTGGCGGCGCAACTCAATGTCATCGGTCGTATCCAGCAATTTCAAAAAGGGTAGACTCGCTTTCCCCAAATGTTGCACCAGCATCTTCTCCACCAGGGCTGGATAGAGATTACTGAGCAAGGCATGGGTGCAGACTTCGGCCAGAATTTTGGCATGCCACCAATGGGGAAAGGTGGTCAACTTTTGCGCGTCCAGCCACCCCAAAGCCAGACTCAGATGCTGGAGGGCCGGCGTTGTCTCGGTTTGGTGGAGGGCATTATAGGCGCGATAGAGGCGCAAGGCGCAGACGGCCAGCCCATCCGCCGCCCTCTCATAAAAGGTTTGGGCTTCCGCCAGCAACGTAGCGGCGGCTTCCCATTCGCCATCCATCATCTGCAACACGGCTAAAACCACTTGTAGCGCCGTTCGCTGTGGCGGCAGGGTCGTTGCGATCTGTTCTTCGACCAGGGCGCGGGCAATACTCAGTTCACCTTCCAGCAGATAGAGCCAGGCCAGCTCGGCCTGGAGGCGGGGGAGATAGGCGCGGTAGCCAAGCTGTTCAATGACCGCGCCGGCATCATCATACCAGCTATGAGCAATGCCATACTCACCGCTGTCACGGTAGAGATTGCCGAGCAGCAACCGCGCTTCGATCTGTTCCAGGCTGTAGGCTTCGGTGTTGGCGGCGGCCAAATATTGTTGCGCCAGCGGGAGGGCGGTGGTGAGGGCGCGTTGATGCCAGGCCAGGAGCAGCTCGCCATATAAAAGCCGCGCGGCGACGGGCGAACCCAACTGCGCGCTGGTGGCCTGTTCCTGCGCTTGTTGCAGATGCGCCGCGGCGCCGGCCCGATCACCGCTGCCGAGGGCATAGGGTACGAGCCAGATGTGCGCCATCACCTGACCATGCGCATGGTCAAGCGCGTCATACCGCGTCAAAGCTTGGCGCGCATAACGCGCACCGGTCGTCCAATCGCCCTGGTCACGGGCTACATCCGCCATCTGAAGATAGCAATGCGCCTGTAATGTGGGGTCATCAACCAGGTGTTGCTCAAAGAAGGGTTGCACCTCATCAAAGAGGTAGCGATGGGCCGACGACCAGCCTTCCTGCGGCTGCGCCAGTTGCGCCAATGCCAGGGTAGTGCGCACCACCCCTTGGGGCTGATCACAGGCGGTATAGGCCAGTTTGGCCTTGGTTAAATGCCAGCTTGCCTGGAGCAATTGCCCATTGCGACGCAACCAGATGGCTTGCAAATAGTGAAAACCCGCCGTCGCTGCGGGCGGTAGTTGGATAAATGGTTCGACCGGTTGATCTGTTGCCGGTAGCGCGTTTGGGCTTGTTGCGGGATTCATAGGTGACTCCGTCGGTTGGTCCACGGTTGTACTACGCCACGCCTGTGGAAAGTTTATAAGGATACGGTAAAATGAATGTAAGTCAATTGTATCATAAATGTAAGCATCCTGACTTGCCAAATTTTCTACAGCCTGCGCATATTGTCCCGCCTGCTGCAACGCCAGAACTCTCGTTAGCAGCGGGTGAAGTTTGCTCTCATGCTCTTCTCCAATCATGAACTGTCTCACCCCTTACCCTGCGATCATTTGTGCTTGATGATGCGCCATTAATTATTCACTCTTCACTCTTTACTATCTCCTGTCTCCTGTCTCCTGTCTCCTGTCTCCTGTCTCCTGTCTCCTGTCTCCTGTCTCCCCACCTCCTCCGGTCGCCCCTCTGGATAAAGCACATAGCCCCCCTCCGGCTTACCTCGCCAGTTGACCAGATAGCAGGGGTGACTGGGATCGGCTTCCAACTTCTGGCGCAGAGTGCGCACCACCTGAAAGAGACTATCGTTGGTGACGCCATGATAGCGTTCGCTGCTGTCCCAGGCGTGCAGGATCAAGGTTGTGTAGGTATGGCGACGATTGGGGTGCTGGAGCAGAAAGGTCAGGAGCGCCGCTTCCTTGGGCGTGAGGTCGGTGAGCGGGGTCTGGCCCTGATAAAGCTGTTCTTGCGCCGGCTCAAACCACAAACCACCGCGACTGGTATGGCGTTGGCGACGACTGTACAGCGCCAGCAACGCACTGGCAACCACCCATGTCGGTTCACTAGTCGGTTTGCTGACGGCCGCGTTCTGCACCCGGCAGATGCCCTTGGCAACCAGCGTGCGGCAGACGGCGGCGAACCGTTGCCGGCGCGTCGGCGGAAAGGCCGCCAAACCACTGCCTCCTGGTTGCAACGTCGCCAGCACCTCTTGTTCCTCTTGGGTGAAATTTTGCCAGAGCTCTTGGAGGGCATGGTGCGTGTTAGGCGCGGCCAGTACGGCAGCCGGCCACGCGTCCAGCGGCGGGTGGGGCACAGTGAGTAGCCACCAATCGGCCACGGCTTTAAGCACGGTCGGATAGCGGCCACTGAGGGCCAGCAGCGCCTCCACCTCCACCACGCTGGGCGGGCGGGCGCTGACCCTGGTCAACTGGCTGATCATTTGGCGGGCGTCGGCGGCGTCATAAGCGCCGAGATGACAGGTGTGGGCCGTCAAGAGACGACGCAGGTCGTCGGGCAGCGACAGCGCTTCGAGATAGGTCAAGCTCTGGCGCACCCCCACAATATAGGAGAGGGTGTCGCGAAAACTGTCGCGCAGCCCGCTCAGGGTCTCGCCCATGGCCGGCGTCAACATGCGGCAACTGGCGTCAAAACGGTCCAACACTAAGACAACACGATAACCGCGCGCCTGGGCGTGGAGCAGCAACTCCCGCAGCGCGCTTTGGGGCACAAAGGGATCGGTAGCGGTGCGACACTCCTGAAAGAGCGCGGCGGTCAACTCCTGCATATCCACCGGCAACCGGTGGCGGATCTCATAAAAGGTGCGCAAGATGACCCGGTAGAAAGCGGCCAGGCTGCGCGCCGGCAGGTTGTGCAGATCGACCGGCGCCAGGATCACCTCCTGTGCCGGTCGGCTGAAATAACCACGCACCACTTCGGGCCGATGACAGAGAAAGCCTAACAAATGGGAGCGTCCGCTGCCGCGCCAGCCAATCACCGAACCACTCAACCGCGCCTCAATCCAGCGCACCAACAGTTGCACCTCTACCCTGCGGTAGGTCGCCGGATGTTCTTGCCAGGGGCGACCAGGGTTCCATTCGACGATTTGCATGGGGGAGTCTCTTTCTGGTTTGGGTAATGGGGTGCTTCGGTGATTGAGGCTTCGGCGTGAGCCGGTTGCCTTCTAGGCGCGAACGCTTGTCGAAATCACCGAAGCACCCCATCACCTCATTGTTTTCTCAGCAAAAGCTCAACAAAACTTCAGCCACCCCCGCCGGGGCTTCAGCAAAAGCTCAGTACAGGGGCGGCGGCTTCCGGTAAGCTATGGGTGTGCACACTGCAAGCGAAAGCAGCGCACACTGTCATCACGAAATTCGCTCCTCGCCACGTTATGCGTGGCGCCGAGTGAAGCAACCCTGGACGTCGGGGGTCTGCATACGCAAGGGCCTGGTGGTAGGCCGGGGAAACCCGTCACCAAGAGCAACCCACCCGCCGTCGTCCCCTAGCTTGATAGGAGAAACAAATCATGCAAACGCAACCGATGAAGAGCCTGTCCGTGATCACCGCCGGCCGCCGTTGGGTGCTGGGCCTCCTCCTCGCCGTGCTGGTCGCCCTGTCGGCGGTCTACACGCCGGTGGTCCTCCAGGAAATGGCCGGCGTAAACGCCACGCCCCCGGCTTTTGCCTGTGGTTCACAGACTGGTGGTGGCGGCGGCTGCTAAACCAGCTAGCGTCTGAGTGTGTAAAGGGCAAAGCGTGTGTGGCACGGGTCACCGATGTTTGCATGACTGTCAGATCGGCTGACCCGTGCCACGCACGCTTTGTTCACTTTCTACGCCGTTTGACCGACCCCGTTTTCATGGGATCATGGTGGCGTGACAACCAGCAACCCTTTTCCTCTGTGTTGCCTTGTCACGACTCAATCAACCGGACACGTTGGGGACTATGACAAACCGGCGGTTGTTGGTTTGCTCTTCGCCACCGTGCGCCACTTTTCCATGAAGGAGCAAAAGCTTATGCGCACCCATCTGTTAACGAGTCAACGTTGGATCCTGGCCGTCTTGTTTGTCCTCTTGTTTGTCCTCTTGGTTGCCCTCTCAGCCATTTACACACCGATTGCTCTTCAAGAACTGGCTGGCGTGAACATCACTACTACAGCCTACGCTTGCGGAACACATGGTGGTGGTGGCTGCTAATCTGACATAGAATTACCTTAATAGAGGCTGACCTGTGATTGTTTTTACAAATAGACAGTAAGGTCAGTCTCTGTTACTTTCACTACCTTACTGTTTTATACAATTTATTGCCTAGAATAGCATAGTTTTTGGTGGCTGGCAATGGCTGTAGGGCAATTTTATAGGTTTTTTATAGGTTTTCAATAGGTTTTGGATAGGTCTTGATAGACCGGGTAAACCCTTGGATTCTACCGTTTCTTCTGTTCTTGATAGCGTTCCTGTGCTTGAGTCAAGTACTTAGTTATTTCTCGCCCCAGGCGTTCATGTTCGGGATCAGGTGTAGTCGTTTGCAATTCTGCAAGCGCTTCTTGAAAGGTTTGAATCGCTTGTGTGTAACGATCTTGTTTCAGATAAGCTATTCCCAAATTCCCTTTTGTGTTAATCCATGCTTTTTTGTCCTCTATTCGTTTATGTAATGCAATTCCAAGTTGTAGGGTCGCTTCTGCCTCATCCCATTGTTCTAAAGAGGTGTAGACAACACCCATGTTGTTATAAACCATAGCAAGATAACGGTTATCATGAATAGCTTGAAAATTCGTTTCCGCTTCCTGATAGCGTGTGTAGAGTTCATTCAGCTCATTGGTATAGCGCTGTATTCTGTCAGCCTGTTCCTTGCGCTGTTTGGCCGGATCTTCATATTTGGGCGCTTCACCATTGATTGTGATGTCACTGCTGGATGGCAGTACCTGATTGATCTGGGTGATCTCGTGGCGACGCAGCTCCTGGAGCATCTGAAACTGCTGAAACAAAATCTGCTGTTCCTGTTGCTGCTGCA
>QWII01000128.1 GCA_021405325.1 Caldilinea sp. CFX5 | reverse complement strand
ACGTGCGGCGCAACCTGCCCCGGCGCGCGCCCAAGTCGCCGGCGCGCCGGCAGGACGTCAAGCCGGTGTGCCGGCGCGACCGGGAGCCACACCGACTGGCGCAGCGCGCCCCGACACTCGTCCGGGTTCACCATTGCCAGCAGCCCGTCCTGTGACAGCAACGCAAGGAGCCGCACCATCAGGACGTAGGCCATCTGGTGCAACGACGACAGACAGTGGCGGAGCGCCAACTCGCCCCGATACATCTGCGCGTACCCCTGGGCTTTCTCCAACGCAAGGTGATATGCGCCAACAGGTGCAAACCGTGTTGCGAGAGCGCTTACGGAGCATACAAGCGCAAGCTGAAGTTGAACGAGTGCTGCGTGAGATCACAGCCCAATTTCAGCCGCAGGGGCTGAGACGGCTTTATATAGGTCCAAGGTCGGCAGCAGGCGCATTTACAATTTATGGCGAAGCAAGCCCTGCATTTCCTCTTGGCGAATTGCGAACGGCTGCCGCAGCAGATACACCGGAAGGGCGCTCAGTAACGACAGCCGTGCAATTGACAATGCGGCAACCGATCCCGGTACAGCCAGGCATTATTCCTGCCGATGTCCGCAGAGACCGAACAAGATTACACGCGCTCGGTGTAATTTTGCCGCCAGCCAATCCATCTTCGTCTACAATACGCGCCGTCACTTGGAACACGTCACAGGATAAGTTGTCCCAACGTGATTCAACTTCTCATGCTGAATATCAGTTTGACCTATGGCTTGCTAGTCAACCACTAGTCAAACAGAATATAGAAAGGATTGAAATTAGAAACTTTCATATGAGTCCATGTGACGCGTGTTGCTCGCTACTGGCAGGAATGCTGCGTGAAATCAAAGGGAGTCAGGGAAGCGAGAAAGGGTTACAAAGCGCTCACATCTATTGGACGAAACTTCATCAAGATACAACCATCGGCGGCATTCGCGATCTTTCAGACAGTGGCTGGACAATCCATGCTCCAGCTAGCGCCTATCCTTCCGGTGCATTGCAAGACCAGGACTTTGCACGAAGATTATATTTCGAGCCAACACCGGGACTGAGAGATGTAAGGCGGCTTGTGCCATAATGCCTCCTGTCAGCCTAACATACACCGTCGAAGGGGCAAACGCATAGGTAATTACACCGTAATTGCTCTGTGAAAGGAAAAGCGTAATGGATACAGCAGCGGATGCATCAATGATCAGAGTAGATGCGCACAATTCTACGTTAAGCATACTCAGTAACGAGCAACAAAACGGTTGTGACGATCTTCACGAAGAAATTGCCAGTGGCTTGCGCTACACCCACCATCGCGCCAACGCCAACACCAGCAAGACGCTGGAGGTGACGGCCTTTGCCTATGCGTTGATCGAACTGCTTATCGAAAAGGGGCTGCTCACCGAAGAGGAGTTGAATGAGCGCAAACGACAGGTGATGGAACGGCTGGCCGAAAAGTTCCGCAACGACGGCATGGGCGTTGTGCGCATGGAGCCGGAATATGACAAGTACACCTTCGACCAACCCGTTACCATCGACTGCGCCAGCCGTATCGCCCACTGCCGGGCGGCTTGTTGCCGGCTGCAATTCGCCCTTTCCCGCCAGGATGTGGAGGAGGGCATTGTCCAATGGGATTTTGCCCATCCCTACATGATTCGGCAGACGAAGCAAGGGTATTGCACCCATCTGACCGACGGCGCCTGCGCCTGTTCCGTCTATGCCCATCGGCCGCTGGCCTGTCGCGCCTATGATTGTCGTAAAGATCAGCGCATCTGGCAGGATTTCGACCAGATGATCATCAACCCGGATCTGGCGCAACGCTTTGGGGAAGGGGGTGACGAGGCATGATTCAAGACCTGGATCGCACCTTGCAGCAGTTGTTGCGCGATGGCGTGCCGCTGGTCGATCAAATCATCAGCTTTGCCGTGCCCGACGACCACTTTCGCGCCACCTTGTCCCAATTGACCGGTGTCGCCGTGAATCTCTATCTCTATGATCTGCGTGAGAATCACGACCTGCGTTCGCCGGAATGGCCGGTGGTGCGCCAGCCCGATGGCCGTCTGATCAAGCAGCGGCCCAAAGTGCGCATGGACTTTTTCTATATGGTTACGGTCTGGAGTACAGCAACGACCGCCGATGTAGTCGAAGAACATACCTGGCTGGGGCGCATCTTGCGCACCTTGCTGCGCTATCCGACCATTCCGGCGGAGCTGTTGCAAGGATCGCTGATTGGGCAGGAAGCGCCCTTGCCGACGTTGGTGGCGCAACCGGACGGCATGCGCAATCCCGCTGAATTCTGGGGCGCGCTACGCCAGCCGCCGCGCCCGGCCATCCAACTGGTCGTGACCGTCGCCGTCGATCCGACGGCCGCCACCGATGAACCCTGGGCTTTGACGCCGGTGGTTGCGCGCACCTTTGGCGTTGGTTTGCGTGGCGGCTTGCTCTATCGCCTGGATGTACGGCCGGCGCTCTTCCAGGGCTATGCCCAAGGAACGCGGCTGCGCCGTCTGGGGCTGACCCCGGCGCCGATCGCACACCTGGCCGCGCCGGTTTTCGCTTCGCCCCACCGCTTGCAGATCCAACAAGTGCAGCCGCTGGTTGCCAATGAATGGGTCTTGATCGACGACGGCGATGCGTCTGAATTTGTCCGGCTGGGCGAAATCGTGGGTGATGAGCCGACGGTAACGGTTACGGTGACGCCGCCGCTCCAATTTGCGCACGATCCCACGGCTGATCCGATTCCGATCCGTCGTGTTACGACGCCGGAAAGCGATCCCATTGTCACCCGCCTGGTGGCGGCGACCGCGACCGCCGCCCAGACCGTGCGGGTCACCGCCAGCGATAACGTAGCGGTCGATACCGTGTTACTGCTGGCTGACGGCGAACAGAGCGAAGTTGTGATCGTCCAGGAAATTCGAGAGAAGACAGTCAATGAGATGACCCTGGCCGTGCGCCCGGCGCTGCGTTTTCCCCATCGCGCCCAGCGTAATCTCTTCAAGCGTACTTTGGCGGCGCGCCCGCCCGACCCCGCCGGCCAGACCCGCTTAGCCCAACCGGCGGCTCAGCCCGGCGCCACCATGGTGCTTGATAGCCCCGTCGTCGCTGATACGCTAGTGATGGTCGGCGTCGGGCCGGATGTCGAGTTTTGCCGGTTACAGGCGGCCACCGCCGGTCAGCCCGTTCCGGTGACGCCGCCCTTGCGCAATAATCATGGCCAGGGCAGCGCCTTGCGCCAGGTGACGCCGGCCGACGTGATTGGCTGGTTGGAACTGGCCGCCGCGCCGGCTGCACAAGAGCTGCGGCTCGTCGGCGAACTGGCGGCCGAGGAGGCGGCGCGCAGGCGGCAGCGGGCGTTGGTCAGCGCCGGTGAACTTGTGCTGCTTGATCACGCCGAGCAGTCGGCTGCCGTGCAGATCACCGCCGTCACCGCCAGACCGGGCGCGATCCGGGGGGCGGCGGAAACGTTCTTTACCATCGGCGGCTGGGTTTGTGAAGAAGCGGCGCCGGCACAGCCCATTGCCGGCGCGCGCGTCATCTTGTCGGAAAAAAAAGCCGCCGCCACCGTTGACCGTTTGCAGGCCGCCACCGATGCCGATGGGCGCTTTACCTTTGTCAATCTTGCCGCCGGACCCTACCTGTTGCAAGTCGTTGCGCCTGGCTACCAGGCGCTGGAAAAGGAGGTGCAGGTGCCGGCCGCAAGCCAGGCGGACTATCGTATCGGGTTGAAGCCATAAAGACAATCACCAGAAGGGGGTAGACAACATGCCAGAGTATTTAGCACCAGGCGTCTATGTGGAAGAGATCGACCTAGGCGCCAAGCCGATCGAAGGGGTAAGCACAAGCACCACCGGTTTTGTTGGCGTCACCCGCCGCGGACCCGTCAATAAGCCGGTGTTGGTTACGAACTTTGGAGAATATCTCCGTACATTTGGCGGTTTCCTGGGCGAACGCGCCTATGGCGCGCAACGTTGGCTGCCCTATGCCATGGATGGTTTTTTCGCCAATGGCGGCAAGCGCGCCTATGTCGTGCGGGTGGGCGCCGTAGAGCGCACCAATAACCAGATCACCAATGTGGCCCATGCCCGGTTGTCGGCCGGCGGCAATGCACGGCGCACCTTACGCCAACCGGCGCAACAGGGAGAGAACGCCATAACGCTCGCTGATTGGACAGGGCTGGCCCCGGGTGACGACCTGCTCATCGATGATGGCAATCAGCAGGAGCAGGTAAAGATCAGCCGCTTTACGGATCGCATTGAACTCGCCCAGGGCTTGAGCAAAGCGCATGGCGCCGGGGTAACGGTCTTGAAGCTGCCCAAAACGGGCGGGGATGTCGCCAATGCCCAGGGTGCACCCAAAATTCGTGTGGACAAGAAAGCCGGACTGCTGCAAGACGCGTCCTATCTTCTTGATGATGGGAACAATCGCGAGATTATCCAATTGGGCGCGATTCCTGCCACGGATGATCCGGTTGAAATCCCCTTGGCCGCCGTCCTCCGCTTTTCTCATGGCCCGGGGGTGCGGCTATTGGCCTTGGTGGCGACGACCGAGGGGGATGTCACGCTGACGGCGGCCGCCGCCGCAGGGGCGACGCAGATTCAGCTCTCTGCGGACTCTGGTCTGTTTGCCGGGGACTGGGTGAAGCTTGGCGACGCCGCGCCGGAATTTGTACAAGTGACAAAGAAAACCATCAATACCTTTGAGATTGCGCCACCGCTGAAAGCGGCCCATGTCGCCGATGAGCCGGTGACCCGCGCCGGGCTGGAAGCAACCGAAGCAACGTTGATTGCCCCAGCCCTGGTGGCGCCACCGAGCGCAACCCTGGCTGCCGCTGTCGAGCAGGGCAGCGACAAGGTGACGGTTAGTTCGGCGCAAGGGCTGAGTGCGGGGTCAATCCTGGAATTATTGGATGGCCCGAATACGGAATATGGCGAGGTAAAGGCTGTCGATAGCGCGACCCTCACCTTGTTGCGTCCGCTGCGCTATCCCCATCCGACGCAAACGCTGTTGCGCCTATTGCCAGGCTCTTTGCAACTGGTGGCCGGCCCCGCTGATCCCGACCCCAATCGCTACCCGGAAGTCGGCGCTTGGGGCAATGAGATTCTTGTCCAAAGCGAACCGGCCAGCATTGCCCAGGCGGTGATCAAAGCCAAAGGTGACAGCTATCTGGAACTGGTCACGGCGCAGGGTATTGAGGTTGGCGCCATCCTGCAACTGCCGGGGAATGTGTCGGCAACTGTCAGCCGGGTCGAGGGCGCCAAAGTCTATCTCGCCGGTGGCCTGCCGGCTGCTGCCATATCGGTGATCGATCCGGCGGCCCCGGAACTCTGGAAACGCCAGGTGCGCACGCTTGAGTTTACCTTGCGCATCGCCTATGCCGATACGCTGGAGGTCTTTAGCAATCTGTCGATGGATGTCCGCCATAGCCGTTACTTTGCCCGTGTGATCAACGGCGCCTCCAAGTTGGTGCATGTGGAAGCCGCCGAGAACACCCCGCCGCCTATGCTCGCCGCCGAATGGCGTCTGGGGGGTGGCGCCGATGGCCTGCCGGTTGGCGATGAGGTGTACATCGGCAGCGACGCCGCCGACGCCGACCAACGGACGGGTCTCTACGCGCTCTTTAACCAGTCGGACATCAGCCTGGTGGCTGTGCCGGGGCAGACTTCGCAAAATGTGCAGTTGGCGCTGATTGCCCACGCCGAGCGGGATCGCTATCGCTTTGCGTTGCTCGACGCCGAGGGCAACGCCACCTTGGATAATGTGCAGACCCAGCGCTCGCTCTATGATTCCAAGTATGCCGCGCTCTACTACCCGTGGATCCAGATCTTTGACCCGCTGGAAAAGAAGCCGGTCTTCGCCCCGCCGGCCGGCCATCTTTGTGGCGTCTATGCGCGTACCGACAGCGAAGTGGGGGTGCATAAAGCGCCGGCCAATACCGTGGTTGCCCAGGTGCGCGCCTTGCAGGCCACCGTGACCCAAGCCCAACAAGATGTCCTCAACCCCAAGGGGATCAATGCGGTGCGCGCTTTTCCGGGGCGTGGCATCCGGGTCTGGGGCGCCCGCACCATTTCCAGCGACCCGGCGTGGCGCTATGTCAATGTGCGCCGCCTCTTTATCTTCCTGGAACATTCGATCGACAACGCCACCCAGTATGCGGTCTTTGAACCCAATGATCTGCCGCTGTGGGAACGGTTGCGTGGCAGTGTCAACGCTTTCCTGACAACTCAGTGGCGAGCCGGTATGTTACAGGGTGCAACGGCGGCGGAAGCGTTCTTTGTCAAAATCGGCCTGGGAGAAACGATGACTCAGGATGACATTGACAATGGCCGCGTCATTATGTTGATCGGCATCGCACCGGTCAAACCGGCTGAATTTGTGATCTTCCGCGTCACCCAAATGCCGCGCGGTTCACAAGTTGCCGAGTCTTAATAGAATTTCTTCGTGGGCTTCAGACCTTTCATAGTCCGTAGTCCAGAGTCCCGAGTCGATACAACGGACTGCGGACTACGGGCTACGGGCTACGGACTACGGACTATTTTCAAAACAGGAGTGAATTATGGCAGACCCATTGCGTAACTTTCGTTTCCGGATCGAGATGGATGGCATTACCGATGCCGGCTTTAGTGAGGCCAGCGGTTTCGACACGACATCCGATGTGATCGAATATCGCGAAGGCAAAGATCCGCCCCATGTGCGCAAATTGCCGGGCCTGACCAAGGCTGGCGACATCACCCTGAAGTGGGGGCTGACCGACGACACCCGGCTCTTTAACTGGCGGCAGGATGTGGTGGACGGCAAAATCGAGCGGAAGACGGTCTACATCATCGCCCTTGACGAGACCGGCAGTGAAACCGCGCGCTGGCAATGTGACAAAGCCTGGCCCAGCAAGATCGACACCCCTGATTTTAACGCCAAGGGCAACGATGTCGCCATCACCACCTTGACCATCACCTGCGAGGAGGTTAAACGCACGCGATGAATACCGTATTGCAGACCGAATTTCCGTTTACCCTCCCGCGCGGTTACATTGACAACCAGGGCAATCTCCATCGCGAAGGGATCATGCGGCTGGCCACGGCCGGCGATGAGATTTTGCCGCTCAAGGATCCACGCGTCCAGACGAATCCGGCTTATCTCGTGATCATCGTCTTGTCGCGCGTGATCACCCGCTTGGGCTCCTTGTCCGGTGTAAACCCGCAAGTGGTGGAAGGGTTGTTTGCCGCCGATCTTTCCTATCTCCAAGATTTTTATAATCGGATTAATAACACGGGAACACCGTTGATCAAAGTGGTCTGCCCGCGCTGCGATCATAAATTCGAGATGGAGATGACCGGCGCGGGGGAAGTTTAAGCCGCTACCCTCTTGAGGCCCTGCACGAGGAGGTAGCGTTTATTGCCTACCATTTTCATTGGGATCATGCGACCATCTTTACCCTGGAGCATCGCGAACGCCGCCGCTGGGTGGAGGAGATTTCCAAGATCAATCGCAAGTTGAGCGAGAAAGCAGACCGCTAACTCATGGCTAATGGACAACGAACCGACCCGCTCTTTGCCTTTCGCTTCAAAATCGAGATCGATAGTTTGATCGAGGCCGGTTTCTCGGAATGCGCCGGCTTGCAGGTGGAAACCGAGGTCGAAGAGATTCAGGAAGGGGGCGTCAACGACACGGTGCATCGGCTGCCCAAGAGCAGCAAATATACCAACCTCACCCTGAAACATGGCATCACCACCTCCGATGTGCTTTGGCAATGGCACAAAGATGTGGTGCAGGGCAACGTCAAGCGCAAAATGGTCAATGTGCTGCTGTTGGATAGCCAGGGCCAAGAGCAGTGGCGCTGGACTTTTAAGAATGCCTATCCTGTGAAATGGATCGGGCCGGATCTGAAGGCCGACAACAGCGCCATTGCGCTGGAAACGTTGGAGCTTGTACACGATGGATTCGATGTTAAAGTTAACCAATCCTAAAGCACCCATACAACCGCCACTGTTAAACCAGTTGCAACAGCGCCAGACGCGCTGGCCGGGCGCGCCGCGGGCCAGATCCGCCTTGACGACGGTGGCGGCCGCCACCAGGTTGATCAGCCGGCAAGCGCACCATCGGCTGCGCCTGCTGAGTCTGGATCGACAGGCTGCAACCTTTCGCTGGCCCTTGCTGCGTTTGGCCTATCGCCTGGCCCACCAGCCGGAAATGCCGCCGCTCATCCGATCTGGAACGGCTGCACTGGCAACTATGTTGCCACACGCTGGGCGCAACGCCTTTGAACTGCTGTCGCCATCCGGTGCAATGGGAAGGCCCCAGCGTAACCAGGCGGTGACTGCTGCACAAGCCTGGGGGATCGTAATGCCCGGCGTACCGCACCCAGTTTGGTCAACCGCGGCGCCGTTCGCACCGGCGTCTCTGCCGGCGCTGGCCCGATTGGCGCCTATGGCCCAGCGGCCAGCGTACCTGAATGCTGGATTGCCGGGGACGCCACCACCGATCAGCGAGCCGTCGGGGCCGGTACACTCGGCGCTTATCCATGACAATCGTGCTGCGCTGTGGCGCACCGGGGCTATCCCCTTCCTGCCAATGCAACCGGCGGCATCGGAGCGACAACCGATCGTCCTGCCCTTTCTGTGTCGTCCTCTTTCCCTGGCCGTGCGCACTGAAGCGCCCCGATTGTCGCCGACTCTATTTGGCCGGACGGCAGGCATGCTGTTCCGATCCAACCGGTCGATGGGGCCGTCGCCGCTGTCCTCCACTTCCGATTGGGGCGCCGGCGGTATGGCGCTGCCGGCGCAACAGCCGATTGGGTGGTTGTTACCGGCACACGCACCGCCAGTCGCGCAGATAGGGTCAACCCCTGCGCGCACCCTTGTCAGACAGGCGCAGGAACAGCCGGCCCGGCTCAGGGTGACGGCGCCTGTGTCACCAGTGCCACGCTTACCAGTGAATGGGCCACGGCTGCCCTCGGCCACCCAGGCCCTGGACCGCGCCGCCTATCGCCCTCTTGGCGCTGAACCACCACCAGGCACCCAGTTACGCCGGTTGGCAACTGCTCTCCGGATTGCGCCGCCGCCAGGCGCCGTCCCTGTGTCACAACCGCTGCCGCAGCTTGGGGCCGCGGTCGCGCCCTGGCCTGGCAACGCCGAAGCCGTGCCCATGACCCTTCAGCCGCGAACGGCAAATGAGGCCGCCACGGCCCCACCGGCGGGGCAGCGACCGCCGGCACAACGGCTGTCGCGCGGCAGCGCGGTCGAACCTGGGTTGCGCACGCGGCTGGAAAAAACCGTCGGCTTTGATCTAGGGACGGTGCGTCTGCATACGGACAGTGGCGCCGCGGCCCTGGCTGCGCATATGCATGCCCAGGCGTTTACCGTCGGCTCCCATATTTTCTTTGCCGCCGGCCGCTTTCAGCCCCAGACCCAGGCGGGCCAGGCTTTGCTGCTGCATGAACTGCTGCATGTGCGTCAACAGCCGGGCGGTCTGCCCCTGGCTGCCGGGGCGCTTACGGCCATGCAGCAGCGCACCCTGGAGCAGGAGGCGCAAACAGGCACGGCGCTGCTGTTGCGCGGCGCGCCGTCATCGTCGCTGGGGGGAAGCTATGGCGCCGTAGGCGCCGGTTACGTCCATGGCTCACGCAGCGCCGACCCTGTGCTGGCAGCGCCAGGCGGCGATAGCGCTTTCCCACGCCTGCATCTGGCTTGGCCTACCCATACGCTGACCACCGCCCCCCTGCGCCAAGAAGAGAGCGCCAGCCGGCCGGTGACGCCGGCGGCCGGAACGCCCGGCCCCACCCCACCATCCGCCGCCAATGCCGCGCCGCCGGTGGATCTGGAGCGGCTGGCCCAACAAGTCTATACCTGGATTGAGCGCCGCCAACGCTTTGAACAAGAACGGAGAGGGATCCAACTATGGCGCTAACCCGTGTGGTGATTAAAACCGATGCCAATGAAACCATTGAGGCCAGCGCCGAGACGCGCATCTTTTTTAATCCGAACCAGTACACCTTGCAGAAACGAGTGAACTGGAAGGAGAGTAAAGCCCGCGGCCTGGATCTGCCGCAGGTTCAATTTGACAGCGGCGGCTCGCGCACCCTATCGCTCTCGCTGCAATTTGATAGCTATGAGAATACGGGCAACAAGGATGTGCGCCAATTCACCAAGCAGATTGCCAAGTTGGCCGAAGTGGCGGAAGGCAAAGATCGCCCACCTGTCTGTACGATCACCTGGGGGCCGACAATGGACGCCTATGCCGGCTTGCCCTTCACCGGTGTCATGGAGAGCATTACCCAGAAGTTTACCATGTTTTTGGAAAATGGCACACCGGTACGCGCAACGTTGGATGTGCAATTCAAAGAAGTGAAGGACCCGGAGCGACAGTTGCGCGAAACCCGGCGCCATCGCAATTCGCCCTTACAGGCCAGAACGCGCGTCGTCAAACAGGGCGACTCCTTGTGGAGCATTGCCGACGAAGAGTATAAAAATCCGGCGCGGTGGCGGCCGATTGCCGAAGCGAACCAAATTATCAACCCGCGCGAGCTAAAGGCGGGGCAAGTCTTAATCATTCCCTCGGTGGAGTAACGTCCAATGCCCGATCGTGCTGCAACAACCCCTGCCTTTTCAATCCGCGTCAACCGGAGTGATCTGCCGCCGGCGGCGCGCGGCGCGGTTACGCGTATTGTGGTCGAGGAGAGCCTGGACAGCGCCGGCGCGTTTGCCATTGAACTCAATAACTGGGATATGGAAGCCCAGCAAGTCAAATGGAGCGATGAGACGCTCTTTGATCCGGGCAGTCTCGTCGAAATTCAACTGGGCTATGTCGAGGCGGTCGAAACCGTGATGATCGGCGAGATTACAGGGCTTGAACTGCTCTTCCCGGAACAGGTGCGGGCGCTGCTGACCGTGCGCGGCTGTGATCGGCTGCATCGTTTTCGCCGCGGCCGCCGCACTCGCTCCTATCTCCAGGTCAAAGATAGCGATGTGGCGCAGCAGCTTGCCGGTGAGTTGGAGCTGTCACCGGATGTGGAGGATAGCGGTGAAATCCACCCCTACCTCTTGCAGATCAACCAGACCGATATCGATTTTTTGTTAGGACGGGCGCGCGCGATTGGCTATGAGTTGTGGGTGGCAGACAAGACCCTGCATTTTCGCAAGGTCAAGCACAATCTGGGCAAAACGGTGACGCTGGATTTCTTGCATGGCTTGATGAACTTTTATGCCTATCTGAGCACTGCCGAACAGGTGAGCCAGGTGACTGTGCGCAGTTGGGACGCCAAAGCCAAGCAACCGCTGGTGGGGCGGGCGCAGGCCAGTGACGTGACCGGCGCCATGCAAGGCCGGCGCAATGGCCCGGCCGCCGTCCAGGCGCTCTTTGGCCCCAAGACCCTGACGGTGGTCGATCAAATCGTCGCCACACAAAATGAAGCTGACCTGTTGGCCAAGGGCATGTTGGATGATATTGCCCTCAACTATATCACTGGTGAAGCAACCGCGGTGGGCGACCCGGCGCTCAAGGCCGGCGCCGTGGTGGAGATCGGCGGGTTGGGGCAACGGTTTAGCGGTCTCTACTATATCACCCACCTGACCCATGTCTGGGATGGGCAATTCGCTACGCACCTGCGGCTGAGGAGAAATGCGGCATGAATACCCTTTCGTCACTCTGGCCTACACGCCAGCAGACATTGGCCGATGCCAGCGGCCGCATCTACGGGGTGGTCGTCGGCATTGTGACCGACAACCAGGATCCGGAACAGTTGGGCCGGGTCAAAGTGAAGCTGCCCTGGCTGGCAGAGGAGGCGGAGAGCAACTGGGCGCGCGTGGCGACGTTGATGGCCGGTAACGAACGAGGCGCCTTCTATTTGCCCGAGGTCGATGATGAAGTGCTGCTCGCCTTTGAACATGGCAATCTGCGCACCCCCTTTGTCGTTGGTGCGCTCTGGAACGGCAAGGACAAGCCGCCGCTGACCAACGCCGATGGTGAAAATAATCAGCGCCTGATCAAATCGCGCAGCGGCCTGACGATCCTGTTGGATGACAGCGCCGGCGCCGAAAAGATCGAGATTGCCGACAAAGAGGGCAAGCAAAAGGTGGTGATTGACATGGCGGGCAAGAAGATTGTGATTACCTCCGGCGGCGATCTTGACATCACCGCCGAACAAGGCGCCGTGGCAATCCGCGCCAAGACGATCAACCTGGAAGCCAGCGCTGATGTCAAGATCAAGGCAACCGGCGCCTTAGATACCGAAGGCCAGAGCGTCAACATTAAAGGTCAACCGATGGTAAATATCAATTAATTACTGATATTATGCGGGCATCAGGTGAGGTAAGGAGGAAACGCGATGGCGCAACCAGCCGCCAAACAAGGCGACCAAGTGATGGCAGTCGATATGCATCTCATCCAACCGTCCGGCCCGGTGTCGCCGGTGCTGATCCCCCATCCTTTTAGCGGGATGATTGACGGCAGCCTCAGCAGCGATGTGATGATCATGGGCAAGCCGGCGGCAACACAGGGCAGCACCGCCACCAATACGCCGGCGCACCTGCCCAGCGGCGGCGCCTTTGTCAAGCCGCCCACCAACCGTGGAACGATCCAGACCGGCAGCGCCACCGTCATGATCAACGGCAAACCCGCCGCACGCAGCGGCGATACAGTGTTAACTTGCAACGATCCGTCCGATCTACCCGCCGGCAGCATCATCGCCGTCGGCACGGTTATGATTGGCGGTTGATTCGTATAGCAGGGTGGAAATCAGTAGACCGACTAGCGAACCCACCCTGTCACCTTGTCACGATTCCGGGGAGAAGTATAATGTCCAACGGCAGCGGCCATGAATTTCTCGGCGTAGGCTGGGCCTTTCCGATTGCAACCGACGCCGAAGACCATATTCAACTGGCGCAGCTCGAGGAGTCGGTGCGCCAGTCCATCTTTCTGATCATCGGCACGGCCAAGGGAGAACGGTTGATGCACCCGACCTTTGGCTGCGGCATTCACGATCTGGTCTTCGCCCCCAATGACACAACGACCGCCGCGCTGATCAGCTATGAGGTGCGCGAAGCGTTGGTGGATTGGGAGCCGCGCATTCAAGTGCTGGAAGTGCAGGTGACCCAGGATCGCGCCGAAGCGCAGAAATTGCTGGTTCACCTCCAGTATCGTGTGCGCAACACCAACAATGTCTTTAACCTGGTCTATCCATTTTATCTGGAAAGAAGCGGTGTTTGATGGCAACTACAGCACCGGTGATCGATCCACGCACCTTTGACGAACTTGTCCAGCAACTCAGGACAGCGGCGCAGCGCCGTGGTCTGCCCTGGCCGCAACTGGCCGTAGGCGCCGGTCGCACCGCCGCGCCCGACGATGCCCGGCAGGCGCTGACCGCCGTCTTTGCCCATTATCTGGAAATTCTATTGCAACGCCTGAACCAGACGCCGACCAAGAATCTGCTGGCCTTTCTCGATCTGCTTGGCGTCGGTCGTCTGCCGCCGGGCGCCGCGCGTGCGCCACTGGTCTTTACCTTATCGCCCAAGGCCGGCGCCACCGGTTTTGTCCCCCAAGGCGCCCAGGTTGCCACCGTGCAGAGCGAAAAGCAAGCGGCGGTCATCTATGAGACGGAACAGGATCTGAATGTGGTGGCGGCCCAGATAGTGGCCGGCTATACGGTCGATCCGCTCCAGGATCGCTACGCCTGCTGGACGGCCACGGTGCGCGGCGAGGAAGCGGTGACCTTTACACCCTTTGCCGGCAACCGTCGGCTTGACCACATGCTGTTGCTGGGCGCGCCGGTGGAACGACCGCTCTTTGTCCGCCAGCCGGGACGGCTTTTGGTGGAGCTGACTGTCCGCCAGCCTGCGCCTGCCGATCCGTTTGTCAAAGCACTCCCCGATCTGCGTTGGGAGCTATGGCAGAACCAGCAGTGGCAGCCCTTGCCGGCACCCCAGCTCCTTAGCGCGGCGCAGAGCTACCGTCTTTCCTTTAGCCCGGTGACGCTCCTCGACGTTGGCGATCTCCGGGAGACGGCGCCGGGCGTCGCCACGCCGGGGCGGTGGCTGCGCGCAGTGACCCGGCGACCATTGACAAAAAGGCAAGACCCCCTTACAACCGACTTCACCCCGCAAGCGGTTGCCCTGCGCGCCCAAAGCGCCATTCGCCCGGAGCAGGGGCTGGCTGCCGGTACGCCTGTAGACTTTACCGCCGACTTCCAGCCTTTTGGCGCGAACGGTGTCGTCGGCGCCGAGTTCCGGCTTGCCAGCGCTGTGGGCTTCGCTGAAGCCAATGCGCACCTGCACTTGCTCTTTGATCTGGTCAACCCGGCGGTGGCGCCAGCGGCGTTGCAACTGGCCTGGGAGTATTGGAACGGTACGGCCTGGCAAGCGATCAGAGCGGAAGAAATCGCCGATTCCACCGCACGTTTACAGCGGAGCGGGCGGATCAGCTTTGTGCGCCCGGCGGACCTGGGCTTTGGCAAACCGGCCGGCGCGGGCGCGGTCACAGACAGCTACTGGCTGCGTGTGCGTGTCACCGGCGCCAATTACCAGCGGGCGCCCCTGGTGCGCGCCGTTCATCTTCTGCGCGGCCTGCCCCCCGATGCCGGCGCCAGCGGGGCGGCGCTGCTCGATATCAGCAAGCCTTTTCCCCCGTTGGGCCTCCAGCCGAAACGCAACGACGCTTTCTACCTTGCCAGCCAGGAAGTCTTTGCCCAGCGCGGGGCGACGGTGCATCTCTTTTTGAATTTCAGCACTCCCGGCGTACCCACGCCCGGCGTCTCGCGCGATGACGGCGGCAAGGCTGAGGCGTCACCCTTCCGCTTACTTTGGGAGTACGGCACGCCGCACGGCTGGCGGCGCTTGGGGCAAGTGGAACGCTCTTTCACGGCCGATTTTACGCCCGACAAATTGACTACCGAACAGATCGCGGATTCCACGCAGGGCTGGCAGCGTGACGGCGAGGTTGTCTTTACGATCCCGGATGACATGGCCGCGGTTGAGGTGGCGGGCCGGCGCAGCTATTGGGTGCGTGTACGGCTGGCGTCCGGCGATTTTGGCCGGCCGGCGGAGTTTATGCCGGTGGACCGGACTGATCCAACCAAGGGATTTCGCCAGAAGCAAGACACCGGTAACTTGAATGCCCCGGTCTTGCAGACGTTGACCCTGGCCTATGCCTATGAGCAGGCGGCCATCCAACCCCTTGTCATGACGCGCAATGGCTTTATGGATCAGGATCTCACGGTCGCCAACCAGAACGCCGCCTTACCGGCGCCGCTCCTGGTCAGCGCGCCCGAAGCGCGCCCAACCTTTTATCTGGGCTTTGATCGCAAATTGCCCAACAGTGCGGTGAGTCTCTACGTTGTCGCGCCGCCGCGCCAATTTGTGGAGAAATTGCCGGTGGCGAATCCTCCTGCCGTCAACGGCGCGCCGGCGCCTGTCTTCTGGCAATATTACAATGGCCGCCAATGGGTAGCGCTGACTTTGGTGCTTGACCACACCGCCAACCTGACCCAGTCCGGCGGCGTTCAGTTGATTGGACCGCCGGATCTGGCGGCCACCCCCCTGTTCGCCCTTCCCCCGTACTATTGGTTGCGCATGCAAGCGGGGCAAGACACGGCCCCATCACCGCTGGCGGATGAAAGCGCGCCGCCGGGTACGGAGACGACGACCTGGATCAGCGGTCTCTTCTTAAACGCGGTGGAAGCGCTCCAGGCGACGACTGTGCAGAACGAAGTATTGGGATCAAGCAACGGGCGCAAGCATCAGGTGATGCAGTTGGCCAAAGCGCCGGTTCTAGCCGGTCAGCGCATTTGGGTGCAGGAGCCGGAACGGCCGGCTGCCGCCGAAGAAGCGGTGATTCAGCAGGAAGAAGGCGCCGACGCGGTGCAAGATCGGCCAGGGGCAGGGGAGCCGCGCGGGCTGTGGGTGCGCTGGCATGAAGTGAAAAGTCTGCATCAATCCGGCGCCCGCAGTCGGCACTATGCCCTGGACCGCATCACCGGTCAGCTCTTCTTTGGCGATGGGGTGCATGGGCTGATTCCGCCCGTCGGTCGCGATAACATTGTCTGCGAACGCTATCGGGCCGGCGGCGGTGCGGCGGGCAACCAACCGGCCGGCGCCATTACGCAACTAAAAACGTCGATCCCCTACATTGCCGCGGTCACCAATCCAATGGCGGCCGATGGCGGCGCTACTGCCGAAACGCTGGCCGCCGCACAAGAACGAGGCCCGCAGACGCTCAGACATCGCGGTCATGCCGTGACAGCCGGTGACTTTGAATGGCTGGCCCGTCAGGCGGCGGGCACGCGTGTGGCGCGCGCCACCTGTCTGCCCAATCGTAACCGGGCGCTTGCGGCGGAGCGTGGTTGGCTCACGCTCATCATTGTGCCCGCCGGGCCGGACAAGAAATTGCTGCCGTCTCCTCAATTGATTCGTGAAGTGACGGCCGATCTCCAAACGCGCGGCCTGGCAACCCTCACCGGCGTTGCGCCCGTGCGCTTCAACGTCATTGGCCCTGGTTATCTGCCCGTCGAGATCGAGGCGGAGATTGTCCCGGTCAATCCGGCGCAGGGTGACGCCGTGCGCAATGCCGTAGTGGCCGCCTTGGATGCCTTCCTCCACCCGCTGACCGGTGGGCCGGCGGGCGATGGCTGGGCATTGGGCCGTGATGTCTTTTTGTCAGAACTCTATGCCGCCTTTGAAGCCTTGCCCGGCGTAGAGCATGTGGAAAGTCTGCGCTTCAAGCCTACGGTCGCGACCCTGCCCTTAACCTTTGAGGCGCCGCCACCGGCTGCTGTGGTGCGTTATCCACCGGGCAGCACCCTGTCAACAGCCGATCACCTGGTGACGGCGGTGGTGGCCGAAGCGATTGCCCAAGGCGCGCCCCTGGACGCGGCGATGGTGACGCTCTTTCATGAAGGTGAACGCATCCGCCTGGGCGCCGGGCTAAACGTCGTAGAGACGACTATTCGCACCATTACGGGCAATACCTTGCGCGTCGAACCGTTTCGCGCCCAGACTGACTACGCCGCGGGAACGGTGATTACAACGACGGCCAGTCCGGTACGGTCGGTGTTGGTCAACCACATTGCCCAGGGGGCGCTGGTAGATCTGCTCGTGGTGCGCGGGTTTGAAGCGCAAACTGAGCAGGATGGGTTGCCGTCCGTTCTGATCAGCAGCCCCCAACAGACCAACCCCCAGGGATTGCAGTTGAAACGCGACGAGCAGCAACGTCTGGCCCTGGGCGAACGCCTGCGCGTGCCGGAATTTTATCTGGTCTATGCCGGCCAGCACACCGTTACCTTGCGTTCGCCGGTGGCTGTGGCGGAAAGGAGAGTGTGAGCGATGCCGTTGCCTGTACCCAATCTGGATGATCGCACCTTTGAGCAACTGGTCGATGAAGGGCGCTCGCTGATTCCGCGTTATAGCCAACGCTGGACCAATCATAACCTGTCCGATCCGGGCATCACCCTGCTGGAGTTGTTTGCCTGGCTGACCGAGTCTGCCATCTTTCAGCTCAACCAGTTGCCGGCGGCGGGCATTGCCCAATTTCTGCGGCTGGCGGATGGCTGTAGCGAGCGCGCCCCGGCAACCCAGGGCGAGACGCTGGATCACACGCTGGAACGCATCTTGAACCAACTTGACCAGAGCAAGCGCGCCGTCACCGCCGACGAATTTGAAGCGTTGGCGCGTGCCGTGGCGCTGGCGCAGGGTACGCGGTTGGCGCGCACGGCCTTTACCCACTATCACATGCCGGTCACAGACGCTCAGGCGGCAGCAGCGCAGCCCCCGGTGGCCGCGCTGCTGATTGTTGTGCCGGACGAACCCGACGAGCCTGACCACACGAATAAACCAGGGCCAATGCCAACGCTAGCACTGGCCGATGACATTTATAGAGGTCTGCTGCCACACTCTCTGCTTACGACCCGCCTCCATGTCATTGGGCCGCTCTATGTGCCGGTGGACGTGACGGTCAGCGTGGTGCGGAAGCCGGGCAGTGGTCTGACGAAAGGTGAGATTGAACGCACGATCCGCGACTTTCTACACCCCTTGCGCGGTGGTGTGGACGGTAACGGCTGGCCCTTTGGCCGTGCGCTCTATCGCTCGGAACTCTATCAACGGCTGGAGAGCATGGCTAAGGTGGACCATGTGGAAAGCTTAGCATTGGCAACCCAGGCGCCAGGTACGCTGGTAGGAGGGAATATCACGATTCCGCCCCAGGCGCTCCTGGCCCGTTCCGGCGCTGTTGTTGTGACGATCAAAGATTAAACGCTCAAGGTAACTACCAAGCTACCCCCTCCTAACCTCCCCCTGTGAAGGGGAGGAATTGTTGACGACAGGACAATTCCCTCCCTTTTTCAGGGGAGGGTTAGGGTGGGGTTTGTAATTACAAACGATCAAGGATGAAATAGGGAGGATCGTGAATGGCCGTGCAGCAGGCGATGACACCCTTTTCTGAATATCTACCGGCCATTTTGCGCACCAATGCGCGCGAGGGGGCTAATTTCCTGAGCGCCTTTTTGGGCGTCTTTGAACAGCTCTTTGCCGGCGTGCAAAGCGAACTGGACGCCCTGCCTGATCTCTTTGCGCTGACCCCGACGCCCCTAGTGGCGGTCGCTGTGGCGGCGGAAGAGTGTACATTGCTGCTCGACAGCGCTGCTGGTCTCTGCCCAGGTGATATTCTACAGCTACAAGCTGAACCGGAAACGCCGTGCGAATTTGTCGAGATCGATGAAGTGGAAGCTTCCGACTTGGCGTTACTGCCGTCGGCAGTTCACCTGCGCCGTGCGTTGCGTTTTCCCCATACGGCGGGGGCCCGCGTGGTCGTGGTGGGTAGACCCGTTGCGGCTGCTGCCCTGAGCCTGGGGGTTGGCAGCGGCGCGACTGCGCTAACGGTCATGGATGCGCCGCAACTGGGGGTTGAGGTGGGCGCCATCCTGCGCATCGGCGATGATGAAACGACTGAATATGCGCAGGTAGAGGAGGTCAAAGGCGTTACCCTGACCATTGCCCCGCCGCTGCAATCGTCCCATGCGGTGGGCGAACCAGTTGCGATGATGCAGCCCATGCCGGTGGCGACGCCGCCGGCTGCCTTTGCCTATGCCCAACACGATGGCGCCGAATTGGTGCTACGCAGCCCCGCCTTGGCGCAGGCGGAGCTAATCGAAGTCGATACCCATAGCGGGCTACAAGTGAATGATCTGCTGCATATTCAGGACAGCGATCCAACGGCGGTCGAATTTGTGCAAGTGGACGCGCTCCCAGCCGCCGGACCAACTCCTGCCGTCTGGCGCGCCGGTTTACATCTGCGTCAGCCCCTCCGCTTTGCCCACGCCACGGGCACGGCGATTCGTGTGTTGGGAACTGTGGTGGGGGAGGCGGCGCTGGCCAAACCGGCGACAGCGAACACACTGGTGATTGAGGAGACACAGGCCGCTTTTCTCGATGCGACAGTTGGCGATGTGTTGCGGGTTGGCCGCGG
Source organism: Caldilinea sp. CFX5 (assembly GCA_021405325.1). The sequence goes on along the minus strand of QWII01000128.1, from coordinate 27,489 downwards.
TGCAACTCCGGAATATGTGCAGGTGGTAGCCGTAACGACAAACCAGGAAAAGGGGCAGTCCACCCTCAGTGTGACCCCAGCGCTCACGGGCACTTATGACACCGGTGCGCCGGTTGTGCATCTGGCGCCGGTCGGGGGAGGCCGGGCCTTTTTACAATGGCTGGCCGGCTGGGTGGGGCTGGCCCTGCGCCCCGACCGGGGGGAACGGTGGAACCGCGAGTTGCTGCGCGTGGCCGGCCGGATCTGGCCCTGGCGCGGCACCAAACCGGGCGTCGAAGCTTTTCTGCGCACCTACTTGCGCGAAGAGGTTGCCGCGATTACTATCTACGCCCCGGCCAATCCCTTACAGATCGGGTTGGTTTCCACTGTTGGCCTGAACACGGTGATCGGCGGCAGTCTGCCTTCTTTCTTCTGGGTGAATCTGGTGACGAACCCCCGTAACAGCCGGCTTTACCACCGGGACGGCTTGCAGGAACTGATCCAAACGGCGCGCGCCGCCCTCGAACAGGAGCGACCGGCCCATACAGATTATCAATTGCGCATCCAGGGGCATCCCATGCAGATCGGGGTGGATTACACGCATGAAGTGGGCGCACGTGTCGGCGACACCACGCTTGTCGGTGGCGCGCCGTTGACCATTCCAGGCGATTCATTCGCATAGCGAAAGAGAGTAGACGATGACAGGCGAACAAGTGACAGGAATGAACTATTTCAGCCACCAATTCTTGCGCGAAGAAGACTTCAAAACCGCGCAGCGCTATCATGTGGACCGCTTGCGGCAGCACAATCGCCTCTTGCATACACAAGGGGTTGTGGAAGGATTGGTCGTGCAAAAGGTTGCCGGCACCAAGGTGCGCGTCACCCTCGGTAAAGCGGTGGATGGCGAGCATCGCGAGGTCGAATTAGCCGAGGGCATGACTGCCCTGCTCGCAATGCCTGAACATATTGATCAGAATCTCACCCAACCGATCCGCGCTACGGCGGATGGGCTTGAGATTGAGCTGAAAGATATCGGCGGCAGCGGCGAAGTCTTTATTGCGATCACACACAACGAACAGGCAGGCGTCCCCAGTACAGACCCTGGTATTGAAGGCAAGCCGACTCGGATCATCGAAGGCGTGCGGATCATTGCCAGCACTACCCGCCCTACCGGCGCATCAATTTTGCTGGCCCAGATTCAACGCAACGATGACCGCACCATCAAGGGCGATCCAGTGGATCAGCGCAGCTTTGCCACTGCCCATTTAGGCCCCAAGGCGGTGACCGGCGAGCAGCTTGCCGACAAGGCCATTCGGACTAACCATATTAGCGATCAGGCCGTGACCGGTACACAGATCGCTGATAAAACAATTAGCGCCGAGAAGCTGGAGACAAAATTATTGCAACAAATCCAGAGTGGAGGGCAGGTGTCGGGGTGGATGCGGTTAGCTTTCTTGCCTAAGAAATTTGGTACAGAACCCAAAGAATTTGTGCACGCCATTACCCATTCGTCGTCTGAAGCAGATGGTGCTGTAGGCGTCATGGAGATCCCAGTGCTGCCGGGAGTTCGTCGCGTCACCCAAATTCAAATCTATGGCACAACGAATGAGGGGGAAATTACACTTGAATTCTATCGCGCTGGTTTTAACCGCGAGGATTCGATCCTGTTATTTGATCAACCGCAGAGAATCACACCCACAGCGGGTGATTTCAGACCGGCGTTTGGGATTACGCCCACGAAACAGAAGCTGACGCCCAACATTCATGGCCTTGCTCTCAAGGTGACGGCATCAAAAACGGCGCGCATCTATTTGGTGGCAGTGGAGTTTGCATATACCGATGAGTAGGAGAGAGCGCTATGGCAAAGTCAAAGAAAAAAGCAACGGCCCAGGTAAAATCGGGAGACAACTACCTTTTGATCAAGTTATCTGGTCAGCAGAGCTATGTTAGAATCATCGATGAGAATGGCGACATGGTCCGCTATGATGAGAGTCCGGGCGTCACTGAATTACTGCAAGGCGTTGCCGCGGGTAAAAAGTACCGGATCGAGACCGATGGCGCGATTACCGAATGTACTTCGCAACGAATTGATATCGAAACTGAATAAAAACGCAATAGCTGCATCATTGCTGGTCCGTCGGCTGTCGAAACGGGGTGGTGCAGATGTCACCGGCGCGGAGAGGAGTGATTATGAACAGCCAGCAATACTCAAGGCTTTCAAAGACCGATTATCCCGACAGTACGGCGGCTACCCATACCACCGACGATCATCGGCACGATTTTATTGGGTATCATCTGCCGCAAATGCGGCTGCACCATCTGGCGCTGCATGACTGGGGCATTGCGCGCGGGCTGGAAGTGAGCGCTACTGGCTCAACACTCACGGTGCAGCCTGGGGTGGCAATCGATCAACAGGGCCAACTGATTGTGCTGGCGAGCGGGGGCTACGGTGACGCCGGCGCCGACCCTCTGGCCGGGCAGCACAACCCAGTGAAAACACCGGCGCCCTTGTTTACCGGCAACCTGGGTGGTGACACGGTCTATATTACCATTCGCTTCTCGGCGTTACCCCAATCGGTATTACCGGCGCCGGACACCGGGCCGGCCAACCGACTGGAACAGGCGCCCTGGCTGCGCCTGCGCACCCGCGCCGAGTTGCTAGGAGACGAAGCGGCAGGGGTGCCATTCCTGGTCTTGGCGATTGCCGACATTGACCAGAATGGCCGTGTCGTGGCGCTGCGTGTGCGCGACGATAACGACCCGGCCGAGCAACATTGCCGTCGTCTGCTGGGCGAAACTCTCAGCTTCCGCCGTCCTGTTGTGCAAGACAATCAGGTGACGACAGTGGACGTCGTCACAGTCGGCGCCGGCCAGAATAACACCTTCGCTGTCCATGGCCCTCTGAACGTCGCACAGCGCATCATGGTCGAGGGTGTCGAAGTCATCAACAGTCGGCGTGAGTGGAAAGGTGAAAAAGCCGGCCTCCAGGGTGAACGCGGGCCGCAGGGGCCACCAGGTCCGCAGGGTGAGCGCGGTCCCCAAGGGTTGCAAGGCATTCAGGGTGAACGCGGTGCGCAAGGTGAGCGAGGACCGCAAGGTGAACGCGGTCCCCAAGGTTTGCAAGGTGGGCGTGGCCCGCAAGGCCCTCAAGGGGAAAAAGGAGACAGGGGTGATCCAGGAACAAGTTTCTGGGAGGATAAACCTCAATATGGCGAAACAGTAGCGAAAGGCGGGGTCATCATCCCGGTCAAACAAAAGCGTCAGTCAGCACTTTATGTCGGTATAGATGGAGATGCTGGACGGGCTGGAGAATTCCGTGTCGAAAACAAAGATAATAAATGGGCCGCACTCTATGCAGTAAATGCCGGTCTTGGCAGTGCTGCTGAATTTTTTGTGAATGTTGCACGGCATGAAAATACAGCGCCGGCGCTTGTTGCTGGACGTTTGGATTACGATCGTGTACCACGTATCGCCGCCCAATTCTTGGGTGATGTGGACATCCGTGGGCGTCTTACCAAAAGTAGCGGCGGCTTCCAGATCGATCACCCCCTTGATCCGGCGAACAAATATCTCAACCATTCTTTCGTTGAATCGCCCGACATGAAAAATATATATGATGGTGTTGTTACGTTAGATGACCAGGGCGAAGCGTGGGTCGACTTACCGCAGTGGTTTGAAGCAATTAACGCTAATCTTTGTTATCAGTTAACTGCCCTCGGTGTACCGGCCCCCGGCCTCTATATTGCGCAAAAGATGCAAGCGAATCGTTTTAAGATCGCCGGCGGCAGCCCGCATATGGAAGTCGCTTGGCAGGTGACCGGCATTCGAAAAGATCCCGTTGCCAATGCCAATCGCATCGTACCGGAAGAAGAAAAGAGTGCCGAAGTCAAAGGGAAATATCTCTATCCCCGTGCCTATGATCAGCCGGAAACCCGTGGCATCACCTATATGCACCAGCGCGATAGCAGCGAAGACAGTTTGTAGAAGCTGTGGGGTCAGGCGAATGCGTTCATTTGCTTACAATTGCGGTAAAGGAGAAATTGATGACAAATCTATCGTATTCCAGAACGGCGCGAACCGACTATCCTGATAGTACAGCGGTGCCCCATGACACGAGCGACCATCGTCATGATTTTGTCGGGCATCATCTGCCGCAAATGCGGCTGCACCACCTGGCGCTGCACGACTGGGGCATTGCGCGCGGCCTGGAAGTGAGCGCCAGTGACACGACACTCACCGTGGAGCCTGGCGTGGCGGTTGACCAACAGGGCCAACTGATCGTGCTGGCCAGTGGCGGCTATGGCGATACGGGCGGCAACCCCCTGGCCGGGCAATACAATCCGCTCAAGGCGCCGGTGCGCTTATTAACAAGCAACATGGGGGGTGACACGGTCTATGTCATCATCCGCTTCTCGGAGATCCCCCAGTCTGTGCTGCCGGCGCCGGACACCGGACCGGCAGAGCGATTGGAGCAGGCGCCCTGGCTGCGCCTGCGCACCCGCGCCGAGTTGGTAGGGGACGAAGCGGCAGGGGTGCCATTCCTGGTCTTGGCCATTGCCGACATCGACCAGAACGACCGTGTCGTGGCGCTGCGCGAACGCGACGACAATGACCCGGCCGAGCAACATCGCCGCCGGCTGCTGGGCGAGCGGGTCGCGCGGCTGGCCTTCGACCGGGCCGCTGTAGAGGGGATGACCGTCAAGACACTCGCTGGCGCCGAGATTGCCCTAGGCGCTGGTGACGAGCTACGTATCACCGCCCCGCAAACCACGGTCGGTGGCGCGTTGACGGTTACTGGCATCCTCCAGGGCAATCTCGCTGCCGATTTGGTCAATACTGACCAACTGCGCGATGGCGCCGTGAGCGCCGCCAAACTGCAAGCCGGTGCTGTGGGGGCAGCGGCGCTGGCCAACGACGCCGTGACCGGCGCAAAAGTGGCCAACAACGCAGTCGCCACCGCTAAGCTTCAAGATAGCAGTGTCACTACGACCAAGCTGGCCGATGGCGCCATTACCGCTAGCAAGGTGCAGGTGGGGAGCATCGACGACCGTGCCTTGGCCAACGGTGCCGTGACCACGCTCAAAGTGGCGGACCGCGCCATCACTACAACCAAGTTAGCGAATGAGGCGGTGACAAGCGCTCACCTCCAGAATGGCGCCATTACCGAAACCGCGCTGGCCAATAACGCCGTCACTACCCCTAAAATTCAAGACAGTGCTATCAATAGCGCCAAGCTGGCTGATCGCGCGGTGACGGCCGCCAAACTTCAGGATGGCAGTGTCGTTGACGGCAAATTGGCCGATGGCGCGGTATCCGCAGCTAAGTTGGCTGATAATGCTGTACAAACCACCAAAATACAAGATAAAAGCATTAGTACGAACAAACTCGCTGATGCGGCTGTCACCCTGGCGAAACTCGCCGACAGCGCCGTCACGGGCGTCAAATTGGCGGATGGCGCGGTGGACACCGTCAAATTGGCCGACAAGGCGGTCACTGCCGCCAAGCTTCAAGATGGTAGTGTGGGGAGCGCCGAATTGGCCGATGGTGCGGTCAACGAGAATAAATTGGCGCAAAGTGTACAGTCCACCCTTTCCGGTTTGCTGCAAGGGCTAGCGGATCTGCAAGCGCGGGTTGCCAAGTTGGAAGAGCCGGCGCCAACCGATCCAATCGCCGATGCACCAACAGCACCCGGCCAGGATATAATAACCCTTCCGCGAGATGATCAAATGACGTTAAAGTTCCGCGATGATGGGACTACCGACCCACAAACTGATCAATTTACAATCAAGGACCAGGATGATCCGCTTACTGACCCGCAAGTTGATACCTTCACAAACAAAAACAGTGATGATTTCACCACGATTAAAAACTTCGATGATGGCAACACCGTCAAAAAGCTGGAGGATATGGTTATTAACCGATCTCCTGAACCGCACCAGGCGTCCAATCTAGCGGCCGCACCCTTCGCCTTAGCCACGCCGCATCATACGATGGCCTGGCTGGCATCCCATCCTGCCTTACGCCAGAGCGAACTGGCGGCGCTGGCCCAGCAACTGGTGCAACATACGCTGCTGATTCGGGCGCTTGAGCAACAAGGTGCAACCCAGGCGTTGAGTGAGGCGCAAACGCAGCAGTTGGCCGCGCTGCAACAAAGTTATGCCGATTTGCTGGCGGAATATGAAACACTCATGAAAGGGGACCCGTCATGATCCTCGTTGTTTCTGCTGCGCATGACGGCCATGCCACTGCCGTGTTGAAAGTGCTGACCGAGCAAGGGGCGCCGGCCACGCTGCTCGATCTCTCCCACTTCCCCCAAGGGCTTACCCTAACGGTTGCCTTTCCTACGGGGGCGCCGGCATCCCTCGTTCTTGCCGGAAGCGCCCTGGGTACACTGGATCTGGCCCAATGTGGTGCGCTTTGGTGGCGCCGCCCCCAGCCCTTTGGCCTCCATGCCGCCCTGGCGCGCCCTTCGCATCGCGCCTTTGCTTACAATGAAATTGCCGAAACCTGGGCCGGCCTCTGGCATCTCCTGGATCCCTATTGGGTCAATCACCCTGTGCGGACAGAAACGGCCAGCCGCAAGCTCTACCAACTGCGCGTGGCGCAACAGGTTGGGTTAACCATCCCGGCGACGCTGGTCTCCAATGATCCGCAGCAGGTGCGTCACTTTGTCGAAAGTTGCGGCGTGGACAAGACTATCTACAAAACCTTTTCCGCCACGCAGGAGGAATGGCGCGAAACCCGCCTGCTGCGGCGTGACGAAGTTGATCTCCTTGATAATGTCCGCTACGCGCCGAGCATCTTTCAAGAATACATTCCAGCCGTATACGACCTGCGCATTACCGTCGTTGGCGACACCATTTTTCCGGCGGCCATCTACTCTCAGGAAACGGCCTATCCTTATGATTTTCGCATGGATATTGCCAATGCGCGCATCAAAGCCGTGGACTTGCCGGCGGAAGTAAACGCGCGCCTGTTGGCCTTGATGGCGCAACTGGGTCTGGCCTATGGCGCTATTGACATGCGGTTGACGCCCGACGGGCAGTATGTCTTTCTAGAGATCAACCCGGCCGGCCAATGGCTCTTTGTGGAAAACGCCTCCGGCCAACCGATTACGGCCACGGCGTAAATAAACCCATAGTTGCCAGTGAGACAGTGAGACAGTGACTGACTTACTGTCCTACTGAACTACTGGCTTACTTAGGCCGCTCTGTACTAGTGTTTTGTACGCCAACTTGAAAAAAGATGAATCGATCCGTTTATCATTGTGGTAGAGGAGAGAGCGATGACAAACCTATCCTATCCCAGAAGTGCGCGAACGGACTACCCCGATAGCACAGCGGTGACCCATGACACGAGCGACCACCGCCACGATTTTGTCGGGCATCATCTGCCGCAGTTGCAGTTGCACCATCTGGCGCTGCACGACTGGGGCATTGCGCGCGGGCTGGAGGTGAGCGCCAGTGGTTCGGAACTCACCGTGCAGCCCGGTGTGGCCATTGACCAACAAGGGCAACTGATTGTGCTGGCGAGCGGCGGCTATGGCAACATCGGCGCCAATCCGTTGGCCGGTCAACACGACCTGATCAGGACACCCGTCCCCTTGCCCACCGGCAACCTAGGTGGCGACACGGTCTATGTCACCATCCGCTTCGCCGAGGTACCCCAGTCTGCGCTGCCGGCGCCCGACACTGGGCCGGCTGAGCGGCTGGAGCAGGCGCCCTGGCTACGCAGGCGCACGCGCGCCGAGCTGGTCGGCGACGAAATCGCTGGGATTCCGTTTCTTGTCTTGGCGATCGCCGATATTGATCAGAACGGCCGCGTCGTGGCCTTACGCGAACGCGACGATAACGATCCCGCCGAGCCACATCGCCGTCGTCTGCTGGGCGAACGGGTCGCGCGGCTGGCCTTTGAGCGCGCGGCTGTGGACGGCATGACCGTCAAAACGCTCGGCGTCGCTGAAATCGCCCTGGGGGATGGGGATGCGCTGCGCATCAAGGCCCCGCAAACCACGGTTGGCGGGGCCTTGCGTGTGACGGGTAACACCACGGTGGGCTTGCTGACGGCTGACCAGATGAGTATTGGCGCCCCTAACCCAGGCCCCAACCAACTCAAGGTGGAGGGCGGCGATGTTCACTTTGGCGGGGCGCTGACGGTCATTGGTCTCCTCCAGGGCAATCTCGCCGCTGATTTGGTCAACACGGCCCAACTGCGTGATGGCGCCGTGACGGCGGCCAAGTTACAGGTGGGCGCGGTGGGCGAAGCGGCGCTGGCCGATAGCGCAGTCACCACGGCAAAACTGGTGGAAGGCAGTGTCACTACGGGCAAGCTGGCCGACCTGGCTGTCACTGCTGCCAAGTTGCAGGCCGGCAGTGTCGGCGTCAACGCCCTGGCCGCTGGCGCCGTGACCACGCTCAAAATAGCCGATGCAGCCATCACCGCGCCCAAGATCGCCAGTGACGCCGTGACGAGAGCCCACCTCCAGAATGGTGCGATCACCGCTGGCAAAGTGGCCGGCAGCGCCATCACCGAAGCGGCGCTGGCGAACAATGCCGTCACCACCGCCAAAATTCAGGACAACGCCGTCAGTAGCAATAAACTGGCCGCGCTCGCGGTGACAGGCGCCAAGCTTGCTGCTAACAGTGTTGCTGCTGACAAACTTCAGGACGGCAGCGTGGTTGCCGGCAAATTGGCGAATGGCGCGGTAACTACAGCTAAGTTGGCTGATAATGCGGTACAGACTGCCAAGCTTCAGGATGGCAGCGTCGTTACGAACAAACTTGCGGATGCGGCTGTCACCCCGGCGAAACTGGCCGCTGGCGCTGTCACCAACGCCAACCTGGCCGATGGCGCGGTGACCACGGCCAAGCTGGCTAACAATACTGTCACCGCCGCCAAAATTCAGGATGGCAGTGTGGGTACGGCGGAACTGGCCGATGGCGCCGTGACGTTCGCCAAGCTGGCCGCCGGGGTTTTGCCGCGTGAAGTCGGCATTGCCGTAGGTACAGGGTTGAAAAACGGGCAGAGCATTCCCATACCTAGTGGTTTTACGAAAGAAGAATGTGTATTTTTCGCCACCTTTAAGCTAATTGTGATCCCGGCGGCAGGTACTAGCGTCCATTGTTTGGCGCAGCCCGACGGTACGATCGCTGCATCGCCAGACGATGCTATTGTGGTAACCGGTGTGGCCATTGCCAAAAAAGGCGGCTGGTGATTGGGGCGCTTTGCCGCCGATGACGACAAGGCGCAGTAGAGGAAAACAGGTTTTCACCAGAAAGGAAAGGCGGCATGATCGTCATTTACAAAAAAGGCGCAAACGAATTGGTCGGGGTCGCCACCAAGGTCTTCGACAATGGGCAATGGCGCGAACCAACAATCGAGGAGCTATACCCAAACGCCGACCATACTGAATGGGGGTATCTTTATGTTACAGACTCGCTCAAGTATGCGGCGAATATGGAGGGGTGGCAATTTAAGCTTGATGACCAAGGCGCACCGATTGGCCTTGAGAAGAAAGCGCCTCCCTTGCGCATCAAGCTGACCACCGATGCGCCCGACACCGACGGCGACGGTCTCCCGGAAGTGGTGGCCGATGGTCAAAGCAAGGCCACCATTACGGCGGAATTGCGCGATATTCATGGCAAAGTCGTCCCCCAGACGATCCCATTTACCTTCCGTACCACTGGCGGCGCCCTCTCCAGCCGCAAAGTAACCGCCATTGCCGGCAGAGCGCTTGTCGAGTTGACCGCTGCGCTGGAGACGGTTTCGGTCACGGTGCGCGCCACGGCGGAGGGCGCCGAAGAGGGGTCGCTGGTGTTGGAATTTATCCCTCGTCCATAACTGCGCACCTGAAGCTGAGTCGTTATACCACCAAGATGATCAGGAGATATCAATGGGCAACGAAGAGTACATCCGAATCATTGGGGAAGATTACAAGAGCGTCAATGCACAAATGCAGTTACATCATCTGGCGCTACACGATTGGGGGATTGCCCGCGGCTTGGAAGTGAGCGCCGACGGCTCAACGATCACGGTGCAGCCCGGCGTGGCGATTGATCAGGCGGGGCGGCTGATCGTGCTGCCGACCAACGGCTACGGTGATCGGGGCGCCGATCCGCCGGGGGGGGAACACAGCCCGACCAAAACGCCAGTCGAGTTGCTCACCGGCAACCTGGGTGGGGACACGGTCTATGTCACGGTCCGTTTCTCTGTGCTGCCCCAGTCTGTGCTGCCGGGGCCGGATACGGGACCAGCCGATCGGCTAGAGCAGGCGCCTTGGCTGCGCTTGCGCACCCGCGCCGAGTTGGATGGGGACGTATTGGCCAATGTTCCCTTCCTCGTCTTAGCCATTGCCGAGATTGACCGGAACGGTAAGGTTGTGGCGCTGCGTGATCGCAATCCTGATGATAACACGGAACAGGCCCGTCGTCGGCTCTTGGGCGAAACCGTCACGTTTCGCCGTCCTGTTGTAAAGGAGAATGCCGTAACGACAATGGAAGCCGTCAGGGTCAGCAGCAATGATAACACCTTAGCCGTCGGCGGTGCGTTAAGTGTCACGCAGGGCATTCTGGTCGGTGGTGCGGAAGTGATCAGTAGCCGGCGTGAGTGGAAGGGCGATAAGACCGGTCTGCAAGGCGATCCGGGGCGGCCAGGGCCGGGTATTACCCAAGTGACCGTAAAGACGGGCGTCCCCGGCAGCGAAGCCACAGCCGAACTGGAAGATACGGCTGGCCCGGACAGCAACAAACGTTTGAAGCTCCAGATCCCGCGCGGCGAAAACGGCGCCAATGGCGCTGATGGCAAAGCCGGCGCGCGGGGGCCGGGGATCACCGAGGTGGCGGTACAGACCGGGGCGCCCGGCAGCCAGGCGACCGCGCGCCTGGAAAGCCTTGGCACGCCGGAGGGCAACCAACGGTTGCATCTACAAATTCCACGGGGCGAGCCGGGTTCGCCCGGCTCCGGCGGCGCCAGTTCTTGGAAAGAGGACAGCGGCATTGTCACTACCCAACTAAAGGTCGGGATCGGCAGCGGCGCCCTCAATCTTACCAACCGAACGCAGCTCACCGGTAATGCCACAAGTGAACATGGCAATGGCATGCTGCGTATCGAGACGCCCCATGCGTTTCTGGTGTTAGGGCCTGCCAATCGATTTTGGTCACACTTTTACACCAATGGCGAGGCCGGCTTCTACTTTAACAAAAGGATCGGTGTCGCTGGGGGTGAAATTAGTAGCCATAATGCTGATTTGAGCTTACAGACAATGGATGACACAGGGGCTAAAACGCGTCTTACCATTAGTAAAGATAGTGGCAATGTTGGAATTGGAACGACGACGCCAGAGACTGCTCTCCATGTGATTGGCGGTAGAATTCGTCTACAGAAAAGAGGGACCAACCAATCGATTGACATCAGAGCCGATGGCAGTGTGTTAGATCTCCAATCGATTGGCGCTGAGTTGTGGATTAATAACGGTAATAAACCGCCAGTCCGCATTACCACCCTCCATGTGAACACGCTCCTCTATACGACGATAGCACAAGAATCGTCACGTATGCTCAAGGAAAATGTTGTGGATCTGTCTGCGGCTGAAGCGGTGGAGTTGATTAGCAACTTGGCCCCTGTTCGCTTCAACTATCGCGCTGACGAACAAAAAACGAACCATCTGGGGTTTATTGCCGAAGATGTGCCTGCCGCCGCCGCAACCGCCGATCGAAAGGCTGTTTCGCTTACACCGATCATTGCCGCGCTAAGTAAGGTGGTGTGTGAGCAACAGAAGCTGTTGACCGACTTGCAGGCGGAAGTTCACCGACTGCGGTCTACTGATGCCAAAATCGACGTGTGTGGGAGAAATTTGTCATGCGCCAACAGTTAGAGAAACGTCTTCAAGAACTAAAAGCCGAGTTCAGCACCGGGCAACGCGTGCTGGCTGAGCTAGAAGCAAAGCAAGCCAATCTCCGGGAGACGCTCCTGCGCATCACCGGGGCGATTCAAGTGTTGGAGGAGGAATTGGGCAGGGACGATGTCGCATCCGCCAAGTCTGCCCCAGGGGCGAACCCTTAAAAGCCCCGGTAGTTCAACGGAAGGGGTGTTGGCTAGTTGGTCTGGTAGTTGGTTAGGGCGAAACCGACTGGCCAACACCTTCAATTTTAGACTGACGAGCAGTACAGAAAGTAACTGGTTATCGCTGTGAAGCGTGTTACTTCCTGGCGCTCGTCGGCATACAAGGACGAAAGAAGGAAATTATGGCAAACTCATCGTTAGCCGAACGCTTTGGCGCAATTGTTACCTTTCTCTTGTTGTTACTCTATTTATTTACTACCGTTTTGTTACTCAACGATGTCTACCAATGGTTTACATTGCCGCTGACGGAAGGCACGATCAACATCCACACGACCGTCGGTGGCTTGGTGTCGGCCCTTGTCGTCACCCAACTTGCCATTACGCCACCGGGGCAGAGTCCAACCCGTCGCTTGGTCGCCGATAGCGCCAGTGAGCGGGTACGGCAATTTTATACGTACATCGTCTTCTTCTACCTGGGGGCATGGGTATTTATCGGGGTCGTATCGCTCATTGTGGGCGTTATGCTCTATCCGGAAAGCAACGTTACCCTGGGTAATTCGGGGACGACCTGGTTGGGGACCGCGGTTGCGGCTGGCTATTCTTACCTCCAGATTCGGCCCAATGGGTAGGTCAGCCTCTGCTTTCGTGCTGAGCGTACTGCACTAATTGGCGGGCATCTAGCCCGGCAATACCTAATTGCGCCGGTGTGCGCGCCAGGCGCCAGAAATCCTGGCCTAGCGCCACACCGGCCAGCGTTACCAGCGCGTCCATTAACGGCGTTGCTACGCCCAATTGTTTACCTAAACAACTCCATGCTGCCAGCCCATAGGGTATATCCTCGGTCAGCCAGCGCGTGTTGATCGCCCCCGGCGCCCGCAACTGGGTCAACATGCGGCTGCCGTTGATGGTCGCCCAGAGATCGCCCTTGGGGCCAAAGCCGGCGGCGTGAAAGGCGGCATCAACCGGCAGCAGGTCAAAGCCCAGCGCCCGACCAATCGCCCGCCGCTCGGCATCGACGCCATAGATTACCTGCGCTACCGTCGGCGTCACGCCTTCTTCGTAAAAATAGAAGTCGCCCCGGCTATATTCGACGCGTCCGGCATTCATCAACACACCGGGCGGATGCACCACGGGGTTCATGGCGCAGAGACCGCTGACCAAGACATTGGGATAAGGGCTGATCGCTGTCGGCGCGCCGTTGCGTCCGGTGGTGGTGAAAATTTCGGCAACGGCGTCCGCCACCGCTTCCGTCTTGGTCGCCGGGTAGACGCCCAAGCCTAAAGTGCTGACTACGCCCCAGATGGTTGCGGTGTCAGGCGCCGTTTTGCGGCAGACATAGGGTGCGGTGTCGGTTTCGGCAAAGGCGATGTCACTTGTGTTGCCGGCGGCGCGCACGATTTGCGCAAACTCCAAAGCGCCCAATGTGCCTGGCGTCATCACGATCATGTGCCCATTGCGCAGGTGGGGGGCGCAGAGTTCGGCAAAGGGCTTATGGGCGTAGGCCGGCACAATGAGCAGGAGCAGATCATTGGCCAGCGCCTCGGTCAGGCTTTCGGTGACACGCGCTACTTTGGCCTTGCCCTGTTCCGCCACGCCAACCAATCGAATGGTGGCGCTTTGCCGGATCGGCTCCAACATCTCAGCATAGGCCGGGTGTTCATAAATCGTAACGGTCAGGCCGCGCAGGGCCAAGTTGGCGGCGACCGCAAAGGCCGTGTTGCCGCCCCCCAGAATGGTGAGAGCCTGGCTCATGCCAACACCTCCCGCAGGCGGCGCGCCACTATTTCGGTTTCGCCTTCTTGCAGAGTGTTGACCATCACGGCGATTTGGCCCCCTTCAAAGGTGGGACGCAGCCAGATGCTGGGGTCGCCGGTGCGCAACTCTTCGCAGAGGGCGTTGAGTTTGGGATCATCGGCGCCCTCGACTGTAATGCGCAGTTGAATCCACGCTTCCCGCTCCGGATTCCACGCTTCTTCGGTTTGCACATGGGGCAGGTCGGCCAGGGCATTGCGGATGACGGCGATGCGATCACTCTGTTGTTGTAAGCGCTCCTCGTGATCCATCGTCAACCATTCCTTGAGCGCCACCGTGACGCCGATCACCTCCTGGCGGTCGAGCTTGTAGCCGCGCCCCATACTGCGCGACCGTTGCGCCTCGTAGCCGATAAAGCTGTTGAGCTTGGCGGCATGAATCAATTCTTTGCGACCACAGAGGATACCGGCAGAATTTTGCGCCCCCAAATATTTGGCGCCGAAACAGACCAAATCGGCCCCGCTCTGCGCGACATAGTGCATCCGTTCAATCGGGTAGATCTCCGACGCGGCATCGACCACCACGCCCACCCCTTTACGTTTAGCAAGCGCCACCACCTCGGCCAGTTGCAGAACGCCGGCTACGGTTTCGCCACGGGCATAATGCAAAATGCCGGCGGTATTGGGGCCAATCGCCGCTTCCAGTTGCGCGGCTGTGGCGCCGTTTTCGTCGCCCACTTCCACCATCTTGCCGCCGGGTACGGTGATACAGCGGTCATAGTGATAGCGCTGTCGTTTTTGCAGCAGAATCTCGTTCTTCATACCGGTCGTATCAGGCAGACGCCCGATCTTTTCCCGGTCATCGCCGGTCATCAGACTGGAAATGCCCAGCACCAGCGCGGCAAAACAACCCGATGTCACCATTGCATGTTCAGCGCCGACCAAGTTTGCAATCGTCGCGCCGGTTTTGTCCAGTACTTCTTCCAAGGGGGCATACCCCCGGTTTGCCGCTTCCATTGCCGCCTGTACGGCCGGTGACAGCATCGAGCCGCCCAGCAGCGTCACATGGCCCATGGCGTTGATCACCTGCTTGATGCCAAAATCAGCGTAAATATCGGTTGTGTCGGTAGCAGCCATTGTTTTGTCCTTATTGAATAGATTGTAGGGCAGAGTGGGGAGATAAAGAGATAAAGAGATTGCGAGATTACGTCGAACCAATCTCTTTATCTCTAGCGATCAAATTTGTGAGTCACTAGTTTATACCGGCTGGTCGCAAAATCCGTACGCCAGCGCTTCCGCCGACGATGACTTCGTGGGCCAGTTTGACAAAGAGACCATGTTCGACAATGCCGACGCGTTGGTTAAGGGTTTGGGCCAGCGCGGCCGGGTCATGAATCAGACCGAAGTGGGTGTCGAGAATATAGTTGCCCTGGTCGGTGACAAAGGAGGCGCCCTCTTTGGCCTGGCGGAGGACAACTTTGGCGCCTAAGCCGGTTAAATAAGCGGCTTGGGTGCGCCAGCCAAAGGGTATCACTTCGATTGGTACGTGCCATTTGGTGCCTAACACTGGCGAGAGTTTGGCTTCATCGACAATGATCACTTCTCGCTTGCTGGCTTGGGCGACAATTTTTTCGCGTAGCA
Source organism: Caldilinea sp. CFX5 (assembly GCA_021405325.1). Next base: position 12,058 of record QWII01000128.1, on the reverse strand, counting down.
ATGCGCCGCCGCCGCCTTTGATCAGATTCAACTGGGGATCCACTTCATCGGCGCCATCAACGGTCAGATCGAGCACCGGCTGTTCTTCCAGGGTGGTCAAGGGAAAGTGTAACCGTGCGGCCTCCGTTGCAATCTGGCTGGAGGTGGGGATGCCGACAATGTTGGTCAGATCGCCGGCCGCCAACCGTTCGGCCAGCCGGCGGAGGAAGAGGATCGCCGTCGATCCGGTGCCAAGACCGATGACCATACCCGATTGGACATAACTAGCGGCGTGATCGGCGGCCAGCTGTTTCTGCTGATTTGGGTCACTGCTCATGATGTTTAACTTTCTTGCACTTTGCGTAATAATTTGGGCGGTAGGAGGAGGATCAGTTGGCCGCAGCCCCAGCGGATTTGATTCCACCAAAAAATCTCTAATTCCAGGTGGGCAATAGCGGCGGTAGGCAGGTGAAAGTTTAGATGGGTCGCCGCGCCCGCCGCCAATCCCGCCACGAGATCGCTCAAGCCGGGGTTATGGCCGACAATGGCGATATGTTGGGCTTCCGGCGGCGCTTGTTTGAGCAGCGTCAGCCATTGGTCCGCCTCGGCGAGATAGGCGCTCTCCGCCCACTGAATCGGCTTACTATAGGTAAGCGCTTTGGTTACCAATTCGGTAGTTTCGCGCGTGCGCAGGGCGGGTGAACTAATCAACCAATCAATTTCCGGCGATAGGGCCGCCAGGATCTGGCCGAGTTGCAGCGCATCTTTCTGCCCTCGCTTGGTTAGGGAGCGTTCAAAATCATTAGGCGCTTCTTCCGGTGACACTGCTTTGGCGTGACGAATAATGGATAAAGTCTTCATTGCACTTCCTCAGGTTGGTCAATGGCTGACGAGCCGATTGCTACCATTATAGGCAAAAGCCGCCCTTGTCGTCAAAGCGTCAAAAAGGGACGTTCAGCGATGTATGGCGGTTGCTGCTGAGAATTCAGTCAATCCGCCGCGATCATCCATGATACAGTAGGAATTTTGTCAGGTACTTACAGCCAAAAGGGGGTTGTCAACCCTCCATTTTTGTGCTAGACTGGGGCCGCGTACGGAAACCATGAGCACAATAGGAGGCGCCTAGCGTAAGAAAATAAATTCTATAGGGAAGAGAGCGCATGGCCCGTTTGGCCGATTGCAACCAGATTCTTCCAGCCTACCGCCGAGTAGGCTGAGTAGGCGGCAAGCAATCGTCTACGGGTGACGAGGAGGGGGTTCCCGCCATTGCAAGCGCGCAATGGGGGTTAACCGGCAACCAACCGTGACTCATCATGGTGTCGCCGGGAAAATCGATCAATCAGCGGATGCCCTCAGGCTGTTTCCACTAGCCTGCCCCAAAGCCACCTGGCTTTGGACTATCTTTCCTCTATCCAACCCTTGGACAAGCACGTGTCAAAACCACTGGGCAACCGGCGGCACAGAATACACGAAGCAGTGGAATCCTTTGACTGAACTTGGCTACGAGTACGGTGCGGATTTCGTTTGATCTTATCCCGTAGGCGCCTAGAAGGCAACCGACCCTTGTGGTCGCCCTCCATTCACCGGCAAGCTTGGGGTGACCGCAAAGGTGCGCCCCTACGGGAGGATCATTGGATCGACCAGTCAAAGGCAGTTGGCCCAATCAATTTTGATAACGTGTTCGGCGTTGGCGCAATCGGCGCTCGTCACCCTGTCATCTGGCCGGGAGACAAAGAGCCAGCCTGCCAACGCCTTGCTTTCAAGGAGCATACGCCAATGTGTGGTATTGTCGGCTATATCGGCGCGCGTCCCGCCGCGCCCATTGTCTTGAATGGTTTGCGTCAGTTAGAGTATCGTGGTTATGATTCAGCCGGCCTGGCTGTGTTGGGCGAGGATGGCGCCATTCAAATTCGGCGCGAAGTGGGCAAATTAGGCAATCTCGCCAAAGTGCTAGAAGAGGCGCCGGTCGAAGGGGCAGTGGCCGTCGGGCATACCCGCTGGGCCACCCATGGGTCGCCGAGCCAGCGCAATGCCCATCCGCACCGCAGCCCCGATGGGCGCATTGTTGTCGTGCAAAATGGCATTGTCGAGAACTTTGCCGAATTGCGTAGCCGTTTGCAAAATGAAGGCTATGTCTTCCAGAGCGACACCGACACCGAAGTGATCGTCCATCTGGTGCATCGCTATTACAACAACGGCTGCGCCGGCGACTTGACTGCCGCTGTGCGCAAAACGCTGGGCGAGTTGAAAGGGCCAAGCGCCATTGTCGTCCTGAGCGAAGATTACCCGGATCGCCTGATCGCGGCCCGCTTGGGCAATGCCGGCGGCGTCGCCATCGGCCTGGGCGAGGATGAAACTTTTATCGCCAGCGACATTCCCGCCCTTCTGCAACACACCCGTCAGGTTGCCTTTCTGGAGACACGGCAGATGGCCGTCATCACCCGCGACGGCGTCGAATACCTAGATCTCAACGGGCAACCTCTGCAAAAAAACACCACCACCATCGACTGGGATCCCCAGGCGGCCGAAAAGGGCCAATTCGCCCATTACATGCAAAAAGAGATCTTCGAGCAAGGGCGCAGCTTGACCGATACCTTGCGCAGCCGGCTCGACTTTGTCCAGCAGCGCGTGGTGTTGGATACGCTCAACCTCAGCGCCGCGCGATTGCAAACGATTGAGAAAGTGACCATTGTCGCCTGTGGCACCAGCTATTACGCCGGTCTGGTCGGCAAATATCTGATTGAACGGCTGGCCCGCCTGCCCGTGGAGGTGGACTACGCCAGCGAATTTCGCTATCGCGCGCCGATTGTGACGCCCAATCATCTGGTGCTGGCGATTACCCAGAGCGGTGAAACAGTCGATACGCTGGCGGCGCTAGAGGAAGCGCGCCACGGCGGCGCCTTTACTGCAGCCATTGTCAACGCTATCGGCAGTCAGGCGGCGCGCGTCTGTGACGGCGTTATCTACATGCAGGCCGGCCCGGAGATCGGCGTCGCCAGCACCAAAGCCTTTACCGCTTCGGTGACAGATCTCTTCCTGCTGGCGCTCTATCTAGGGCAGGAGCGAGGTACGTTGACTGTTGCCGAACGGGTCGAATTGTTACAAGCGGTCGCCACTCTACCGGGGCTGGCCGGCACCCTCTTGGAAGAGGCGTGGCAGAGCGGTTTCTATCGCCAGTTGGCCGAACAATTCCATGAATTTCATAATTTCCTCTACTTGGGCCGCGGCATCAACTATGCGATTGCCCGCGAAGGGGCGCTCAAACTCAAAGAGATCAGCTACATCCACGCCGAGGGCTATCCTGCCGGTGAGATGAAACATGGCCCCATCGCCCTCATCGATGAGCGAATGCCCACCGTCGTCATCGCCCCGCGCGACAGCGTCTATGACAAGATGGTCAGCCAGGTCGAGCAGGTCAAGGCGCGCCGCGGCGCTGTTCTCGCTGTCGCCCACGCCGATGATGACTACATCCGCAGCAAAGCTGACATCATCATGCCGATCCCCAAGATCCATGAACTGCTCACGCCGATTCTCGCCGTCATGCCGCTCCAGATCCTGGCCTACGAAATCGCCGTCCGCCGCGGCGCCGATGTCGATCAGCCGCGCAACCTGGCGAAGAGTGTGACGGTGGAGTAGATGGGTAGACAGGTACACAGGGAAATAGGTAGACAGGAAATAGGGACTTTGTCAACAATACCTGTCTACCTGTCTACCTATCTACCTATTTCCCTTCCCTACCCCGCTGTCAATTGCGTTGGCGCAATCAGATCGTCCACCAGATGGGGCAAGTGAAAAACGGTGATCTTGGGCAAATAGGAGGGTGGCTGTTCGGCCAGGGTAAAGAGGACAACCCGACGCCCGGCTGCCGCCAACTCAATCAAGACTGCCAGTAACGCCTCATGGGCAATGGCGGTGACGACCACCAGCGTGGCGCCCCAGGGCATTCGTGGCGCTTCGGTGAGCAAGAGGGTTTCAATGGGCGTGGTGGCAAAGGGGGTGACGGCGGCCAGCAATTCCAAAATATGGAGCAGTTGGTTGGGACTGCGCCCCGGCAACAGGCGGATCGGCTGGTCGCCGCCAGGGAGCGCGCCATTGGCGATGATGCCGGTGGCGCGCCGTTCTTCCAGCGCCAAGGCCGCCAGACTACCGGCCACACTGATCGCCCGCTCCTGTAGCTCCGGGATGTAGCCGTGCCAGTGGCGTTCCATGGTGGTGACATTGAGAAAGAGCTGGATCTGCTGCTCTTCACTCGGCTCATAGACGCGACTGAGCAACTGTTGCTGGCGGGCCGTGGCCTTCCAGTGGACGCGGCGTTGGCTGTCACTGCTCTGCCAGTCGCGAATGCCCACGGTGCGCAACGGATCTTCAAAGAGACTTTGCGGCGCACGCACGACGCCAAAGGGGCTTTTGCTCGGCAAACGCAACTCGACCACCGTATAGAGCCGCGGGTAGACAATCAACCGCTGCTGCGCCGTCCATTGCACCTCGGTGTCAAAAAAGCCGAAGCCGTCGCCGGTGGTGACAGTGGCCGGGCCAAAGTGGTGAAAGCCGCGCGTCGTGCAGGCAATGGCAAAGGTGCGGCGAATGCGCTGGTAGGCGCCCGGCATCCAGAAGCTATGAAATTCGGCTAGGTTCGTCGCCGAATTGACCTGCAACTGTTTGTCCGCCAGCGGCAGTTCAGCGGGGAAGGTGTCGCGAATGCGCAGCCAGGTTAGCGGCAAGAGTTTCTGGTTGCGCACCTCCAGCGTCAACTGGATCGTCTCCCCCTGAAAGGCGCGCACTTCGCTCAGGGTGCGTTCATAGTGCAGCCCCAGCAAACTCAGTCGGTTCCACAGCCACCCCACCCCGGAAACTAACCAAAGCGCCACCCCGCTGGCCGTAAAAAAGCCGTTATTGCTCGCTACCCCAATGATGCTGAGGATCAACCCCAGGACGATCCAGGCATCGCTAAATTGGGTATCCTTGCTCGTGTCAATGGTCAAGCGGCGGTTGCGTCCCCACCCGCCCCGCCAACTGGCGGTGAACAGCGAGTCGGGACGTTGGGATGATGCGGCTGGTACAGGGACAGGCGAATTTGTCATTGCCAATCTTGCCGAGATGATACCCTACAGGCGTGCGATTTCTTCTGTCGGCAAGCCGGTTACCTGACTGATCACGGCGACTGCCATGCCCAATTCACGCATGGTACGTGCGGTTGCCCATTTTTCTTCTAATCGTCCTTCTAGCCGCCCTTCATCCAATCCTTCTTGTCGTCCTTCTTGTCGTCCTTCTTGTCGTCCTTCTTCCATGCCTTTCTGCCGGGCGCTCATGATTTCGGCGTAGGCATCACGCGCACTCTTGAGGCTTGCTTCATAGAGGAGCCGTTCTTTGGGCGAAAGGGCGGCCTCTTGTGCAATCTCGAAGGCATGGGTAAAAGGTTCATTGGCCAGTTCGGCGGGAATATCCTGGAGTTCCGGCATATATTTGAGGAGGTAGACCCAGCGATCGGCGGCATCAGCCAGTTCGCTGGGTTGTTTACCAAACTTTGGCAACTCGATGTAGACATAGGTCAGTTTGTCATAAAAGACGGTTTTGGCTTTCGTATCCATGAGTTGAATACGACGCAGATATTCTGTCCCCGTATCAATGGCAAAATTCAGAATCGCAATACAGTGAATCGGCAGCAACTCAAATTGCCAGGTCGTCCCCTTCTTGGCCTGATGCACAATGGGAAAAGTGCTGTAATAGAGGACGCGGTCGCGAATAAAGGTTTGGTAACCCCGTTGCATCTCGACAATAAAGCGGTTGCCAACCAGATCGGTGCAATAGACATCATAGACGCCAATCCGCTCGTCCGCCGTTTGCGGTAACTGCTCATTCGGGATATAGGTCAATTCCTGAATGGGATAGGCGAGTTTCAGCACATCAAAGAGGAATTGTTTCAGAATGTCTTTGCTTTCCTCTTGGGCAAAGAGGCGTTTGAACCCAAAATCGGTTTTCGGGTCGATATAGCGCGCCATAGCTGCTTCCCCTATTACTCCGTGGTCGAATCGTCAAATCAACGTGTAGACGTTATGTGCTGATTATGCCACTGGTGGGGCTAGTTGTCAATCTATTTCCAATCTACCCGAACAAACGTGCAATTATGCCGGGCTGCGGTATAATGCACCTATGGTAACGAAACCAACAACAGTGAAGGACAAGATGACTAACGGCATTCCCCCCCACACCCATCGAGAGCGGCGACAAGCCTCAACCAATGGTGCAGCCGGCGCGACCATTGCCCTGACCGCACAGCAACGCGCCATTGTCGCCCATGACAAAGGGCCGGCGTTGGTCTTTGCCGTGGCCGGCGCGGGCAAGACGACGGCGATGGCCCACCGCATCCGACGGCTGGTGCAGGAAGGGATCTTCCCGCCCCAACAGATTCTCGCCACCACCTTTAACCGCAGCGCGGCGGAGGAGTTGCGCGAACGGGTGAACCAGTGGGATGGCTGTGCGCAGGTCGAAATTCGCACGCTCCATGCCCTGGGCGGCTCGATTATTGCCCGTGCCCAACAAAAGGGTCATTTGCCGACGCTCAAAGCCAATGCCTTTGCCCAGATCGATAGCGCCACCGACACCATTCTCAACCAAACATTAGCGGCTGCACGTAGTCAAAAGGTGGCCTACACCGAAGAACTCAACCACTTTGACCGCCAGCGCTTTCTGACAACGCTGGGCATCTGGAAGGGGCAACTGGCCTACGCCAATCTCCAGCAGGCGGCGCTACCAGCGGCCGCGACGCCTGTTGCCCGCCAGGCGACCCCGCCCAAAGGCTTGGACTGGTACCTGGATCTCTACCGCCTCTACGAAGATGTGCGGCTGACCGATGGGCTGCTCACCTTTGATGACCAACTGATGACCGGTTGGGAAGTGTTGGTGCGCCACCCCGACCTGCTGCGTGAGATCCAGCGGCGCTATCAATGTGTGCTGGTCGATGAGTTTCAGGATGTCAATCTGGCCCAGTCCGAACTGCTCGACCTGATCACGGCGCCTCACCGTAACTACATGGCGATCGGCGACGACGACCAGACCATCTATGAGTGGCGAGGGGCGAATGCCGATTTTATCCTCCACTTTGAGCAGCGTTACCGGGCCAAGATCTATTTTATGACTGAGAACTTTCGCTGCACGGCCGGTCAGGTGGTCTTAGCCAATGGCGTCATCCGCCACAACCAGCGGCGGCGGGAAAAGCAGTTGCAACTGACCCGTGGCTTTGGCGGCGTCACCCAATTCCAGCGCCACACCGATGCCGAACGCATGGGCCGCACCATCGCCGAGCAGGTCAAAGCGGCGCAAAAACAGGGCCACCCGCTCGACAAAATCGCCGTCTTGGTGCGCGTCTACGCCCAGACGCCGCCGGTAGAGCAGGCGTTGATGGCCGCCAATCTGCCCTACCTTGTCGAGGGCGATGTGCCCTTCTACCAGCGCCCGGAAGTGCAAACGCTCATCGATTACTGCCGCCTGGCCTTTCTGGAAAAGATGTTGTTGGCCGGCGAGAAGCTGGCCGCCGAACAGGTGCGCCAGTTGGAGAGCAGTTGGCGGCAGATCTACTGGCAACCCAAACGCTACATCAGCCGCGACCTCAGTCAGAAAATCCTTGAGTACGTTCGCAAAGGCCGTGTTCCTCTTTCCGAAGCACTGCGCCTCTTTGCCGCCGAAACCCGTTCCACCGTGGCCGATAAGTTGCAAGCGCTGGCGGCGGATCTGCTCTGGCTGGTCGAGGCGTTGCCGGGCGGCCCACGCGCTACCTGGCCGGCAGTGCGCGTCTTGACTGAGTTGGAGCAGCGGCTGGGCTACCGGCGCTTTCTGGAAGAAGAGAGCGGTTTTGCCGAAAGCGGCGTTGCCAAAGCCGATACGGTGACGGCCTTTCTTGACTATGCTCAGGGCAAAGGCAACCTGATCACTTTCCTCCAAATGGTGCGGCAACTGGGGCAACGGAACGAGCAGGTGGCGGTGGAAGATCGTTCTAACAAAGTTGTCATCACCACGATTTTTCGCGCCAAGGGGCGGGAGTGGCCGGTGGTGATGGTGCCCCACTGCAATGAGGGCTTCTTTCCCTATAAAGCGGCGGAAAATCTGGAAGAAGAACGACGTCTGCTCTATGTCGCCATCACCCGTTCCCAGCGCGATCTCTATCTCCATGCCATTCAGGAGGCCGACCTTTCTCCCTTTCTGGAAGAGGCGCAATACAAATGGCTCTTGTTGGCGGTGCGCGATGTCACCGCCGCTATCTTGAAAGCGCCTAGCACCTGGACGACGCAAGATTTGGTAACGCTGGCGCGCTATCTCCACCCGCTGCATCTGCATAGCTACTTTCAGGGCTGGATGAACTGGCCGGCGACGGAACGGGAAGAGGCGGCTACCCTCATGGTGCGCTTCTTCCGCACGGTGGCCGAACGGCAGCTTTTCACCAAACTCAACCTCGCCCCCGATTTTGCCGAGCCGTGGCGCGCGATGTTGGGCCACAAGCGTCCCCTGCCGCCGCTCCCCCTGCCCGATCTGGAACTGACGCCAACCGAAGCCAAGCCAACCTTTCTCCAACGCCAGATCACCAAGATTTTTGGCGTCCGTTCCGTCACACTGTCGGCGCCCTCGCCAACCTGGTCGGTTGGTGATCGGGTGCGCCATGCTGAGTTGGGGGTGGGGAAGGTAATCAAAGTGTTGCCGACCCTGTCGCCGCCGGTGCTATGGGTGCGCTTTGAAGGGCAAAATGCGCCCCAACGCTTTCCGCTTGACACGGACCAGTTGCAGGCAGTGTGAGTTGAGATATAGGGTATAGGAACTGTTCAAAATCGATCTTTACTTCGGATCTTACAGGAATGGCAGCCATAGCGGACTGTGTGCGCCTTAATACAGCGCACTGTCAAAGTAGGCTGCGTTTGCTTTTCTATCCATCTGCTCTTATAATCTAGTCCAGCTTGTGTCTAATACAGAGCTCGGACTAGATTATGTTTGTTGACCGCGAACGCGAACTCAAAGCACTAAATCAACTGCTCCAACGACCAGGGGCGCAATTTGTCATCACCTATGGGCGACGGCGGGTTGGCAAAACAACGCTCTTGTTAGAGTGGGCCAAACGTTCAAATACGCCCTTTATCTACTGGGTAGCGGCGCGCGAACCATCCGCTCTTCTCTTGCGCACCTTTTCGCAAGCAATCTACCAACGTATACAACCGAGCCAAGCGCGTGATCCGCTCTTTACCTACTCAACTTGGGGGACGGCCTTGCGCGCGGCAGCGACATTGGCGACCAATCAACGCTTGATTTTGATTATCGATGAATTTCCCTATGCCGCCGAAGCTGAACCGGCGTTAACTTCATTGTTGCAAAATGCCTGGGATCATGAGTTCAAACAGATACAGATCGTCCTTGTGCTGGCCGGCTCACAAGTAGGGATGATGGTCGAGCTATTAAGCTATCGTGCGCCGCTCTATGGGCGGACGACGGCGCAGTTAGCGTTGAAGCCATTACCCTTTCGTGCGTTGATTCAGTTTTATCCCCAGTACACGGCTGAACAACGGGTGGCTGTCTATGCCATTCTGGGCGGCATTCCGGCTTATTTAGAGAAGTTCAGCGACGATGTGAATCTGGCGACTAATGTGCGCGATGTCATTCTCTCGCCGCTGAGCATCTTTCAACATGAGCCGCTCTTTCTGCTCCAGGACGAAGTGCGTGAGCCGGCTAACTATCTGGCAATCATCCGCGCCATCGGCGAAGGCGCCCGCACGTTGGATGAAATTGCCCTACAAAGCGGTTTGGCGAAAAACCATGCCAGCACCTACCTGGCGCGCTTGCAAGAACTGACCTTTATTCGCCGGGAGATGCCGGTCACCTTGCCCAAAGGTAAACGGACAACGCAAGGCCGCTATGTGCTGGATGATGCCTACCTACGCTTTTACTTTCGCTTTCTGGCGGCCAATCGTGTTCTCTTGGAACAAGGATTGCTCAATCGTCTCTGGGAGTTGATCAGCGAAGGGCTGCGCGCCTTTGTCGGTCAAACGGCTTTTGAAGAGATCTGTCGTACTTGGGTGCTGGAGCAAGCCATTGCCGGTCGCCTTTCCTTTATCCCGGATGCTGTGGGGCGGCACTGGTCCACTGATTGTGAGATAGATGTGGTGGCGATCAACTGGCGCGAACGCAAAATTTTGCTCGGTGAATGTAAATGGGGTGCTAATCTAGTGGGCGTTGAGGTCATTCGTAGTTTGATTGAAGAACGTGGCCCCCGCGTCCTTGCTCGGTTGGGTGAAGAAGGTTGGCAAATCACCTATGCCTTTTTTGCCCGTACCGGCTTTACAGCCGCTGCGCAGGAACGCGCCGCCGTCGATGGTGCGCTGCTGTTAAATCTTCAGACAATCGACATGGATCTAAGCCTGACGCCCTCATAATCACGTTCGCTTCAACGGGTAAAAGAGGAAAAATTTATGCCGGCCAAACCGCCGAACATTCTTATTATCCAAGCCGACCAGTGCGCTGCACCAGTCTTACCTACTTACGGCCACCCTGTGGTCAAAGCGCCGAATATTGCCGCACTAGGCGAAAACGGGGTAGTGTTTGAAAATGCTTACTGCAACTCGCCCCTCTGCGCCCCTTCGCGCTTTTCGATGCTCACCGGTCAATTGCCTTCCCGCACCGGCGTCTATGACAACGCCAGCGAAATGCCGTCGCAGATGCCCACCTTTGCACACTACCTGCGCCACCTGGGCTACCAGACTATCCTCTGCGGCAAAATGCACTTTGTCGGCGCCGACCAACTGCATGGCTTTGAAGAGCGCCTGACTACCGACATCTACCCCGCCGACTTCACCTGGACGCCCGACTGGGAACACCCGGAGCGGATTCAGGAGTGGTATCACAACATGTTCAGTGTCGTGACCGCCGGGCAATGCGCCGCCGCCCTGGATCTGGATTACGACGACGAAGTGGCCTTGCAAGGGGTGCGTAAACTGTATGACCTGGCTCGCTCGACAGACGAGCGTCCCTTCTGTCTGGTTGTCTCCTTCACCCACCCGCACGATCCCTATCTGGTGACGCCGGAGTATTGGCAGCGCTATACCGATGACGAGATCGACCTGCCGTCCGTGACGCCGGCGTATGACCAACTCGACGCCCACAGCCGCCGTTTGCTCGATTGCTTTGCTATTGATGAATATGCGATCACCGAACAACATATTCGGGATGCCCGGCATGGCTACTACAGCGCCATCAGCTATATCGACGACAAGGTCGGGCACCTGTTGCGCGCCTTACGAGCCACTGGTCGCGACCAAGACACCGTCGTCATCTTCACCGCCGATCATGGGGAGATGTTGGGCGAACATGGCCTCTGGTACAAAATGTCCTGGTTGGAATGGTCGGCGCGGGTGCCGTTGATTTTTCATGCACCGCACCGCTTGGCGCCTAAACGGGTGGCAGCCCCGGTTTCGCTGCTCGATCTCTTGCCGACCCTGGTCGATCTGGCGACGGACGGCCAAGGCGCACCCTGGGCCGCTGCACCGGACGGCGCTAGTTTGCTCGGCTTGTTGACCGGCGCAGCGAACAGCGCGCCTTGGGACGACCGGCCAGTCCTCGGTGAATATCTAGCCGAATGTGTAGCGACCCCGCTCCTGATGATCCGGCAGGGGCGTTACAAATATATCTGCGCCGAAGGCGACCCGCCGCAACTCTATGATCTGGCGACTGATCCCAACGAAGTCGCCAATCTTGCTGCGTTGCCGGCCTCTGCTGCGCTGTGCCAACAGTTTCAGCAGGCCGTGGCGCAACGCTGGAACGTACCTCAGTTGCGCCAACAGGTGCTCGAAAGTCAACGTCGCCGCCGTCTGGTGGCCAACGCTCTGTTGCAGGGTAAGCCGACCCATTGGGACTTCCAACCCCGGCGCGATGCCAGCCAGGAATATGTGCGCAACCACATGGAATTTTGGGAACTCTACAAGCGCACCCGCTTCCCCTATGCCGAGCCGCCGGCGCCTATGCGCACCGTGACTCGTTATGCCAATCTGCCGCCAACCCGCTAACGCAGTTCGATGATAGCTTGTCACCCTGCCAGGGTCTCCTAGGT
>QWII01000201.1 GCA_021405325.1 Caldilinea sp. CFX5 | reverse complement strand
TGATGGGGACACAACTGCTCCACGAGTGCCGGCGCGCCGGCGTGCCGAAATTTGTCGGCATCGGCACCATCTGCGCCTATCCCAAATGGGCGCCCATTCCCTTTCGCGAAGAGACGCTCTGGGATGGCTACCCGGAAGAGACCAACGCCCCTTATGGCCTGGCGAAGAAGATGATGTTGGTGCAAAGTCAGGCGTACCGGGCGCAATATGGTTACAATGCCATTTTTCTGCTGCCGGTCAACCTCTATGGGCCGGATGACAACTTTGACCCGGCCACCTCCCACGTCATCCCGGCGCTGATCCGCAAATGCGTCGAGGCGAAGCGCACCGGGGCTGATCACATTGAAGTCTGGGGTGACGGTTCGCCGACACGCGAGTTTCTCTATGTGGCAGACGCGGCTGAGGGAATCTTATTGGCTGCCGAACGGTACAACGCCGACGCACCGGTGAACTTGGGCAGCAGCGAGGAGATTAGCATTCGTGAGCTGGCGCGCACCATTGCTGATCTGACCGGCTTCACCGGCGCGGTGCGCTGGGACCGGAGCAAGCCGAACGGTCAACCCCGGCGCAAGCTGGACACCAGCCGCGCGCAGGCGGCCTTTGGCTTTCGCGCCCGGACGCCCTTTACCGAAGGCTTGCAACAGACGATTCGCTGGTACGAAGCGGCTACGCAGCAGACAACCGCCATCGGCGTACCTGGACAAACTAACAGGGTGGATGTTGGATTTTATGCAAGCAACTAAGCGCGCGGCCCCAGCCTTACCGATTACCTATATCCGCCCGTCCCCCGGCTGGCGCGCACTCAATCTGGCGGAACTGTGGGCCTACCGGGAACTGCTCTACTTTCTCACCTGGCGCGACATCAAAGTGCGCTACAAACAGACGCTCCTGGGCGCCGCGTGGGCGATCCTGCAACCCTTGTTGACCATGGTCGTCTTCAGCCTCTTCTTTGGGCGACTGGCCGGCATCCCCTCCGATGGTATCCCCTACCCGATCTTTGCCTATGCCGCGCTGGTGCCGTGGAGCTTCTTTGCTGCCGGGTTGAACAACTCGGCCAATAGTCTGGTCGGCAACGCCAATTTGCTCCAGAAGGTCTACTTTCCCCGGCTGGCGATTCCCCTGTCGACGGTGCTGGCCGGAGTGATCGACTTTGCGCTGGCCTTTGTGGTGCTGCTGGGCATGATGCTCTTCTACGGCATTGTGCCGACGGTGAATACCCTCTGGCTGCCGCTGCTTGTCTTGTTAGCGTTGATCACGTCGCTGGGGGTGGTTTGTCTTGAAAAGAATTGTAGCGGCGTCTCGGTTCCCAGCAAAACCTACGGTCTCCTGGCCTGCGCCCGCCCGCTCCTGGCCCTGCTGGAAGCGGAAAGCGAGATCGGCCAACTGGTGGGCGAAACGGGGTGCGGGCTGGTGCTGACTGATGCCACCGGGGCGACAATTGCCCAGACCATCCGCCGGTTGCTAACATCACCCGCCGCCCTGGAACAGATGGGCCTTAATGCCCACCATGCCTTTCAACAAAATTATCGGCTCGACACCGCCCTAGCGCGCTATGATCTTTTCCTGCGCCAGCACTTTGGGGTGCCGGTGATGCAGGCTGTACCGCCACTGCCGCAGCCAACGCTGAAACAGGTGACGCCACATGGGTGAGCGCATGTCACGGGCAATGAATACAACCGCAAAGGCGCAGAGGACGCAAAGTTCTTCTATCGGTTTCTCTGCGTTCTTTGCGTCTCTGCGGTTATTTTCACGGCGGGGCATCGGTCGGTTGGCGCTGCGGCTTCTCCCGGTTGTCTTGACTGTACTCCTTCTCACGCTGATCTATCTGCCGCACTTGGCCTCGCGCTTAAACGGGGCGATTGGGCTGCGCTGGTTCGCTTTACCCGCTGTCGGTCAGGCCGTGATTACGTTGCCACCGGCTGAAGTGGCGACGCGCCCTGCGCCCGGCACGGCTAACCAGGCAACGCAAGTCATTTCATCGACCTTAACCCCAGCCGATGTTTTTGCCACCGCCACCGCTGTGCGGGAAGCCACCATTGCCGCACGCTTGACCATGACCGCCACACCAACCGCCACCCCCACGCCGACGCCCCTAAGCACCTTTCTCCCACCCGGCAACCTGCCCGACGCCACGGCCACAGCAGAGCAAACCGCCGCCGAAGCAACCGTAGCCGCGGTGTTGACCAGTGTGGATCGCCCGGCGCTGGCCTTGGCAACCCTAACGCCGACCTTTACACCCATTGTGGTCACCGCCACACCCACACCTAACGACCTCTTCCTGGCCGCCACCATCGCCGCCCAAGTGACGCAGGAAGCTACCCTGACCGGCACCTGGACGCCTGTGCCCGACAACTGGCTGGTGGTGACGCCCGTCTACCTCTTTGCCACGCCGACCCCGGCCAATCGCGCAACGGCGGAATTTGTCGCCGCCTGGGCCACGGCGCTGGCCGCCACCACCGGCACACCCAATCCCTACCGGGTGACGGCAATCATTACCGTCGTCACCGCCACCGCCACGCCGACCAGCTTGGTGGCGGCGGCAAAAACAATGGCGGCGGCGACACAGCAAGCGCTGGTCAACGGCACGGCCACGCGGTTGCCGCCAAACTGGTGGGTGGTGACGCCGGTGGTGGTAACCAATACGCCGACCCCAGCCAATGCCGCTACGGCGCAAATGCAACAGATCGTTGGACAAGCCATCGCTGTGCTAACCGGCACGCCCCCACCCTATGCCGTCATCGCCGTCGCCACACAAACCCCCGTTTTGATCCCGGTGGAAGATCCGGCGCTCCTGGGGGATGATGTGATTTTTTCGCCACCTAAAGCCGCCTTCCCGGCGGAACTGGTGGGTAAAATTCTCTTTGTCGGCGAATTCAACCGCGATCAACCGAATCCCTATGTGCGTTTCTACGCCATCAACCCCGATGGCAGCGGCCTGTCGCGCTTGACCGACCCGTGGGCCTATGCCATCGCCGTCGAACGAGACAGCTACAGCGCTGACGGATTGGCGCGCGTCTTTGCCAAGCGCGATCCCAATGACCAGCGCATCCAAATCCACCTTGAAGATTTCACCTACCAAACCAGCAAACCCTTGACTGCCTTTGGCGCGGGCGTCGCCTGGCAGCCGGCCTGGTCGCCTACCGCCAACCGCATCGCCCTGGTCGCCAGCGAGAGTCGCAACGATGAAATCTGGGTGGTGGAGCGGGGTGTCTGGCCGGCGTTGCAATATACCAACAATGAATGGGCCTGGGATCATCACCCCAGTTGGTCGCCGGATGGCAACACCATCGTTTTTTCCTCCAACCGCACCGGTGACGAACAGCTTTGGTTTATGGACGCTGACGGCGGCAACCAGCGCCAGTTCACCAACTTTGCCTTTATCGCCCGCGACCCGGTTTGGGTGAAATACGCCAACCCCTACCTGCCCATTGCCGAACCAGCGGATGATGGCGACCCGAAGACAAAGGAGCGGATTTGTTTGGTTTGTTTGTATGTGACAGGACGGTAGGTCGCGTAGTCGTGAAGTCGCATAGTCGCGCAGTCTTTCGTCCCGTGGGGACGGCTGAGTTTAGGGTATAAAGTTGACGAGGATGATGATAGAATCAAGGTCACGACGGCGGACACACCAACCGCCCCGTTCCTGGCTCAACCGCCTGTTGTGGTGGGAACCGTTCTGGCTGCTGGGGCTGGCGCCGTCGCTGCTGTTTACTGACTATTTCTGGGAGCCGACGCTGCGTCCGCTCTTGATTGTGGCGCTCTTTCTCTTTTGGCCGTTACGGCTCAAAGCGGAACAAGCGTTATTACCGGCGGGCGCGGCCGGCTGGTTTCTGGGCTTTCTGCTGCTGTGGTTACCCGTCACTATCGGGCGTTCCGTCAACAGTAGCCTTTCCTGGGCGGTTGCCGGTTATGTCTACTTGGCCCTGGCCGGCTTTGTGGCGTTGATCCACTGGCCGCCTTTGCGTAAGCATCCAGCGTGGCTGGCGCTTTTACTGGTGACGTTGGGGGGCGGATTGGCGGTAGTGGGGCCGGAAGCCTTTTCGGTCAACCCGGACAAAATGTTAGATGCCTATCAGACCGAAGAGTTCAGCCTGGTCGATCCGACGCTGGAAGGGGAGACGATCAACCCCAACATTTTAGGCGCGGCCTTAGTTTTTATTCTGCCCCTGGGGTTGGCGTTGGCGCTTCGGTGGTCGTGGACGCGCTGGCGCTGGTTGGCGTTGCTGCTCTGGGCGCTAATCGTGATCATGGGCAATAGCTTGCTCTTAAGCCAGAGTCGCAGCAGTTGGCTGGCGTTGAGCGTTGCGGGGTTGCTGCTCTTTTGGTGGTTGCTCACCACTCCGGCAACAGCCACTGGAGAAAGTGCTCGTCAACGGTTGCGCTGGCGGCGTATCGTGGCGCTGCTGGTCGTTGCTCTGCTGCTAATGGCGCTTGTACTGCTCTGGCGCACGGGCCTTGTCAATACCTGGGTCACGCCGGAATTGCAACAAAGCACCCAAAGCAGCCTGGCCCGACGTATGGACATTTGGCGTCTATCGTTGGCGCTGGTGGGGCGCAACCCGTTAACAGGGATTGGGCTGGGCAACTATGAAGAAGCGTTTACGACAGCCTTTCCCACCCTGCCCCTGATACAAGGACGGATAGCGCCGCCCCATGCCCATAATCTCTTTTTGCAACTGGCGCTGGATCTGGGGCTGCCCGGCTTGCTGGCCTATGTGGGGTTTGCGGCTTTGCTCTTTAGCAAGTTGCTGCGCCGGCTGTACCAACCGCCAGGACGGGATCAGCCGGCGATGACCCAATGCCTCGCCATTGGTGTCGGTAGTGCGCTGGCGGCGATGCTCGTGGTGGGTTGTTTTGACAATGCACTGTGGGGAACGAAACTAACCGTGATCCCCTGGTCTTTATTCGCCCTCGTCTTTCTTGTAGGAGAAACCGAAAACTCGAATGCGTTCAGAAGCTAGGTTTGCTTTATTGTTAGTGCGACTTGCCCAAACGCTCACTTACGGAAAGTGT
>QWII01000127.1 GCA_021405325.1 Caldilinea sp. CFX5 | reverse complement strand
GATGAGTAGGGAGTTGTCACACATCACCTACACCAAGATGAGCGGTGTTGCCAGCTGAGTGGAGTAAATTGTCCCGATGAGTAGGGAGTTGTCACTCATACCACCTGCGGCCCACCGTACTGTTACAGTGGTGGAGTAAATTGTCCCGATGAGTAGGGAGTTGTCACCCTTGGTTGATTGACTTAGCAATTCTATATGCCATCGTGGAGTAAATTGTCCCGATGAGTAGGGAGTTGTCACTTATCACTTAATAAGTATATAACTAAACTATTTGCATGTGGAGTAAATTGTCCCGATGAGTAGGGAGTTGTCACAAGGTTGTTGAACCATTCCATCGTTTCACAAACATAGTGGAGTAAATTGTCCCGATGAGTAGGGAGTTGTCACCAAAGACAAACACGCCAACCACCAAAGCCAACAGAGTGGAGTAAATTGTCCCGATGAGTAGGGAGTTGTCACTAGGATATTTGTCATGTTTCCCGTACCATTGGGAAGTGGAGTAAATTGTCCCGATGAGTAGGGAGTTGTCACACATCTGAATTTCGTTTTCGGCTATGGGTAGCAAAGTGGAGTAAATTGTCCCGATGAGTAGGGAGTTGTCACTAATGATGACCGCCTGACAACTTGTGCGATTCCTCCGTGTGGAGTAAATTGTCCCGATGAGTAGGGAGTTGTCACCATGCACATCCAATAATCAATATTGCCACCCCTGTAGTGGAGTAAATTGTCCCGATGAGTAGGGAGTTGTCACGGACGCTTGACTGCTGATTGCTTTTGCCGATACACCTCGTGGAGTAAATTGTCCCGATGAGTAGGGAGTTGTCACAAAGTGACCCACGCCGTTTTGGATTGTACCCATCGAGGTGGAGTAAATTGTCCCGATGAGTAGGGAGTTGTCACTTGCCATTACAGGCATAAACTAGATCATAGAATATGTGGAGTAAATTGTCCCGATGAGTAGGGAGTTGTCACCAAATCCACCCCTTGCTGAGCGGTCAGGAAACCCGGTGTGGAGTAAATTGTCCCGATGAGTAGGGAGTTGTCACCAATTGCCATCTTGCCCAGGCCATTGGGCGCCGTTTGTGGAGTAAATTGTCCCGATGAGTAGGGAGTTGTCACGTTGCCCTGGCGGCGGTTTTGGCGGCGATTGTTCTGGGTGGAGTAAATTGTCCCGATGAGTAGGGAGTTGTCACCCACTGCTCCGGTTGCAGAGACTGTTGATTACCACCGTGGAGTAAATTGTCCCGATGAGTAGGGAGTTGTCACTCGTTTCAAGTGACTCATAGGAATACCTTCCTTTGTGGTGGAGTAAATTGTCCCGATGAGTAGGGAGTTGTCACTTTGAGGCTCACTGCGTAATCTATTGTAAATGTAAAGTGGAGTAAATTGTCCCGATGAGTAGGGAGTTGTCACAATTATCTGAATCTCCTGGCTGTATGGTGTGCGAGTGGTGGAGTAAATTGTCCCGATGAGTAGGGAGTTGTCACTAACTGTCGCTCAAGCAAAAGAATTTGCCCATCATGCTTGTGGAGTAAATTGTCCCGATGAGTAGGGAGTTGTCACTCAGGCTCAGTGGGACAGCCAGGAAAGTGTCGCGCGTGGAGTAAATTGTCCCGATGAGTAGGGAGTTGTCACACCATAGCAACGAGGACGAAACCGTAGACAACCGCTGTGGAGTAAATTGTCCCGATGAGTAGGGAGTTGTCACTAGGGAGCTGTGTTTTCGCTAAGCGGTGTGTACTGGCGTGGAGTAAATTGTCCCGATGAGTAGGGAGTTGTCACCGATTGCTTCATCTGAGCGCAAGTTAGCGGCTAAACGGTGGAGTAAATTGTCCCGATGAGTAGGGAGTTGTCACCAAGGTTCGCTCTTTCATACTCATCTCCTTTATAGATGGTGGAGTAAATTGTCCCGATGAGTAGGGAGTTGTCACGATGAACTTAGAAAGGAACCTTCACCGTGACGTGCATGTGGAGTAAATTGTCCCGATGAGTAGGGAGTTGTCACACCCGACTGTCTACCACATCGACTGGTTTTGCGGCCGTGGAGTAAATTGTCCCGATGAGTAGGGAGTTGTCACTTACTTCAAGTCGCCATTCGATGTGCAGGAATTGGGTGGAGTAAATTGTCCCGATGAGTAGGGAGTTGTCACATCTGACGGGTAACGTCTTCGGGGATCAGCGCCTCGTGGAGTAAATTGTCCCGATGAGTAGGGAGTTGTCACTAAAAGGCCATATGCTTTGCATCTGACCCAGCTGTCAGGTGGAGTAAATTGTCCCGATGAGTAGGGAGTTGTCACTTGGTCAGCCCGACCAAAGCCTCGAGTTCTTCTTCAGTGGAGTAAATTGTCCCGATGAGTAGGGAGTTGTCACTGATAGAGACCACAAGTCCCAGCATCGCTACTGTAAGTGGAGTAAATTGTCCCGATGAGTAGGGAGTTGTCACAAGGTGAGACTGACTGCATCGACACCTCAAGTCTCATGTGGAGTAAATTGTCCCGATGAGTAGGGAGTTGTCACTTCTTTTCCAACTTGCACATGAACTGCCATTTGAGGTGGAGTAAATTGTCCCGATGAGTAGGGAGTTGTCACCCATCAATCCTATTAGATCCCCTGCTTTCACTGATGTGGAGTAAATTGTCCCGATGAGTAGGGAGTTGTCACCCATAGGTCCCGGCGGCAAGCTTCCACCCGTTGCGGGTGTGGAGTAAATTGTCCCGATGAGTAGGGAGTTGTCACAAGTAGCGACTCACCAGCGGGAGTTGGATACACAGGTGGAGTAAATTGTCCCGATGAGTAGGGAGTTGTCACCAATTTTCGTTGTTGCTGAAGTTGCGAGCATAGACCGTGGAGTAAATTGTCCCGATGAGTAGGGAGTTGTCACCGGACAACCACCCGGCTTTCAACATGACGAACTCAGAGTGGAGTAAATTGTCCCGATGAGTAGGGAGTTGTCACTGTGGCGATGGCCTGATTGCCGGTAATAGCTGCTGTGGGTGGAGTAAATTGTCCCGATGAGTAGGGAGTTGTCACTAAATACCGACTGTTCCTGCATAACGGTCTTGGCACCAGTGGAGTAAATTGTCCCGATGAGTAGGGAGTTGTCACCAGGTTCGGGTCGGCGAACTGCCAGAGGCTAAACTGAGGTGGAGTAAATTGTCCCGATGAGTAGGGAGTTGTCACTGAATAGGCCTTGGCCTGACTGAAGTTGCATTTTTAAAGTGGAGTAAATTGTCCCGATGAGTAGGGAGTTGTCACCATTTATCCAGCCAACGTCGTGCGTTGGATACAACTTGTGGAGTAAATTGTCCCGATGAGTAGGGAGTTGTCACGCGCTGGCAGCCGCAACCGATGCCGTGGTGGTTGCCGTGTCACGGCTTGGCGTGTGGCTGGACTATGTCTTTGTTGGTTTTCTTTAGCCAGATTACTCTCATCGCGCGAGGGGCAAGTGTGGATGTACGGGACTTTCTCATCGGTAGTAAAGACTTATGAACATTATCTATTTATTTCGGTAATCGTAGGTGCGGTTTGTAACCGCACTTGTCCACTGGAGCCAGTGCGGTTACAAACCGCACCTACGCTTTTACCGATTTATTTTCGTAACCTTCATTAGTCTTTCTCGGCCCCCCCGAAGGCTAAAGCCTTTACTACCGATGATGCCTTCTGTAACAAAACTCTAGAGCAAACCGGCTTTTTTCAGCAGTTCGGCATACTCGGCCAGACGTGCTTCGGCACGCCCTTGCGCCTTGGCAGCGCTATTTTCCGCTTCAACCAGCGCTTCGACGCGCGTTGGGGCCTCTTGCAGCCAATCTTCCGGTGGCGTCAGCCGTTCACCCCTGTTGACGTCAAAGACATGCACTGTTTCTCGCCCAACGCCGACAAAACGCAGCCCGACCGTTTGAAAGGTCAGGCCACCATCGGCATCAGGCGGATCTCAGCATAGAAAGGGCCGGCGCCCAAGCGGTAGCCGGTCAGTTGCCAGGGGGCGTTGCGGTTCGACCAGGGGTCAATCCGCAAAAATTTGGTTCTCATCATAAACGGCGACGGCGGTGCGGTCAATTTGCGGCCGCGGACAAGAGATGATTCGTGCATTCGCTTTCATGGCGCAAAACCAGTTCCGCAGCATCGATCCGCCGCAGTTGCTCAACGTGACGGCACAGTAGGACAGCCACGGAGTGGCGGCTGAGGGTAGACCGGTCTTTCAAGGCCGGTCTATTTCAACCCTGACAACCCAGCCATGCCCTGTAAAAAGCGCCGTTGCAGGGCGACAAAACTAGAATCACCGGCGCCGCGACAACCGAGCCGGCCATCATCAATTCGTAGCGCGTGCGATATTGCTCGACAAATTTCGCCAGCCCAAGAGTAGTGATAGAGAAGACGTGGTACGTGTTGCGTGTTGCGTGAAGCACGTACCACGCTGAAACACTCGTCAAGCGCACTGCAAGCGCACCACCGCCACCCGCCGCGCCGCCAGTGACAACGAGCAGCGACCATCGACGACGGCCAGATCAGCCACCGCCGTTTCAAAGAGATCACATTGCTGTGCGCGGCGAATACGCGCCAGCCCACTACCAATGACCGCGGTCTGCGCTTGGTCGCTGGCATTCAGCAGTCGCACAATCACCCCCTGCCCATCGGCGGCTGGTTTGACATGCAAGGTGAGTAGGGGCGCCGCCGGCAGTTGTAGCCAGGCGCCGCCGGCCGGCAACACTGGCGTCGCAATGGCTGGTTCACCCAGTGGTTGCACTAGCGGCTCGGTATAGAGCGTCTCTTGTCCCCATCGGTGCGCCTGCGCCTCATCAAATGGCCCGGCGTGGGGGTAGAGGCGATAGCGCGCCGCCACCCGCCCCGGTTGATGCGACCGGAAATTGGTCTCCCAATAAGTGTTGCTCACCCAGCCCAGAAGGGTCGCCTGGTCGAGAGTGAAGTCCATCTGGTAATCGCTGAAATGAAAATCACCGAACATCACCATTGGGTTATCGGGCAAGGCCACCGTCACCCCACGCTCGGCATTGGAGAGATCGACCCAGCCCTGCGCCGTGAAGTAGTCCCGACAGACCCCCGGCAACTGTTGCCGCCCCGCCTCCACCGCTTGCCCCCCGACATCAAAACGCGCCGTGGCGCCGGGCAAGTCAAAGGGAAAGAGCAGATAAAAGGCTTCGGGATGGGTGGTCAACCCCTGCTCCCACCACGATTCACACTCAATGTACTCGCCATCGTTGGGCAGGAAGACGCGCTGGGTAAGCAGATCGACACAGCCGGGCGCCCGCAGCGTCTGCACCACCACGGCGCCCAACGGCGTTTGGTAGCTCTTGTGGGAGACCACTTCACTGGGCGTGCGGCGGCGCGCGTTCCAGCCCTTTTGCCAACCAATCGGAATTTCGGCGGCGGCAATGGCCCAATCCTGGACAGCAAGTAACTTGCGCGGCCACTCATGGCTCTTGTCGGCCACTTCTTCATGGACAAAACCGTGCAAGGGGGAGCGGTGGGTCTGATTGACCCATTCACAGTTGAGTTGCTTGTCAAAGAGCGCGGTGATGCCGCCGTTAGCCCGGTCGAAGGTCAGACGAAACCGGCGATTTTCCACGGTCGCCGCCTCGCCAACCCCTAGCACCGACTTGCTCACCTTCTGATGGTGAAAGACGCGATCAGCGGGCGCTTGCCAGCCCTCCACGACCAGATCACGGCGGGCCAGGCGCACATAACCCAAGCCCGGCACCTTGGTCGGCTTGAGCAACAGCGGCGTTTCGCCATGTTCGGCAATCTCGGCAATGGTTTCCGGTGTATAGCGTTGGCGGTATTGGCGATCCAGATGGTGACGACCGGCGGTGCCGTCATCAGCGCGCCCGCGCTGGCGGGTTTGTTCCGGTCGCAGGAGCCCGCTAATTTCCCGTTCCCAGGGCAGCGGGTTGAAGAGCAGCAGGTCGTCATGATTTTCGCGCTCGACATAGCGCGCCAGATCGGCCAGACCATCGCGCTGGAGCAACAAACTGAGGCTGCGCGCCTGGTAGGCATAGTGGGCCTTGTGGTTCCACTGGCTGGCGGTATCATCACTATAAGGCACCTGCAAGGCCACATCGGCGCCCCAGGTGTGTTCATCCCACAGATGCAAATTCCACCAGGCTTGTGTGCGGTGGCGCTGATAGGCGCGTTGGCTCCACAAGCGTTTGTCGGTTGGCCCCAACTCGGTTTGGGCCGCCAGGTGATGGGCGAAAGCGTGCAGGCTATCCGCCGTGCGCAAGCGGGCGCGACTGTTCCGGTTGAGCGCCTGTTCGCGTGCGCTGCTGGCGCAACCAAAGTTCCAATAGTCCGTCCAGTCACCGACCAGGGTGGGCAATTGGGCGGCCTGTTGGCGCACCGCCGCCCACCAGGTGGCCGGGGTACACATGATGATTCGCGGCCCTTGCCCACGGGCGTTCCATTCGTCGATGAAAGGGGTAAAGTCAAAGGCGGAGCCGTTGTCGCCAAAGGGGTGATAGCTTTGCAACATGAGCATCGGCAGCGGGTAGCCGATGGCGTCCAGGTGTTGCTGGGCGTGCGGCCACCAGATGTTGCCAAACTCTTCCGCACTGCGCCCAATGCCAAAGGTCCACCCCTTGTCATAGGTCCAACCATTGTAGGTGAAGAGGGTGCGCCCGCTGGGGCCTTGCCACAGGAAAGGCAACGGACGCGGGCGAACAGCGCCGCCAAAGTGAGTGTTGATCGCCATGCTAAAACCGTCAATGCCCGCATCCAGCAGCAGATCGACCAGCGGCCAGTTTTGGCCGTTGACATCACAGTTCATGGCGTGGCGGATGGTAAAACCGTAGTCACGCCGCAGTTGCCCCACCAATTGCAGACTTTCGATCAACTGGTCACTGTCATAGAGCGGCGTGACATTGAGAAACATGCCGGTCACTTCGACGCGCCCGGCCCGTTCCAGAGCGATCAGCCGGTCGATCGCTGACGGCGTGGCCTGTTGCAGCCAATGCTGCAAAATGCCGGTCGTCTCCACCGTCCAACGGAAGGCGCCGTCGCTGTCGCTCCCGGCGTACCCTTCCGCCAGGTCAAGCGCTTCGTCGAGGAAACGGGTGTGCATCTCCCACACCACCGGCTGGTCGCTGGTGTAGCCGATGTCGGTGTGACTGTGGTGAATAAAATAGATAGTTTCGATAGTAGCCATAGCTTTTCTGCCAGAAATCTTGGTTGTGCATTCGGTGTTACAGCCTGGGCGCGCCGGCATCCTGCCGGCTGGCCGGCAGGATGCCGGCGCGCCCAGGGATAATGACGCTTACGCAAAACGACCATGTAGCGGCAATTGCGCACGCCAGGGCAATTCGATAACGCCGGTGGCGGCAACGGTAAGGGCGGTCTGCTCAACGCTGACCGCCGATCCGGGCGGCAAGAACAAACGACAAAAGGCTGGTTTGCGCGGCCAATCCGCTTGGGTTTGGATGAGAAGGGTGAATTGGCCCTGCTCACCAACCACCAACTTCAGCGAGACGGGGCCAAAACGCGTCGGCGTCCGCGCCAACTCGGTAACGGCCCCGGCGGTGCGCCATGCCGGCGGCAACCCCGGCAGCAGATCCAACCCGTCGCCCCGCTCCAAGATCAACAGATGGCGCACCAGGCGGATAAACTCCGCCGATGCCCAGTTATGGGGCATGTCGCCGATCAATTGACCGTTATGCGAACTTTTCAGCGATTGCTCCTCACGCCAGACCCGCGTCGGCGCAGCATGGTTGGCAAAGGCATAGAGATAGTCGATCGCTTTGTCGGGCCGCCCGGCATAGAGCCAGACATGGGCGGCAAAGGACGCGTGATAGTTCCAGACGGCGCGATAGGGCAGCCAACCGGTGGTGGCCGGAATGCCCTCTTCGTCATCGACCAGATCCATCAGGTGCAACAAATTCTGCACAATCGGGTCATCCGGCGTAAAGACTTCCCCCGGCCAGATCGCCTGGCACAAGGCCCAGGTCGCCGATTCCGGTTGCAACTGGTTGTGGCGCGGCACCGGCTCCGGGTAGCCAGGGATCCAGTGATGTAGCCCGCTGTCGTCATAAACAGGCGGCAAATAGGGCGTGCCGTCGGGGAGCAACTGCTGGTGCTTTTTGACATGGGCCTGGAAATTCGCCAGCAAAGTGGTATAGTCGGCGCGCAGCCGGACAGCATCGGCGTACCCCATACGTTCAGCCGCTTCCAGCGCGGTTTTCAAGCCAAAGAGCATCCAGACCGGCGTCGTATATTCGCCCCGCTCACCGCCGACGCCGCCATCGCCAAAGGCCGCCGGCACGAGACCCGCATTCGGCGCCGCCGGCGGTAGCGCATCGGCGGCGGCGCGCAGGCGTTCAATAAAGCTGACGGCGTTGCTGATGGTCGGCCACAGCTCTTCCAGTTGGTCATCATCGCCGGCCAGCTCCATCTGGCGGATCATGGTGGCGATGGCGATGCCGCTCTCCTTGGTGTGGAACTGCATCCGCGCAATCGAGCCGTCGGGGTGGACATGTTTGAGCAACGTGCCAATCGCATTCATGGCATCGTCGCCATAGCCCAGATATTGCGCCGCCTCCAAGAAAAAGTGACCATCCACCACCCACAGGCCACGGTAGCAGGTGGGGCCGACCTGAAAGACGGGTAACCCATCTTTGATCTCGCGCGCCTGCAAAATATTGCGCGCCAGCGCCACGATCATCTCCTGCACCGCCGGGTCCGGCACCTGGAAGGTATGGCGCAACAGCGGGTAATCGGTCCAGAAGCGGCGCGTTTCCGCCAATGCCTGCTCGGCCCAGGCCAGGTCTAAGCCATCGGTCTGCTGGTAATTCAGCGGCAGGATGATGGCGCCTTGGATGGTCTCGCCGCCAGCAACAATGCGCGGATCAGTGCCGACGCTGCCCACCGGGCGAAACCCCGTGGGGTGGATGTGGACAAGACGTTGCGGCGACGACACCAGCACCACCTGGCCCGGCGCCGGTTCGTCTTCGTTTTCCACATGATAGGCGCTGATCGCCCGCCAGAATTCGGGGCGGACAAACTTATCGTTGGGGATGGCAAAAAGCGTGTGCGCCGGCGCCACCGACCGCCCGCTAAAGACCACCCCCTGCTCGATCAAGTCAATGTGCAGGCCGGTCAGGATCTCATCCACAGCGTCATTGACCTGAATCGTCCACAACACCACATCGCTGCGCCGCCCGTCAGCCGTCTGGTGGGCAAAGGTGCGCAATTCCAGCACCGCCGTCGGGTAGGTCAGTGTGGTGATCACCACGGGTACACGAGCGCTCTCGGTGCGTTGATTTACACTGCGCGGTTTGTCGGCCGTGATCAGGCTAAATTCGATCACCCGCTTGAAATGCCAACTGAAAAAGATCAGTTGCTCGAAGCCGTAGAGCAGCGCGCCATCCTCACGCACTAGCGACTTATAAGGGTCATCGGGAAAACAGAGATTTGTCCAACTGTTGGGGGGCGCAAAGCGGAAATCGATTGTGCGCGGTACAGCCATTTAGACCAGATTCCTTTTGTCGTGCATCTGTTGGAGCAGCGCCGGATCGACCGTGACGCCTCCTTGTTGCAAGGCCAACACACAAGCGCCATAGATCGGCGGCAGTTCCGGCATAGTAATTTGGGCGGCAGGCAGCAGATCGGCCAGCCAGCCGCGGAAGGGCGCAATCACCGCTGCACCGGCGCGCCAGAGACCGCCGGTCAGGGTCACTTCACAGCGCTGCTCGCCCCAACCTAAATGGCGGGCCACCGCCTGCACCATCTGCGCCAGATCGCGCGTGCCGTGGTCGATCAGTTGTTCGGCCATGCGATCACCGGCCGCGGCGGCGTCAAAGACCAGCGGCGCAAAGGCGGCCACCTCCGCTTTGGCAATACCTTGGGTGTAAAGCCGATAATGAATGTCCGGCATCTCGGCAATGCCCAGCCGTTGGCGCACCGGCTCCAGCAGGCTCGATTGCCAGCGGCCGTCATAGGCGCCAATCGCCAGACGGATCGCATTCCAGCCGAACCAATAGCTGCTGCCTTCATCGGAGATGAGATGGCCCCAGCCGCCGGCCTGCCAGCGTTCGCCCCGTTCATTCAGTCCAAAACAAGAAGAACCCGTACCGGAAATCAGCGCAATGCCCAGCCGTCCCGACAGGCCGCCGGCCAACGAAATGCGAATGTCGTGATCGACGCCAATCGCATCGCCCAGATGTAATTGGCGGGCAATCCCCCGCACAATGTCGCGATCCGCTTCGGAAACGACGCCGGCCATGCCAAAGAAGACGCCGGCAAAGGGCGCTTCCGGCAAATTGGCTTGCTGCCGTGCCTCCGCCACCGCCGCGCCGATACTGACTTTGGCGGCTTCCGCGCCCACACTGTCGATACCAGAGGCGCCGGCATGGCCGACCCCCAGAATCTGTCCACTTTCGTCACAGATGGCGGTTTGTGTTTTGGTGCCGCCGCCATCGACACCGAGAAAGAGCCGTGTCATCGTTAGCCAACCACCCCTTCCACCCATTGCGTTTGCGGCTTGACATGGGCTTTTAGCACCTTGACCGGTGCGCCGCGCTCACTGATCAGCCGGAAGCGACCCGCCGCCGCCGGTACGACAAAGGTTTCAGCGAAATAAAAACGCTGGCGTGCGCCGTTGGCCGTCTCCAACAGCACATTGTCCCCTTCGACCAAACTCATCACCTGACAGGAACCGTTGGTCGGTACATCCATTGTGGTGCTGAACTCGCAACGCTCGACGTCATAGAAATGGTGGGCATGGGTCGGCTGGTGGATCAACTGCCAGCCAGGGCCAGACCGCAACAGCCGCGGCGTCGAGATAAACTCCGCCGGCACACGGGGGCCTTTGCGGTCGAAGTAGAGATTCTCAAAGGCGCGCTCGATGTTGAGCGGGCGCGGTTTGCCTTCCAGGTCGAGACGCATCCAATCATACATCTTGAAGGTAAAAATATAGGGCGTGGCGCTGATTTCCAGCACCAGATTGTTGATGCCCGAACAGTGGATCGTGCCGTTGGGAATCAACACCAGATCATGTTTGTGCGCCGGACGAGCCTGGACAAAACGCTCGACATCAACCGGCGTCGCCTCGTGGAAGCTGCGTTCCAGCGCCGAACGAAAGGTCGCCGGGTTGATGTCATCATGAAAGCCCAGGTAGCAACGTGCGTCCGGCCCGCAGTCGAGGATGTAATAGGTTTCATCCTGTGTAAAGGTTTCGCCAAAGTGCTTGCGGATGTACTCCGGGCGCGGGTGGCACTGCACCGACAAGTTGCCGCCGTCAAAGGTGTCCAAAAAGTCAAAGCGAATGGGAAACTCGTAGCCAAAGGCCGCTGCACTGTCGCCGGTGATGTCGTCGGCGTTGCGGTGCATGAGGAAATCAAAGGAAACTTCCAGCAGCCAGTCGTCGCTTTCCAGCACCAACCCATTTTCCGGCACGATCAACTCAAAGGACCAGGCGTAGTTGGGCACATCTTGCGCCAACTGGGGCATCCGCTGCCGCATCCACTGGCCGCCCCACGGCCCCGGTTCAAACCAGGGGCGCACGCGGAAAAAGCTGTTTGCCATCTGGTCGAGCGCGCGGCGCAACGTCGCACCCTGGGCAAAGGTGATGGCGTCGGGTCGTTGACCATCGACAATCCAGTCGATACGGTTGTGAAGAGCCAGCTTATGGCGGTTGGCGGCCACCCAATCGACAAAGTAACTGCGTTTATAGGCGACCTTGGCATCCAGTGCTTGCGTAGCGCCCAAACAGGTCACGCTGCGGGCGCGCTGGCGAAATTGGATCTCATTTTTCGGCACATCGATATAGAGGAGCGGGCCTTGCCAGCCGGCCAGTGCGGCGCCACAGCCGTAGAGGATGTTCAGGTCAACATCAGCCGCCGGTCGCAATTGCGTTAAAGCGGCCGAATCAAAGAAATCGGCCAGCGTGCCGGGATAGCGAAAACCGAAAATCGGGTCGTCGCCCCCCAGATACGGCGCCAACATGGCGTCAATCGCCGCGCTGGGCTTGAAGGCTGTTGCCGCATCCACCCAATGCGTGCGCACACCTAAGTTATAAAGCGCCGCGGTCAACTGTTCACGAAAATCCGCCCACAGGACGCCGGGATAGCCATCGATGACCACCTGGCGCGCGCCGGCGATTCGTCGCGCCAGCGCGGTAAAGCCGCTTTCGATCTGACCGGAACCAAGCTGATGAGCCGGGTAAATGTTATAGTGATCGGGGCGAGCGTCGGCATCTGCCAGGGTGCGCCGCGCCGGCAGGAGATGTTGGGTGGTCTTGCGCCACGGATTGGGCAACGCCATGCTTATTCCCCCTGGTCTGGCCGCGCATAGTCGTCGGCATAACGGGTGATGTCGGCCTGTTGCCAGTTGCCAAAGGCCACTTCCAAGACACGCACGGTTGGCCCGGTGCTGGCCAGCCGATGTTTGCTGTTGGCCGGAATCCAAACCTCGTCATTGGCGCGCGGATAGATGAACTCGTCATCGACCTGGATTTCACCGCCGTCATCCAGCACAATCCACAACTCGGCGCGACCGGTGTGTGATTGCAGGCTGAGCCGCTGCCCCGGCAGCACGGTCATCAGGCTGACGGTGACATCTTCATTAAAGGCATATTGCTTGAAAGAACCCCACGGGCGCACGACTGTCGCCACTGGTGGTTTTGCGGGGGGAATTGGTTTGGTGACATATTCACTCATGATCAGATGCTTAAACTTCCTAAAGTCAGGGCGCCAAAGACACGACAACGGATGAAAGCGGGAACGGATGTTGCTGCTGCCGTAAACACCGGTAAATACAAACCCGACTTTGGGCTGGAACCTTTTGTCGGTAGCACTCTTCGTTCTACGACGGATGAATCCGTTCCCGCCTTCATCCGCTGTTGTGTTACTGGCTGCTGGGGCCTTAAACCGGCTCTCAGCTTTACCAGCATTCACGGCAACAACAACATCCGTTCCCGCCCTCATCCGCTGTTGTGTTACTGCCCGCTTGACGCCCCAATCCGTTGCAGATAAACCGTACGATCCATGACGGTGGGTTGGCCGTCGATTTCGACCACCACTTTGCTGAAGTTGCGCTTGCCGATTGTGCCGTAGTCATGGCCGGCGCGGCTGGAAAGCACACCCCAGTAGACCAGCGGTTCGTCGCCAATGTTGATGGTGCGATGAGCCGCATAGCCGGGGACGTAGACGGTGCTGTTACGTTCCAACGGGATGGCAGTGCATTCGCCGGTGCGTTCATCTTCCAGCAACATGAGGCCGCGACCGGCCAGGCCAATGTACACTTCCGCTGCCGGGCGCCAGGCGTGGATGTGGCCTTTGGTCAGATGATATTCGTCGCCCACTTTGCCGGGGTAGATGATGGCGAGGCCGTAGTGAATATCGCCTTCATCGGCGCCCTCTTCGACTTGGGTGGCGCGGTAGATCACCGGGTTCGCGACAGCCAGGGCCGCCTGGCAGGCCGCCGGATTGGCAAAGGCGCCGGCCAAATCGCTCAAATGGCGCACCGTCGCCGGGCGGCCTTCGATCACCCCGGTGGCGGGGTCAAAGCGCAAATGCGTTGCAGATAGCATACATGATTCCATTCAGGTCGTGCGGATGGGCAGAATGACAGGTCGGTTGAGAAGGGCAACAAGTGAAGAATTTCTCAAACAAC
The DNA here is from genome assembly GCA_021405325.1 of Caldilinea sp. CFX5. Next base: position 28,758 of record QWII01000127.1, on the reverse strand, counting down.
CGTGCTATTTCAGAATACAACAACTTATCACATTTGTCAACAAGTAATCTATCATTATTTATCATACCTTATTGACATTATGTTATATTCATGATAGATTATGTTATAATAACACTTATAGTTAACATGCCAAGTAAAAATCAGCTAACGATCTAACGAAGCTTCGCCTCATTCTTCGGCAAGCTCAGGAACCGGTGAGTCAATTCCGTGTTCCTTCTATCTGTGTTTAGTCTTTTGTCATTCGCCCAAAGACTAAACACAGATAGAAGGAACACGGAAAAAAGCGCCTATCCAAAAATTTGTGAGGGAACGAATGGAGAGCGTCCTATCCGGCCCCGGTAGTAATCGGCTACTGGCCGAGCTACGCCGCAGCAAGATCGTCGAATTCGTCGAAAACCAGGGTACAGTGGCCACCGAGGAGTTGGTCAACCGCCTTGGCGTATCGCTCATGACCATCTGGCGCGATCTGACGGTGCTGGATGAAGCAGGGCGGCTACGGAAGATCCGGGGCGGCGCCACGCGTCTGCCCAAAGGGCGCGATGAAGAGCCGCTCTTTGTCAGCAAACAGGTGATCAACCGGGAGCGCAAAGAGGCGATTGCGCGTTATGCGGCGACGACTCTGGTCGCCGATCACGACATCATCTTTTTAGAGGCCGGCACCACGGCGGCGGCGATGGTCAAATACCTCAATCAACGCAACCTGACCGTGGTCGGCAATGGGCTAGGCACAATGACCGAGTTGGCGAAACGGCTCACGGATGTAAATGTCTATTGTTGCGGCGGCATGTTGCGCGATGTCGCCCACACCTTTGTCGGTCCCCAGGCGGAGGAGTTTTTTCAGCGCATGAATGCCCGCACCTGTTTTCTCGGCGCCACCGGTTTTGCCATCCCCGAAGGCTTCACCGACCCCAATCCGTTGGAGATCCAGGTCAAACGGGCCATGGCCAAGAGTGCCAGCCGCGTGGTGATGTTGCTCGACAGCAGCAAGTTAGGCGCCAAGTCCTTCACCCGCATTCTACCCACCGCAGAGGTCGATATCGTGATCACCGACGCCGACGCGCCAGCAGCTTGGTGTGAGCAACTGAGGGCGCTGGGTCTGGAAGTCCATCTTGCCGGTGGCGGCGGTTCCTGATTGTTCTTTCGTCCGGTTTATGGTATGCTACCGCTTATGCGCTATTTCAACACCTCGGGTCCCTGCGACCCGGAACGCCATTATACCCTGTTACGTCCAGCCCTGCTGGCCAAAGGGCAACGCTTGGTGGAACAGGGGCGCTATTTTACCCTCTTTGCCCCGCGCCAGAGCGGGAAGACGACCTATTTCCAACTGCTCTTTCGCCAATTGCAAAGCCAGGGCTATTTGCCGATCTGGATCAGCTTTGAGAGTTTGAAGACAGCAACACGCGCGCAATTTTATGAAGCGCTCCACTGGAACCTGAACTATGAGTTTACCCAAGCCGGCCTTCAGGTCGATCAGCCCATTACCAATCAAATCCCTTGTCGACACGACGCCCCGCTTCCAGTTGCCGGCCGATCTGCGCCAACGGTTACAACCACCGCTGGCCGCTCAGTTCGCCGGCACGGCGCGCCCGCGCCGGCCCATCACGCCCGTACCAGCGCAGCCGCCCCCCTTGCTCCACGATCTGGCGCAGTGGTTGATCTATCTCCATCAGGAGCAGGAGTTGGTGTTACAAAGCCGCTAGCTTTTGGGCCAAAAGCTAGCGGCTTTGCGATTTTATCACGCCGGCAACGGTTGCAAGGCTGCGCCCACGGGTCGTGGCCCGGTGGGTCGCCAGGGGACGGTGGTGTAGGATTGATATTGGATCTGCAAGTGCGGCGTTGCCAACCGGACATGCCCTTGATAGCGGGAATCGAGCAGCGCTTCCAGCGTGCCGGTGGTCAACAGGGTGCGCTCGACCGGCCAGCTCGGTTTGCCGGTGACAAACATCTCTTCCACATTCAGGCTGAGATAGCTAAAGTGGGCGTGGGGGTCTTCGGGCAGGTAGACTTCACAGGCATGAATGGCATTGTCGATACGGGCGGCGTAGGCAAAGCCTTGTAACAGCCCCGCCCGCTCCGGCGCCATCAGCACCGTGCTGCGAAAGCCATCACAATGTTCGAGCAAAAAGAGCGCCGGTTTGCCAAAGAGCGCCTCAAAGGGCAGATCCGGCTTTTCCTGCATGGTGGCGACGGCGGCTTCGGCCAGGTCGCGCGGCCACAGCCCGTCGCGGGCGGCTTGCCAGACGGCGTCGCCTTCCAGACAAGTGACGGCCGCCACCCCGCTTTCGCCGCCTACGCGCCGTTCGATCATACATTCCAGCGTTTCCAAGGCGTGAAAGCCATAAATGTCCAGCCCGGCGTAGCTCACCACCAGCGCTTCTTGCAACGGCGTCTCCCGGTCATGTTCCAGCCAGGGGCTACGCCAGCCGACCGGCAAGGAAGAGCCGGCCATAAAGGGCGCACCCAGCTTGGCCGCCCGGTCGTACATCCATTTGGCGTCATGCCAGTTGTAGGAGAGATGTTTGTCATTAAAGACCGGCACGGCCCGTCCGCTGGTGGCAAAGACGCCGCAGATCTGCTCCATAAAGTATTTGCGCGGGTAGAGATGTTGTTCCTTCTCGTTCCAGGCATAGTCGCCATGCTCACCGATGAGCAACACGCCATCGACCGCCAGGGTGTCGCCGCCCAGCGTCAATGCCTGGCGGATGCTGCCGTAGATGGGGATGTTGTAACGGGCCGCATAGTGGCGACTCAGATCGCTGTCGGGGAACTGATCCACATAGAGGCTGGCAATCTGCACCCGCGCCGGGATCAGCCCCTGGTCGGTAGGAAAGCCTTTGAGAAATTTGGTGACAATGACATCGGCGTGGGAAAAGCGCCGGTACTCGGTGATAATGGCGGCAATCTTTAGCGGTTGGCTTAACTTTGTCAAGGTCGATCACTCCTGATACAATCAAAGCATCATGATAATAGGTATTGAACAGAGATTACGCAGCTTACGCAGATTAAAACCAGGTAATGATAATCTGCGTAAGCTGCGTAATCTTTGATCGCTTGGTTGAAAGATAGAGAGGCAATTCATGGCTGATTTGTACACTACTTTTGCCGATGCTGTCAAGCGCGGGCGATTGGTCGGCCTGGCGACGGTATTGGCCGGGCCGGGCGTTGGGCGCAAACTGCTGCTCTGGCCGCATGGCGCAACCGAAGGGGATCTGGGGGCGGCGGATCTCAATACTGCGGTGGTGGAACGGGCCAAAGCGGCGTTCGCCAGCCAACAGACGACCCGCTTTGTGGTCGAAACGGCGGCTGGTGTGGTGGATGTTTTTCTGGAGGTGCAAGCGCCGTTGCCGAAGTTGATTCTGATTGGCGCGGTGCATATTGCCATTCCGTTGGTTGTCTTTGGCAAGACGTTGGGTTTCCGCACCATTGTGCTGGATGCGCGCTCGGCCTTTGCCACGCCGGAGCGCTTTGATCATGCCGATGAATTGATCATCCAATGGCCGGCGGATGCGTTGGCAGAAATTGGGATTGATGAAGCAACCTACATTGTTGTCCTCACCCACGATGAGAAGATCGACAACCCGGCGCTGGCCGTGGCGCTGACCAGTCCGGCGCGCTATGTGGGCGCCTTAGGGTCGAAGAAAACCCATGCCCGGCGCGTGGCGGCGTTGCAAGAAATGGGCGTCACCGAAGCGCAGATCGCCCGCATTCACGCGCCCATCGGCATCAATATCGGCGCCCGCCGCCCGGAAGAGATTGCCGTCTCGATCATTGCCGAGATTGTGGCCGTCATGAATGGGAATCAATAAGCAATCGCCCAATGACCTAATCACCAGGCAAGAAATGATTGGGTGATTAGGTCACTGAGTGATTGGCGGATTGGGTTGCTTATCCGGCCAGGCTCACACCAATCAACCGACCAATGGTAAAGGTGACAGCAGCGGCAGCCAGGCCAAAGAGGACCTGCCGGGCGCCGGAAAACCAGACCGACCGACCAGTGAAGAGGGTGATGGCGGCGCCGATAATGAACAGACCGACAATGCTCAAGGCAATGCTGACGACGATGGCCGGAACGCCCGTCAAAAAGAAAAAGGCGATGACGGGAATAATGGCGCCGACGGCAAAGAGGAGAAAGGAGGTAATGGCCGCTTCCCAGGCCGAACCGCCTAACTCGCCGGGGTCGATGCCTAACTCTTCACGAGCTAGAGTCTCCAGGGCATTCTCCCGTTTTTCCATGATCTGGTCGGCCAGTTGACGCGCCGTCGGCTCGTCCAGACCGCGCGCCTGATAAATGAGCGCGAGTTCTTCCATCTCTTCTTCGGGTGCGGCTTCAATCTCTTCCGCTTCGGTGCGAAGCTGCTTTTCATAGAGTTCGCGGGAACTCTGCACAGACAGCCACTCCCCTAGCGCCATGGAGATCGCCCCGGCCAACAGGCCAGCCAGCCCGGTAATCAACACCGTTTGGCCCGCCAATTCGGCGCCCGCCACCCCCATCACCAGACTTAGATTCGAGACCAGCCCATCATTGGCGCCCAGCACCGCGGCCCGCAGCGCGTTACCGCCGGCGGAGCGGTGACGCCCCTCGATTTGCGCAAGTGCGGCGCCGGCCAAGCCACCACTGGTCGTGTTGCTAATTTGTCGTAAGAGGCGGGCATGAGAACGCTCTTGCGCCGGCATGGCGGCGGAAGATTGCCCAGCGACATAACCATGAGCAGCGCTATCTTCTGTCGCGGATAAGGTTGGCAACACGCTCTGTATGCCAAAGCGCCGCGCCACCCAGATCAAGGTGCGGGTGCGCCATGACGGGGTGAAGCGCGGCAGGGCGACGCCGCTTTCCTGTAGACGGGTCGCCCAGCTTTCGGCGTGCTGCTCTTCGGTCGCCGCCAACCGGCGATAGACCTCCGCCAGGTTGCCATCTTGCTCGATCGTTGCCAACGCCATGTAGAGGGCGGCGCTATTCCGTTCTTCTTCCCAAAAAGCCAACATCTGTTTGGGATTGGCGGTCGTCGTCATTACGCGCCTACTTTGGTTCTTCGCGCACAATCTCCACTTTGACATGGGCCAACAAGGCCGCCAGGGCGCCGAGCGCCGCCAGCACCGGCGACACCAACGTGATCACCCCACCTACCGCCACACCAGCCGTCAAGGGGATTTCCAACAGCACTTTGCCATCGGCATTGCGGATGATCAGGCTGCGCACGTTCCCTTCGGCGATCAACTCTTTCACCCGCTCTACCAGTTGGCTACCGGCCATCTCAATTTCTTCGCGCCAGGTATGTTCCTCGGTTGATTGGGGCGTGGGTGGTGCGCCAGTCGGTTCATTGGCAATCGCGATCGGTGTTTCTTCCTTTTCCGGAACCATGGTTGACATACACTTTTCTCCTTGTTTGAATGTAACGGTTTGTTTGAATGTAACGGTTTGTTTGAATGTAACGGTCATCGCCATCGACTCAGTTGTCACATGGACCGATCGTCTACTTATGAGTGTTACGATGACCGAAACAATTTCATAACTCCCATCCGTTGGACGATCTTTGCCGGTAGACCATTGTCTCCACTTGTTTAGAATACGCGACGACATGAACAAGTAGATCCACCACTCAACGGGGATCGATCCTGGCCTTGTGGCGGGTTTTGTGTGCTAGCGATTGACCGCGCGCAACTCGCTCCCGCCGGAGAGTTCCTGCTCAATGGCTGGATTACCAGTATATTCCACCTGACTGCCCCCGCTTGCCTGCACCACCAATCGTTCCGCCGCCCATACGCTGGCCGCGGCGCCGCCGCTTACATCCAACGTCGCGGTTTCGCCTTCGACCGCCACCCCATCATAGTGACTGCCGCCGCTGAGGCTGATCCGTTGGTTGGTGATCGCACCACCGGCGATCGTGGTGCGACCGCCGCCACTCATGTCCAGATTGAGGGTGTCGAGATCAATGTGGTCGATCGTCACCTCACCACCGCCGCTGGTCGACAAGTTCGCATTCTCTGCTTGTAAGTCATTGATCGTCCCCTGGCTGCCGCCGCTAAATTCGAAGGTGATACGGTCGGTTTCCAGGCGCTCCGTCTCCAAGGAACCGCCGCCGGAGATGGTAACGCCATGAATGGTCGGCATTTGTAAATTGACGATCACGGGCCGATTCAGGCGCAGGTTCAACCTGCCGAAATTCGTGCGATAGCGCACGGTTAATGTACCGCGCCGGACAATGGTCTCGATTTCGGGTAAAATATTATCATCACCCGCCAATGTCAGTTGCACGTCATCACCTTGCGTCAGGACTAATTGCATGCCGCAACAAACTTCCACTTGCTCAAAATCGCTGACGGGGCGGTTTTCCTGAACGATATTCCCCGAACCGCGCACAGCCGCCAACGCACACCCGCTAAACAATAGCATCATCACCATGAAAATTGACAGTAAACGTTTGTTCATTGGCTTTTCCTCTCGTTTCTACAGGGGTTCTGCGCAAAGCGATAATGCACCAACAACGCCAATATCAACAACGCCAATATCAACAACGCTAATATCAATACGGGGGCAGCAACTCTTTCGTCGCGAAGTTGATGAACAAAGGGGATCTCAACTTTGCTGCCAGAGCAGCAGCAGGCGGCCTACTTCAAAGAGTAAGGTGATGGTCCACACTAGAATGCTGAGACCCGTTGCGGCGGCGGCCATATCTTTGATCGCGCCGATACGGGCGTCATGATTTGGTTGCAAATAGTCACAGATCGTTTCAATGACCGTGTTAAAGATCTCAGCGCTCAACATATAGCCGGTCACAATAATAATCAACAACACATCGACCCATTCGCGCAGCCAGATACTCACCGCCAGCACCAGCAGCGAGAGGATCAACTGGATGGTGACGCTTAGGTCGCCGGCAACTGCCGTGCGCAGGCCAATCAGAAAGACGCTCAGCTTTCGGCCTACAGCGAACCCTTTCCGCAACTGGTCGGTAAATTTTGACATGGACGCCCTTTCTTTGCCTACTGCTTCATTTTGGTAATGGACCTGTTGGGCGCCCGCCCCTTGCGGTTGCCTTCCAGGCCCTACGGATAATCAATTTATTTAAATATACCTAACAAACTTAAGGCGTTAGTAATCCAAAAGAACTAGACTTTATGACTTAACTTTGTTATACTACAAACCGGTAGAATTTGCGTACTCATCCCGCCAATTCATCATCGCGCGCTTTCCTGTCCGGCGCCATACCGGCGGGGATCTGCCTGAATTCTATCACGCTTGATCCTAAATTCTTACCCCGTGTTACAGCGGCATTCTACCAGTGGTATCCCCCTCTTTCCAAGCCGATCGGCAGAATAATGGCGACTTACTGGCCGACGCCGTCCAATGCAATCAATCCAATCCAATCAATCCGATGCAACCAATCCAATGCAAGCTAATCCAATGCAAGCTAAAACGAGGAGAAAAGTCATGCGAAAACTCTTGTCGTTATTGACCATAGTCAGTCTGCTCCTAGGGTCAATGCCGTCTTTTGCCATTGCCCAAAGCCAGCCCAACGGCGATGACAATGCCGGCAACCGGGTGCTGTTGCCGCTGATCCGCAGTGGCGGCATCAACAACGAGCAAACCAACGCGGATGATGAGGTTGACAGCGGCCTGCAATCAGCCGGGATTGGTCGTGAAATGCTGGTTGCCGGCCAATGGGGCGCAACGGGACAACGGGCGCTGCCCACCAGTCTGGCCGATTTAAAGGTAGAGACCCCTTCTGTCCTGCAAAATGCCACCGTTGTCGCCACACTGGCGCAACCGTTGGTGGGCGCCAGTGGTCGGCAACAGGTGGTTGTGCGCTTGCGCGCACTGTCGGTGGTGCAACAGATTTTGACCAACGCGGCAGCCAGTTCCGCCGCCGCCCAACAAGCCCAATTAGCCGTTGTGCAACAGCAGCAAGCGTCCGTGGTGGCCGTAGCTTTGCAGCTTGATGCCGGCGCCAAAATGTTGGGCCAGGTGCAAAAAGCGCTCAATGCTGTGATGCTGGAGATCGACGCCGGCGCGCTCGCCAATCTGGCCGCCAACCCGGCGGTACAATCCATTCGTCCGGTGGTCAACTACTCACTGGCGCTGACGGAAACCGTCCCCTACATTGGCGGGAAAGCCGTGCAGGCCATGGGCTATGATGGTGAAGGGGTTAGTGTTGCCGTTCTCGACAGCGGCATTGATTACACCCATGCCAATTTGGGCGGCGCCGGCACCCTGGCGGCCTACGAAGCGGCTTATGGCACAGCGGTGACTGATACCTTGAATACCACCCTTGATGGCCTCTTCCCAACGGCCAAAGTTGTCGGCGGGTATGATTTTGTCGGTGAAAGATGGCCGATCAGCAGTACGGTAACACAACCTGACCCCGATCCCATTGACTTTGGAGGTCATGGCACCCATGTCGCCGACATCATCGCCGGGGTGCGCGGCGTGGCGCCGGCGGCCGATCTCCATGCCGTCAAGGTCTGCTCGGCGATTGCCACTTCCTGTAGCGGTGTGGCGCTGCTCCAGGCCATGGATTATGCCCTCGATCCCAATGGGGACGACGACATCAGTGACGCCGTTGATGTGATCAACATGTCGCTGGGCAGCGACTACGGTTCGGCGGTGGATGATGATCTCGCCTACGCGGTCGAATTTGCCAGCGCTTATGGGATCATTGTGGTGGCCGCGGCGGGTAACGGCGGTGACAAACCCTATGTGCATGGCACTCCTGCCGCGGCGCCTTCAGCCATTGCCGTCGCACAGACCAGTGTTCCCTCGGCAAAGTTACCTGTTCTGCGCGTGTTGACCCCGACGACCATTGCCGGTGTCTATCAGGCCGGCTTCCAACCCTGGTCTGAGCCATTGGCTGGCATCTTCGAAGGGACGATCCAATATGGGGTTGGCGAGGAGAAACGCGGCTGCTCCCCTTTGCCTCCCGACTCGGCGGTGGGTAAGATTCTGATGCTGGACAAAGGTATCGGCACTGACTGTCCGGCGAGCATCAAAGTCTCAAACGGTGCGACGGCAGGCGCCATTGGGGTTATCCTGGCGATGGATTTCCTGGGGGATCCCTATATTTTTGCCTTTGGCGGTGGCGAGCCGACCGTGCCAGCGTTCAGCATTACGCTCAGTGACGGGAATAAGTTCAAGAGCGGACTTGCGGCTGGCGTCACAGTCAAAATAGATCCGGCTGCGGGCTTGCCATTAGTGATGCATATGGTCGGCTCATCTTCGCGCGGGCCGTCGGTCGTGCAGAACTTAATCAAGCCCGACATCGGCGCGCCGGGCGCTTCGGTTTCGGCGATTGCCGGCAGTGGCGCCGGTGAAGGCGCCTTTGGCGGTACATCGGGGGCCGCGCCCATGGTTTCCGGTGCGGCGGCGTTACTGCGCCAAGCGTTCCCCACGCGCTCGGTAGCGGAGATCAAGGCGCTCTTGATGAATACGGCAGAAACCAACATTATGAATCGGCCGGCCCTCTTTGGCGGCGACCTGGCGCCGATCACCCGCATTGGCGGCGGCGAAGTGCGCGTCGATCGCGCCGTGAAGGCGGGGGCCGCCGCCTGGGATGTGGATGCGCAGACCGGTTCACTCTCCTTCACCTTCCAGGATGTGCGCGATGATCTGACGCTAAAGCGGCTGGTCAATGTACGCAATTACTCGAACCAAAATATCAGCTATCGTATCCAACCGACCTTCCGCTTTGACAATGATGCGGTCAATGGCGCCGTCGAAGTCGCTGCGCCGAGCAGCCTCTTTGTGCCGGCCCGCAGTGATGCTCAGTTTGAAATCAAGCTGACGGTAGATGGCGCGAAGCTGCGCCCGTGGAGCATGAATTCCGGTTTGCGCGGCGCCAATCCCTTTTTCTTAACCTTGCATGAGTATGACGGCTATCTCCAGTTCGTGGATGCCACAAATGCGGACAATAACATCCATCTGGCCTGGCAAATCTTGCCGCGCGGCGCTGGTGACGTTTCACTCACGCCACGGAAGAGTGAGATTCGGGTGCGCAATCGCGGGGTGATGAGCAGCACGGTGGAAAGTTATTCACTCATCGGCGTCAGTTCTAACCTGCCCCAAGGCGGTCCGGGCGACAATAACCCCATCCCCGATCTCCGCTATTTGGGCTACAGCACCTTTGCTGTTCCGGCCGGCTTCTGTAACGACAAAACAGCCTCCTTTGTGCTGGCCTTTGCCGGAAACACTTGGGAACGGCAGACCCATGCCATCACTCCCGCCAGCTATCGCCTGCACCTGGACACCAACCAGGATGGGAGAGCCGATTATCTGGTGCTGACGCGTGATTTCAGTCTCAATAATATCACCGACGGCCGCAATTTGACCTGGGTGGTGAATTTGGCGACCGCAGAGGCCGACGCCTTCTTCTACACCGACCACGAGACCAACAGCGCCAACACCGTCATGCTCCTCTGTGCTGAGCAGATCGGGATGACGCGGGCCGATCAGTTGAAGCCGATTGACGTCACAGCCTTTATCGACGACTTCTATTATGGCGGGCTGGGCGATGTGATCAATGGTATCACGATCTCGCCGTTTGGCGAACAGTATGTGGCTGAGTTTGAAAAGGGCGGCGTCGGCGCCACTCTCCTCGGCCCTGATCAGAAAGACAAAATGCGGATCTTAGACTTCGGTCGCACCACGAACAACACCGAGAGCGGTCTGCTCCTGCTGTTCCGCGGCGGCGCCGAGAGCAATCGCGAGGCGGGTACGGTGGTGATCCTGCCGTAAGCGTCCATAAATCAATAAGTTACACCTTTCATACAAAAGGAAGCGGCTTTCGCCATGCGTGCGCATGGCGCAAGCCGCTTCCTTTGTTATCTATGTCAGATGGTAACTACTAAGCCCGGGAACGCCGCCATCCCTGGCGGCAGGTGAGACCAGATGCCGCTAGGGATGGCGGCGTTCCCGGGCTTGGTAGTTACGTCAGAACAAATTCACCATTACTGCGGCCAGAGTTGATACCCAGGGATAATCATCTGAGCATCGCGAATCAACTGATAAAGCATCGGCCCATAGGAGAGGATGATCAAGGCAATCGCCCCGCTCATCCACGGCCACCAACTGTCGAGCCATGCGGGCGCCGGCTTGGGATCCAGCGGCTCGGCCACCGGCATCTCAATGGGCTTATCCAGCTTGAAAGGATTGAGCGCCGTGCCAAAGATGACCAGGAAGAAGAGCGTCGCACTGATCGTGAGCAACCCAACGCCCAGCAACGATTCCATCAACATCGGATTCCAGGCATCGCTGGCATAGGGAGCGGCGCCCAACATGGTGCGCCGCGGGACGCTAAAGACCAGGCCCAACGTGTGGTAGGCATTGCCCATCAAGAGCATTCCAAAGAACCAGGTCCATGCTTGCGCCAGCGCCAGGCCATTGGAGAGCAGCTTGCGCCCGGTCAATTTGGGGATCAACCAGTAGCAGATGCCAAAGAAGGTCAAGGTGACAGCCGAACCGACGGTCAAATGGAAGTGACCGGGGATCCAACTGGTGTTGTGAACGGCCAGGTTCAGGTTATAGGAGGCATTGATCAGACCGCCGATGCCGCCGAAGACAAAGAGGATCATCGCCAGGTTCTGCGCGGCATAGGAGGCGTCGCCCCAATTCAGATTCAGAATCCAGCGGAATAATCCTTTGCCGCCACGGGCGCGGGCGCCCAGTTCCAACGAAGCGACAACCGTAAAGGCGGTCAACATGCTGGGGAAGCCGACGCCGTAGGTCAACAGCGTGTGCAAGAATTTCCAACCCGTCGGAATGCCGGGGTCGGTGTATTGGTGGTGGAAGCCGACCGGCGTCGAGAAGAGCAGGAAGAGCCAGAAGACCAGCCGCGCCAGCGGTTCGCTGAACATCTTGCCATTGGTCTGCGCCGGCAACATGCCATACCAGGAAACATAGGCGGGCAGGAGCCAGAAGTAGACCAGCGGATGACCAAAGAACCAGAAGAGGGTGCGGCCCAAGAGCGGGTCAACGCCGTCGATCCAGCCGAGCGACCAGGGCAGGAGCATGCCCAGAATTTCGGCAGCCACGCCCAGGGTGCAAAGCTGCCAGAGCACCATCGTAATCAGCGCCGCCAGAGCAATAAAGGGGGTGCGCACGCCCGGATTTTCCCGGCGCCAGGCCCAGTAGGTAAAGTAGAGACCCCAGCCTACCGTCCAAGAACCGACGACAATTAGCGTCAACCCCAAGTAGTAAGTCCAGTGCGCCATCAGCGGCGGGTAGAAAGTATAGAGGACAGTGGCCATGTTGGAGAGCAGCGGGTAGGCCGCAATCAGCAAACCAATGGTCATGAGCCACAAGGCGACCCGATTAACCAACGGGTAGCGCAACGGGCGATTCAAGCTGCGCACGGTGGCAAAGGTGAAAAAGCCGCAAATAAAGAAGGTGGTCCAGACCAACGCGTTGAGGACGCCATGGATGGATAGCCCGTGATAGTAACTCTTGATCACAGGTTGAATCTGCGCGTAAAAATCAAAACCGGCATGTTCCAACCCTTGTAAGACGCCCAGGAATAACCCCAAGGTCAGGGCGCCGATCCCGATGCCGACATTCCAGCCGGTCAAGTTATCGACAACCTTCAAATCTTTCTCAGTTAAGGGAACCGGTGTTGGCGCCGCCGTTACCATGCCGCCGGCGGGCATTGCTTGCACTGACATAGCTTTCTCCTCGAATTTAAATCTTTACTTAGCTGCGGTCGCTTCTTCGCCGCCTTCAACAATGATTTGGGCGTACATGGTGTGATGGCCAATGGTCGGCCCGCCGGCGCCACAATATTCATGGCAGATCAGGTTATAGGTGCCTGGTTTTTCAAAGACGGCCTTCAAGGTTGAGACTTGACCGGGCAACACCATCATGTTGATATTGGTTTCGGCAATCTTGAAGCCATGTTGGACATCACGGGCGGTGACATAAAAGGTCACTTCCGAACCGACCGGCAGGCGGATTTCAGCCGGGGTGAAGGTCCAAACCTGAGCGGTCATGTACGCTTCGTATTTGCCCGGCGCCAGTTCCCGCAAACCAGGATTGGCAAAAGGGCTAGAGGGATCGTTGAGCGTCTTTGGGTCAATGCGCTGGTAGGCGCCAGGCAGTTGAATTCCCCAGGCAAAGCTGGAAATCGCCACCGCAATGATAAAGACCACAACAGTTAGTAAGCTGATGCGAATCCACAAACCTTCATACCGATCAATGTGGATGTCCGGCAAATGACTTTGTTCAGCAACACTCGGTTCATGGGTGCTCATTGGGTCACTCCTCTAGAGAGTACGATAAAGTAGGCATTGGCCCAAAAGGCCAGGATGAGCAAGACAAAGAGCGCCATGAGCGCTAAGGTGCCTTGTGGGGCTTTATATTCTTTCACAGAAAACTCCTCTCCAACAAAAAGAAAACAGGTCAGGTCGATCGTCTAGTCGTAACTACCAAGCCCGCTCTTAGCCGCTCCTAGCCGATCACCGGTTGCCTTTTAGGCGCGACTAGGAGCGGTCAGCGGGTTAGTAGTTACATTTAGTCAATATGAATCACCCAATCACCCAATCACCGCCGCATTGGTGATTGGGTGATTGAGCATGATTACCGCAGTAGATAGCGTAGGTCGTCCGCCATCTGCTCACCGGTGGCGCCATAGGGAAAGATCACTTGCGGGCGGCCCTCCGGGTCAACGACAATGACGGTGCTGGTATGATCAATGGTATAGCCGGCTGTCTCCCCCCGTTTTTCGTAAAAAATGCCAAATTGGGTGGCTACCTTGAGAATCTCCTCACGCGCCCCGGTCATGCCCAGGAAGGTCGGGTGAAAGTGGGGCAAGTAGGAAGCCAGTTGTTCTACCGTATCCCGTTCGGGGTCCAGAGAGACGAGAATGACCTGTACTTGGTCCGCCGCCGGCCCTAGGCGCTTCATCATATCGGCCAGGTTAGCCAGGGTGAGCGGACAAGCGTCCGGGCAATAGGTGTAACCAAAGTAGAGCAGCAGATATTTGCCGCGAAAATCGCTCAGGCGCATGGGCTTGCCGGTGGTGGTTGCCAACTGAAAATCAGCCAGCGGCGCCGCGGCCTGCAATAGGGTGCCGTTAAAGGTATGGGGTTGTAACCACTGCACCGCTTGGTTAATCAACAGCAACAGCGCAAAAACAGCCACCGCAAACAAAAGGTAACGTCTGAGCAGAAACGGCGGGCGGACAGGCGCTCCATCTTCGGTGTCACCAACTGTTACGCCTGCCGGCGATGTCAACTTATTCATAACTTTCTACAATTCAACCAACTACCTAACCACTCAACCAGCCCGTTACTTCGGATAACAAACAAAAAGGTGGGCCGCTTCATAAACCAACCGACCGGCGCCGGTACTCGCTGCCGCTTCTTTGGCCACCAACTCAATATCCCGCTGGAGAATCGCCAGGTCGGGCGTGGCGGTGCGGTATTTGGCCCGCACAATGCCGGCGCCATCCACCAACACAAAGGTGGGATCAAAGGTAAAAGCGCCTTTGGCCTCCGGGGCGCTGTTGGCCTGGTAGTAGACGCCAAAACCGCCGCCGATAATATATTTGAGCGGCATGGCCTCACCGGTTGCCAAGCGCCAGAGGGCAGGATCGGCGCCAAACCGTTCGGCATAGCGCCGCAGTTGGGCGGCGCTATCGCGGTCGGGGTCAAAGGAAAGCGTAACGAGCGTCACCGGCAGCCCCTGTGTCGCCATGTTGGGTAATTGCGCTTGCACCGCGTTCATCACGGCGCCTGTCTCCGGGCAAGGGGCGGCACAATGGGTATAGGTGAAGTTGTATAGCACAATGCGCCCGCGCAAATCTTCATTGGTCAGCCGGGCGCCGGCTTGATCGGTCAAGAGAAAGCCCGGCGCCAGGGCCATGCGCGGCAGCACCAGAATCGGTTTGAAGATGGCAAAGGCCAGCATGGCGAGGAAGAGCAGCGCCAATAGTACAGACCAAACCATTGACTTTGACACGCGGGGCAATAGCCCCCAACGCACCGGTGCAGGTGCAGCAATCCGCATAGAGTCTACTTTCGTTGGTGACAAACCTTACCAGCCACTTTCCTTACAATTTTCCTTACAAGGGTGCTGCCGATCCGGTCAGCCAGAGGCGCCTGTCGCGCCCAGACGCGGGAGCAAACGCGTTGAATGGCTCTCATCTTAGCCACAAAGCAAGATTTTGCCTTCCAGCAGAAGGGGAGGATATGGCCTGGAAGGGTAGGGGGGGTTGTTCCTGGTCAGGTGGCTAGGAAGACAGCGGCGGCTCCTCCCCTGAATCACGCTCAGGGGAGGATGTATCTTTGGGGGGTAGGGCCGCTGCTATTGCGTAGCTGTACCGAGCGAGGCCAGGTAGGCTACGAGGGTGTCAATTTCTGCGGCGGTCAGGGTGTCACCCAGGTTTTGCACCATCAGATTGGGTAGACAAGGGCCGGTTGGACATTCGGGGGCGATGAAAGCGTTGGGATCGAGCAACGATTCACGGATGTACTGTTCGGCAGTGTACCCGGGAATGCGGGTGGCGCCGTCCACGCCGATGTTGCTCAGATCCGGGCCAACCTGGCCGACGGCGGTGGCAACGCCGGGAATGACATGACAGGCAAAACAGGTGCCTTTGGTGACAATCGGTTCAACGACAGACGGGTCAGGCGCCGCCACCGTCGCCGCGTCACTGGTGGCAGTCGTCGTCGCTGTGGTGGTGACAGCATTGGTGGCAGTGGCGACCGTGGTGGTGGTGACAGCCGGGGTCGTTGTGACAGCCGCGCTCTCGGTGACGGCGGTGGCAGCAGTGACAACCTCTGTTGCGGTCAGCGCTGCGCCGGCAGTGACAGGAGCAGTGGCAGTGACAGGAGCAGTGGTAGTGACAGCCGTCGTCGCTGTTACCGTTGCTGTTTCCGTCACAACAGCGGTTTCGGTGGTGGTCGCACTTTCAGTGATGGCAGTGGCGCCGGTTACTGGGGCCGTGGCCGTAGTGGCCGCCGCGCCGGTAACGACGGCCGCGCTGGTGACGACGGCGGTTTCCGTAAGACCGGTCGTCGCGGTGATGCCGGTTAAGCTCTCACTCAGCGTTACCGGGCGGCCGGCCACCCGTGCTTCTTCTTCATATTCCGTCGCGCCTTGCCGGAAATAACCAACCGCGACATAGAGTACCGCGATCAAAATCACAAGACCAAGCAAGGCCCCTAACATTTCCAGGGTCGAACGATTTTCGCGCATGGCAGAAATCCTATCAGGTATGAAATGGTTTGAATTTATGTTTAATTTGGAAAGGATTGGCTATCAGGTAACTAACAGCCAATCCACCCTACTATAAAGCAAAATCGAGGAAGATGCAAGGAGATGGCGTTATGGCAGACTCTTATCGTGGGTGGTCAGCACCTCGGCGCCGGTGGCGGTGATCAACATGCCATCTTCCAGGCGGGCGCCAAAGCGCCCAGGGAAGTAGGCGCCCGGTTCCAGCATGATGACCATGCCGGCTGCCAGCCGCATCGCGTTGTAGGGGACAATGCGCGGCTCTTCGTGGCCGGTGACGCCGACACCGTGACCGGTGTGGTGCGGATAGGGCGGGTAGCCGGCTTTTTGCATAAATTGGCGAATTTGCTGGTCAATGTCTTTCGCCAGCACCCCCGGTCGCACCAGGGAGATGCCAAATTGCAACGCCTCAGCGCAGGTTTTGTGCAGCTTGATCTGCTCGGCAGTTGGTTCGCCGGCGTAGTAGGTCATGCAACTGTCGCTCCAATAGCCGTAGGCCAGGGTGCTGAGATCAACGATCACATTGTCATGTTCCCGGATTTCAAGCGCTTCCGGCCAGCCGCCAATGTTATTCTCCCGGTAGCCGACCACACAATCATTGCCCAGCGGCATGCGCCCGCCGACCTTTTGCTGAATGGCGGCGTGGATTTCGGTCCAGACATCGATCTCCCGTTTGCCGGCCTGTACCGCCTTCCGCGCGGCAGCATGACCGACATCAGTCAGGGCGAAATTTTCACGCAATTTGCGAATTTCATCAGCGGTCTTTACCATACGCAGGGGGACCAACCAGCCATCAATCGCCGTCAACGGGGCGCGGGTGGGCAGGTTGTCGTCGAGCAGTTGTTGGAGTAGCAGGGTTGTATCTTGCGACTCGACGCCGACCGGCCCTTGCGCCTGGCTCCGCCGCAGGAGCGGCGCAAAGGCTTCACTCAACCGTTCGCCGCCGACAATCGGCTGGTGGATGGTGTAGCCCATGTAGGTCAATAGATCACAATCGGTCGCGCCGACCAAATGGGCTGCACCGCCGGCCTGCCCGTCAACTGCAACCAGGGTATAATGCCCGTCTTCATACCAGACAAACGGCGGCGCGCCAATGAAAAAGTTTGATCCCAACTGCACAGGCGGCGCAAAACCAGTGAGCCACTTGACACTATTGACGCTAGCAAAGAGCGCACGGCGGATACCTTTGGCGTTGAGCAGGTCACGCGTGCGTTGACGTTGTTCCTGGTGAAGCATAGTTCCTCGCTCTCGTTGAAGAGTGGTGAAAAAGAGTTTACGCTGGCGCAATTGTACCGTATTTTACCGATGACGCCAAGCGTCGTCGCCACCGTCCCCTAGGGATGTCTGCGTTTAGGGAAAAAGGTATTGACAACCATTGGTAAAGTACTTATACTACTAGGCAGGCGAGACGACTTTCCGGCCTCGCCGCCTGTTTGTGTTGGAGCTTGTCACCGAGGCTTTATGCACCGCATCGCGAACACCTTCTACTGACGTTGAACCGTCAGCCTGAGATGTGCCAACCGATTTACCCCTTGCGCTAAGGTCTGTTCAGTTTGGTATGACTGGCCCCTTGGCCTTTTAGCGCGTCCACCACCTTCCTTTCCGGCAATGATAACGCATGGCAACCAATGACCAACGGTTCATGACAACGATTGCAGAAAGGAACACGCATGTCACTCATCCAACAATGGCGCCGCACATGGGCTACGCCGTCGCTGCTACGCGCCACGCTCTTTTGTCTACCCTTAGTCGATGAATTGGTAGGGGGAATTCCCGTCCTGACGCTGCCGCTGGCGCGTGAGGAGTTGCACTTTAGCTATGCCCAAGTTGGCCTGATCTTCACCATCGCCGACTTGACCGGTCTGGTGGTCAATCCGGCGCTCAATGCCACCAGCGATCACTGGTCAAAGCCACGCCTGGTGATGGGCGGGCTGCTCGGTCTGGCGCTAGGGTTTGCGCTGGCGAGCAGCAGCCCGACCTTCGGCTGGTTGTTGCTCGCTTTTGTCATCATGGGCGCCACCAACGGCGCCGTCCTTGGTCTCGGCGGCGCCATTCTGATTGATCAGGTGCCAGCGGCAGCGATGGCGACCACGACACGTTGGGTCTTCCTGGCGACCATTGGCGACCTGTTGGGGCCGCTCCTGGTGGCGGGAACAGTGGCGCTCCAAGGCAGTTGGCGGCTGCTGATGGGGTGCGGCGCCCTCATCTGGTTGACGGTGGCGCTCTTTCTCAGCGCGCAACGCTTCACGGCGCTCCAGACCAAAGCAGTAACGGATGCTGAGGAGGAACTGCCAATGTGGCAAACGATTCGCACCAACCTGCGTGAGGGTTTCCAGACGCCCCGTTTGCTGTGCTGGCTGCTGCTGGCAGCCCTTCCCGCCTTATTAGATGAAATGTTTCTGGGCTTTGCCGCTCTTTTTCTGACCGATCAGATCGGCGTAGCGCCACAGATGATCAGTCTGACTCTCCTGGCGCCGACGGTGGGTGGGTTACTCAGCCTCGCCTGGTTGGAACGGGGCAGAAAGCTGCACGCGCCCAGCCAGCTCCTGGGCGTGGCCGCGCTGCTCGCCTTGAGTGGGCTGGTTACGTTTGCGACGGCAACGGCGTCCTGGGTGGCCTTGTTTGCGCTCTTTCTGGTTGGGTTGGGCGCCTTGCCCTGGTACACGATTGCGCAGGCGCAAGCACTTGCCGCGCTGCCTGGTCGTGCGGGTACAGTTGGTGCGCTGCAAGCGCTCTTTGCGCCGATTGAAATCACAGCGCCGCTACTGATCGGGTTGGTGGCCGAACGGTGGGGGATTCAAGCCGGCGTGACGATGTTCCTTATTGCGCCGCTGCTGGCGCTGCTGCTGCGACCGCGCCCGTAAGGTCTGTAAAGTAATTCCTAACAAATAAAGCATAGCGCCGGAAAGCAAAAAGAGGGGCAAATTGCCGAAAGATAAATTTGCGAATCCTTTTGCTTTCCGGCGCTAATCTACCCAAATCATTGCTCTATAGCTTCGGTTGTATCTTTTCTCTGTACCCGTACACAGCCACTTTTGGCTTAACCCGGCTAGAGTAAACTTGTATCTGTGCAACAGCCGTTGTGGCGCTCATCGCCGTCACGGCTGCTTAGCGTCCGCGCCCAATCAACAATCCATATCGACGATTTTTTCATCCATACGTTCAAAGGAGAAACTATGAAGCGAAACAAAGTTGGTTTACTCGCTCTTGCGCTGATCGTCACCCTGCTGGCGAGCGCCTGCGCCGGCGCGCAAACCGGCGCGCCGACCGGCCAAAACAATACCCCAGCCGCCGGCGACACGGGAGGAACAGGCGGACAAGCAGCAGCTCCCGGCGCGATTACGGCCGTACTTGGCGCTGTCATCCGGGAAGCCGATCAAGCGGCCATTGATTATTGCACGGAGCAAACGGGCGTCCAAGTGCAAGTGTTGAATGGTCCTGAGAGCGCTACCGATCGGCTGGCGCAATATTTGCAATTTTTCGGCGCCCAGTCGGGCGATATTGACGTGATGCAGATCGATGTGATCTGGCCTGGCATCCTGGCCGAACATCTGGTCGATCTCAAGCCCTATATTCCAGAGGATCAACTGGCGGCGCACTTCCAACGGATTGTGGAAAACAACACCGTCGATGGCGCCCTGGTGGGTCTACCCTGGTTCACTGATGCCGGTCTACTCTACTACCGCACCGACTTAATGGAAAAGTATGGCTTTGAAGGCGCCCCGGCCACTTGGGCGGAGTTGGAACAACGAGCCACAACGATCCAGGAAGGCGAACGGGGCGAGGGCAAGAGCGACTTTTGGGGCTTTGTCTGGCAAGGCGCCGCCTATGAAGGCTTAACCTGTGATGCGCTGGAGTGGCAAGTCAGTTGGGGCGGCGGGCAGATTGTCGAACCCGATGGCACGATCAGCATCAACAATGCCCAGGCGGCGAGCGCCTTTGATATGGCGGCCGGTTGGGTCGGCACCATTAGTCCGGAGGGTGTGACCAGCTATAAGGAAGAGGAGGCGCGCAATGTTTGGCAGGCCGGTAACGCCGCCTTTATGCGCAACTGGCCTTATGCCTATAGCCTGGGCAATGAAGAAGGCAGCGTGATTGCCGGCCAGTATGCCGTTGCCCCCCTGCCCAAAGGGGAAGGCCCTGATGCCCGCAATGCCGACACCCTGGGCGGTTGGCAGATGGCGGTGAGCAAATATAGCGAGGATGTCGATTCCGCCGCCAAATTCGCCGTCTGTATGACCAGCCGCGAAGCGCAGAAGATTCGCGCCACCCAGGGCAGCTTCTTGCCGACCATCGGCGATCTCTATCAGGATGAAGAGGTGCTGGCCGCCAACGCCTTCTTTGGGCAGCTCTTTGAAGTCTTCTCCGGTGGCGCCGTGGCCCGCCCCAGCACCGTGACGGCTGAACAGTACAACGAAGTATCCACGATTTACTTCACCGAAGTCAACCGGGTTCTCACCGGCCAGCAGACCGGCCAGGAAGCCGTACAGGCGATTGAAGAACAGTTGCAGTCGCTGTTGCAGTAGCAAAGAGTAGTAGGTGATTAGGTGATTGGTCTGAGCACGAATACTTAATCACCCAGTGCGGTTTGATGAGCGTTAGGAAATTGTTTCGGTAATCCCTGTAGGCGCCTAGAAGGCCACCGACCCTTGCGGTCGCCCTATGCTCGCCGGCGAGCATGGGGCGACCGCAAGGGTACGCCCCTACGAGATAATTACCGGGTTATTTTCGCAACATTCATGTAACCGCACCTACAATCCTCGTTCAACCATTCATGCCAGGAAGGAGCTTGGCTTTGGCGACAACAGATATGGCAAGAGCGACGACGCGAAGGGCAATCCCCCGCCGCAGCGGCCTGAGCGCACAGGCGAAACGGCAAGAACGGTTGGCCTGGCTCTTTTTGTTGCCGACTCTCATTGTGGTCATCGGCGTGGCATTTTATCCCCTTGCCGGGACGATTTACGTTACCTTCTTTGACGCCCGGTTGGGTAGCGCGCGTGCCTGGGAATTTGTGGGTCTGGCCAACTATAGCCGCCTGCTGGGTGACAGCAACTGGTGGGAGGCCGTCTGGAATACGGTGCGCTTTACGGTGGTCTCGGTCGCCTTTGAGTTGGTGCTGGGGTTGCTGATTGCGCTGGTGGTCAACAGCAAATTTCCCGGTCGCGGTCTCATGCGCACGGCGATGCTGGTGCCGTGGGCCATTCCCACGGCCATCTCTTCGCAGATGTGGAACTGGATGTACAACGATGTCTTCGGCGTGATCAACGATTTCTTCACTCGGATCATTCCCCTCTTGCCTCAGAAGATCGCCTGGATAGCCCGTGCCGATACAGCGCTTTGGGCCTTGGTGGCGGTCGATATCTGGAAGACGACCCCCTTTATGGCGCTGCTGCTCCTGGCCGGGTTGCAATTGATTCCCGGCGACATCTATGAAGCGGCGGCAGTGGACGGGGCGAATCGCTGGCGACAATTTTGGACCATTACGCTACCCATGCTACGGCCGGCGATTGTCGTCGCCCTAATCTTCCGCACCCTCGATGCGCTGCGGGTCTTTGATCTGGTCTGGATTATGACCAGCGGCGCTTTTGGGACGGAGAGCATGGCGACCTACAATCAGCGCCATCTGATCCAGTTTCAGCGGATGGGCTATGGCTCTACCATCAGTGTGGCGATCTTCCTGGTCATCGGCATTTTTGTGATCTTGTATGTTACTTTAATCTTTCGTGAGGAGAAAACGTAATGGCCGGCCGATCCGTGGTGAAACTTGTGCGCGACATCCTCTTTTGGGGGATTATTCTCTTGATCATCTTCTATACGCTCTTTCCCTTTTATTGGGCGGTTGTCTCTTCGATCACGCCGCCCAATCAACTGTTCACCACACCGGTGCGCTACTTCCCGGCAACCCCCACCCTCGCTTCCTACCGCACGGTCTTCAACAACCCGGATTTTATGCGGGCGCTAGGCAATTCCGTCCTGGTGGCCGGGTCAACGGTGCTGCTCTCACTGCTGATTGGCTCCTTTGGCGCCTATGCCCTGGGGCGGCTTCGTTTCCGCGGGCGCAACGCCATGCTCTACCTGATCCTCTCAATGACCATGTTTCCGGCCATTGCCATTCTGGGCGCGCTCTTTACGATGGTGCGCAGTTTGGGCATCTACAACACGCCGTGGGCGCTGATCATGACCTATATGACCTTTTCACTGCCCTTTACGGTTTGGGTGTTGAGCAATTTCTTCAAGAGCCTGCCGGCGGAGTTAGAGCAGGCGGCCTATGTCGATGGCGCCACCACCTTCCAGACGTTTTATTTGATCCTCCTCCCTTTAACCGCCCCCGGTCTGGTGACAACCGGATTGTTGACCTTTATCTCAGCCTGGAATGAATTTCTCTATGCGCTGACCTTCACGCTCACCCCCAATGCGCGCACCGTTCCACCGGCCATTGCCCTCTTCGCCGGCGAGCAGGAGTTTCAGATTCCGTGGGGTGACATTATGGCCGCCGCCGTCGTCGTCACCGTCCCCCTGGTGGTGCTGGTGCTGCTCTTCCAACAGCGGCTGGTCGAGGGCCTTACGGCGGGAGCGGTGAAGGGGTGAGGCGAGACAGGGCCGCAATATCCGCCGGGGTGGTGCGGCAACAGCCGCCGATGATACGGGCGCCGGCGCTGTACCAGCGCACCGCGGCGGCGGCAAAGTCGGCCACGCCGCTGCCGGGGAGCCAGCACTGGGCGGCAGCGTCCCAACGCTCGCCGCTGTTGGGATAGGTGAGCAGCGGTTTTTGGGTGACGGTCGCGGCCTGTTGCAGGAGCGGTTCGATATAACGCGGCGGTGTGCAGTTGACGCCAATCGCGACAATCTGGGGACTGACGGCGGCCAGGGCCACACAATCGGCAAAGCGTTCACCATGACAAACATGTTCGCCATCCGCACAACTGAAACTGAGCCAGGCGGCGGTATCCGGAAATTCCGCCAATAGCCGCACCAAGGCTTCACCCTCGGCTAGGCTGGGAATGGTCTCACAAGCCAGCAGATCAGCGCCGCTGGTTGCCAACACAGCCAGCCGTGGGCGATGCCAGTCCATCAATTCCGCCACCGTCAAGCCATAATCGCCGCGATATTCCGAACCATCATGCAGATACGCGCCATAGGGACCAACCGAGGCGGCAACCAGCAAAGGGCGCTGCGCCGCCGGGTCGTCGGCATGGTGGGTGCGATAGTCGTCGCGCGCCTCGGTGGCAAGCCGGACACTCAAACGCATGAGCGCGGCGCTCTGCTCGGCATCCAAGCCACGCGCCGCCAGGCCGGGAAAAGTGGCCTGATAGCTGGCCGTGATGGCGACATCGGCGCCGGCAACAAAGTAATCGTAGTGAAGCCGGCGGATTAACGCCGGTTCTTCCAGCAAAATCTTGGCCGACCAGAGGGGATCTTTTAGATCAGCGCCACGTCGCTCCAATTCAGTTGCCAGGGCGCCATCTAGAATCACCACAGGTTTGCGGGCAAGCAATGGTTGCAATGGATCGAACACGTTCATTACCCCTTCATTAGCGCTTGTAATTCTTCCAGAGTACACCACCTATTTTCGGGAAACAATTTTCACCGTTTGACGTTACTGTAGGTATCAGTTCAACCCAGTGGTAGAAGTTGGTTGGTACGGTGGTTGAGCTTGTCGAAACCACCGCACCAACCAACCGCCGAACCAACCAATGATACCGCCAAGGTGACGAGAGATGAAAGAGAAGATTGCAATCAACACGACAAAAAATTATGGATTTTACGCCAAATTACGTATACTGAGTAGGTCAATCTTCGTTAATCCGACTGACCCAATCCTAAACAACTCAAAGGATTTATCGATGCGTAGTTTGGAATCATATACCATTATCGGGCTGATTTCGTCTTTGTACGCAATCGGCCTGAATACAACAATGGGCAAAAAGTTTACCGACCAGTATACCTGGGCCACGGTTTGCATTGGCACCGGCATCGTGCTAAGCGTCTTGCGCCTGATCATTCCCAAAGAGTATTGGTATAAACTGGCAACCGCCTTTGTGGTGGCCGGCGCCCCCATGATCTTTCGCAGCCTCTACAACAAAACCATTCGCGAGTTGCAACGCAACGAGGCATCTTATTAACTATGCCGGGAAAACAACAATATATACTCACGAGCAGCACGGGAAGTAACCCATTCTTCTTGTATACAGTGTTACTTCCCGGCGCTCGTCGGTATACAAAGAGGCGCATTATGCTAGGGGCGCGCTGGTTGGCTCTACTCCTCTGTTCTTGTCTTTTTCTCCCGCAACCACTCCAAGCCACCGCCCCGCTGACCTGTGAAGATGGCTTGCAAAGCAGCGGCGCTACCTACCGCATCTGTATGCCGACGCAATGGAACAATCGCCTGATTGTCTATGCTCACGGCTACGTCTCCCCCACCCGCCCCGTCGGCATTCCCGAAGATCAGATGCGTCTACCCGGCAGTGACTTTAGCGTTGACCAGCTAGTGACCAATCAAGGCTATGCCTTTGCCACCAGCGGTTACAGCACCAATGGGCTGGCGATCCAGGAAGGCATCGCCGATTTGGTGGATGTCGTCGCGATTTTCAAAGCCCGCAAAGGTACGCCGGCGAAAGTGATGTTGGTTGGGGTTTCGGAAGGCGGCGCGATTACCGCCCTCGCCCTCGAACGCCACCCGGAGTTATTTGATGGCGGGTTGGCGATGTGTGGGCCGTATGGCAGCTTCCGCGACCAAGTCAACTACTTTGGCGATTTTCGCGTCCTCTTTGATCATTTCCTCCCCGGTGTCATGCCGCCCACCCCCATTGCGATCCCGGCAGATCTGTTGACCACTTGGGAGACTAGTTACTATACGAATACCGTCAAACCGGCGCTGACAGCGATTACCAATACCACCGCCATTTCACAACTGTTGACCATTAGCCAGACGCCCTTTGACAGCAACAATAGTGCAACCAAAGAACAGAGCATTGCTGACCTGCTCTGGTACAACGTCTTTGCCACCAATGACGCCACAACGAAGCTAGGCGGTCGGCCCTTTGACAACCAGACACGACGCTATGGGCAGGGGCTGGTCAATCCGTCGCTCGACCTAGCGCAACTCAACCAACAAGTCGCCCGTTTCAGCGCCGACCAGGCTGCGCTGACCGCGCTCGCCCAGTACGAAACCAGCGGGCATCTGACCAAACCGCTGATCACCCTGCACACCACTGGGGATCCGATTGTCCCCTCCTGGCAGGTCACGCTCTATCGCGGCAAGACCATCGCCGCCGACAATATCGCCCTCCATGAAGTGATCACCGTCCCGGCTTATGGTCACTGCCGTTTCAGCACCTTCGATGTCCTCGGCGCCTTCACCCGCCTGGTCACGCTCGTCGACAACCCGCCCGCTTACCAACCTGCCCAGCGCGCCTATTTGCCCCTGGCCGTTCAGCCGTAGGAGACAAGGAGACACGAGACAAGGAGACAAGGAGACAAGGAGACAAGGAGACAAGGAGACAAGGAGACAAGGAGACAGAGAAATCGACGATTATGTCTCGTGTCTCGTGTCTCGTGTCTCGTGTCTCGTGTCTCGTGTCTCGTGTCTCGTGTCTCGTGTCTCGTGCCTTACCGTTCCGCCGGTGTCCAGAGCCGAATTCCATCCGGTTCCGGAGACTGCTCAGCAGATTGGACGCTGTCATCGCCTTTGACCAGTGGTTCGACGGGGAGATCAACAGGGGGGGCGAGTTCGGCAGCCTGGAAGGTTCCGCTGAGAGCAACGTCATCAATCAGCAAGATGCTGGGGCCAAAGGAATCGGTCTCGGCACGGATTTGTAATTCAACGGTTTGACCGGCATAGGTGTTGAGATTGACAGTACGCAACTTCCAGCCCTTGGTTGCTGTAGTGGTGCAAAGGTCAAATTTGTCCACGACCACGCTGTTGACCAGGATGCCACCAAAATCAAAACCGCAATCATCATTTGACGAGATCCAGTACCAGAATTGCAACCCGGCCTGCTGCCGCGGCAAGGTGATCTTCTGATTGACAAAGGAAACTTCCCTATTTAAGCCGGCCAGATAACTAATCCAGAGACCACTGTGGGCGGCGATTTTGGCCGTCTCAGCTTTGACGACCAACTTAGCATTGCGCAGTGAGAACTCTTTCCAGCTTGTAGCGCCCGCCTCGAAATTGCTATTGCCCAAGCTCAAGAAAACTTGGTTAGCAACAATGGGCATAAACATGGCGCCCGGCGGACGGGTTGGGGTGGCGGTCGGGGTGGCGGTCGTGGTGGGCGTCGCGGTCGCCGGGCGGGTGCCGGTGACGGTTGGCGTCGGGGTGGCGGTCGGGGTTGAGGTGTTGGTTGGCGTGGGGGTGGGCGTGGCTAGTTGGGGAATCTGTTGCGCCACCCAGTCGGCATAGCGGGCGATTTTGGTGTAGACGCCATAGTAATTGGGCGCTGCGCAACCTTCACCCCAACTGACAATTCCCACTTGCTTCCAGCTATTACTGCCAGTGTCAAAGGTCATGAGCGGCCCGCCGCTATCGCCCTGACAGGAATCCTTGCCGCCGGCTTTTAGACCGGCGCACAACATATTATCCGTAACATCACCGTCAAAGACACCGTAGGAGAGGCGACAGGTGGTCAGATCGACCAGCGGGATTTCGACTTGTCGCAGCACATCACTAGCGGCGCCGCCGCTGGCGATCAGTCCCCAACCGATGACCGTCACCGGGCGATTGGGGGCATCGAACGCGGTCATTTGCGCATCGATAAACTTGATGGGGGTGGCTGCCGCCGGTGAAGCCAATTGGAAAAGAGCGACATCGTTATCATAGTTTGCGCCATGTTGATAGTCAGGGTGGCGGACAATTTTCACCACCGGGATTCTTTGTCCTGTGTTGGTTGACAGACGATGACGACCAATCACCACATTGACTTGGGCCGGCTGGAGCAACGAGTCATTACTGTCAAAGGTGCAATGGGCCGCCGACAGAACCCAAACGGGGTCGATCAAAGCGCCGCCACAAAACTGTCCATTGAAAGCGTCCGGATCTCCAGCCGAGACGAGTGCTGCGGCCCAGGGCCAGGCGCCGGGTTGCGCTTCAACACCACCGACAATGGACGGTGCGTCAGGGCCATCCGGCTGTTGCAAGTTCGGGGCCGCCCAGGCCATGGATGGGTTTGCCTGGTCTTGCACCCAGGTGAACCAAAGGAGAGCGCAAAGAACCAGGATAACAAAGCTGATCAATTTTTGTTGCATAACAGAACATTCTCCTGATGAGCTATTGCCGGTCTGCGCCGGCAATCCAATCAATAACACAGAGAAAAGCTGATAGAGAAACCGGATAGACTCCGCCTATTCCGTAGGGGCGTCCCTTGCAGGCGCCCGCAAGGGACGCCCCTACGGAATAGGCGCCTTTCATTTGGTTTATCTATGAATTTGCCCCATTTGTTGTGTGAATGATTTCAACACACGGTAGGCGGATGATAGAATACCATAGGACAACTATGGCAGCAATTTGCTTACGGTTAACCAACAAGATGGAGCAAAAGCCAATGAGAAAGCAACCAGCGATGCCGCCGCTTGCCTACGCCTATTACCAATCGCCCATCGGCTTGATCGAAGTGGGGGTGACGCCGGACGCACTAGTCTCGCTCTACTTTGTCGAGATGCCGCGCCACCCGGACAGCTCATCGCCCTTGCTCACGACCGTGGTTGAACAGATCGCCGACTACTTCGCCGGCACACGCACTGTCTTTACCCTACCGCTCCACTTTGTGGGCACGGCGTTTCAACAACGCGTCTGGCAACAGTTGCTCACGGTGCCTTATGGGCAAACGATTCCCTATCAGGCGATTGCCAATGCCCTGGGCAACCCCAAAGCCGTGCGTGCGGTGGGCGCGGCGAATGGACAGAACCCCATTTCCATTATTGCTCCCTGCCATCGTATTATCGGCAGCAACGGCGCCCTGATCGGCTATGGCGGCGGCTTATGGCGCAAAGAGTGGTTGCTGAAACATGAGGGCTATTGGTTGATCTGAGCTGGCCGCTACGGTGTTGTTGTACGCGTCACCCGCCAGTTACGAAATTCGCGATGCAACAGCAACAGCGATAACGCAATCACCGTCATCAACAGCCCATTGACCCGTACCGTAGCCATCGGCCCCAGCACACGGCCCAGCCAGCCAACCAAGAGCGCGCCAATGGGCTGGATGCCGGTGGAAAGCATTGAGGAGACACTGAGCAGCCGCGCCCGCATATCAGTGGGCGCCAGCATTTGCACTAACCCACCGACGCCGGCCAGGACAACCGGAATATTGACGCTGCAAAAGAAGATGCCCAAAATGGTCAAGGGCGCCCAAGTGAAGAAAGACGTCAGCACCAGCCACAGCCCCGACCAAAGTAACGCCCCGCTCAATGCCATCCCCGCCCGTTCCGCACGTTGCAGAAGCGGCGAAACAAAGAGAACCCCTACCACCGCGCCTGCCCCCGACGCCGCCAGTAGATAGCCCACCAACTCCGGCCCGCCATGCAATACCAGGTCGGCAATCGGCGCT
>QWII01000126.1 GCA_021405325.1 Caldilinea sp. CFX5 | reverse complement strand
CCAGCGAACCGGCGCCCATCGCGGTATACTTGAGAAATTCGCGTCGATTGAACGACTTCATATGCAATTCTCCTTTGGTACAAACGAACATTGAGATTATCAATCAGCGGCTCATCTGGCGTGGGGGGCGCGGCGGACCAGGATTGCACAGTGAAAAGACTTGGTTTGCCTTCGGCGGATGAACACGCAAATTTAGCGAGCGAAGCAATTACGATTATAAACCCGGATTGGTAAGGAATGCAATTTTCAGGATGAGTAATATTTCGCGCGCATCCGTTTCAGAAAATCGATCGATTCTTTCATCTCACCCATACCATTCATGCCATCTTCAATGCTGACCCAGCCGTTGTAACCGGCAGCCTTGAGAATCGTAAAAATTTGGTCGTAGTCATTTAGCCCTTTGCCGGTGACGCCGTGGCGTAGATTGGGTGAATAGCCCAGCGTACCGTCAGTCTGGCGCAGATCATCGAGCGTTGCCCCTTCAGCCAGGTAGCGGTCGCTGGCGTGCATACTCACCACCCGGTCGGCCACCAGACGCAACAGTTCAATCGGATCATCGCCGGCGACAATGGCATTCGAGGGGTCATACTGGACGCCAAAGTATTCCCGTTCGGGGATGGCGGCCAGCACCTGCAGAAAGACTTCTTGCTTCTGGGCGAATTCGGGGTATTTCCAATAGCCGTCCTTGTAGTGATTTTCCAGGGCCAGGACAATATCATATTCGCGCGCCACCGGCAGCAGTTGATCAACCGCTTCTTTCACCCAGGCCACCCCTTGGGGAACGCTCACTTCCGGATAGCGTTGACCGGTGAGGATGCGGCAGCGTGCCTTTGGCCCACCGAGGTGGCGGGTGACGCGAATCATCTCCGCTTCCCGTTCAATAGCCCGTTTGCGCCCATCGGCATCGGGGTTGGTGAGATCGGGGGAGCAGCAGAGCATGGGCATGGCGTGGCCGCCTTTGGCAATTGCTTCGCCGACACTGTCCAGATAAGCATTGTCCAGACTGGCAAGGAAACCATCGTACATTTCCAACCCTTCGGCGCCCAGATCCTGGGCCATGTTGATCCAGTCAAAGACCGTCATCGTGTGGTGGACACAGATGTCATCCATATAACATTTGGGGAACGCAGAGATTTTCATGGCAGGCTCCAATCGATTGGGTATAGACAGATTCATCAATAGTGGTGATCATACGTGGGCAGCGCGCCTTCTGTCAAGCAACGGATCGTTGGCGCTGCCGGTTGGCGCACGGCGTTGACAACATTCGTAAATCAATCCATAATGGCATGATAAACTGAGCAACGAATTTTGTTTTTATCGGAGGGAAGCGGATCGATCATGGCACGCAACAAGAAAAAATCTTCGGCGCAACAACAACGCAAACGCCAACAGAAACAGCAGCGCCGCTCGGCCCGCAAAGAGCGCCAAGGAACCGGTCGGGCCTTTGCTGCACCGACTGCTGGTAGCCCTAAGCTTTCCCCCTTCCCGGAACTGGCCGCCTACCTCAATACCAACACGGGCCATAATGATATCGAGGCCGTGATCGAGCTTGCCACGGACACCGGCCATCTGGTCGACGAGGAAGAATTTGATGAGATCTTTCTTGACCCAATGGAAGCGGTCGGCACACTGATCCAAACAGCGGAGGCGATGGGTCACGGCCCAGACATCCTTACCCCCATCGAAACGGATGAGCAAGCCGATGCGCGGGACGAATTGTTCAGCCGGCTCTGTCGGCAACTGTTGACACCAACCCTCCGCCGCCAATTGATTGATGGGTTAGCCCAGTTGCGTAACCGGCTGCGCGCCCCCGACGAAGAAGAAATGCGGATGGAAGCGGCGGCGGTGCAATTTTTCCTCGAAGCGGACCGCACTGATAGTATGACGCCGCACCTTGGCTTTTTCCGTAGCTTTCTCAGCCGCAGCCTGGAGGCCGGTTTCACCTTGATGGGCAACAGCATGGAAATTGAAGAGATGGCCGAAGCGGGTCAATCCATCTCATCGGATACGCTCATGGAACGCTTTACTAATTCGGAATGGGGCGCTGAGGTGGAAAAAAGGCTGGAAAGTTCGCCCGGTTTCCGCAAGTATATGGACAAACAGGTTGATCAGATCTACGACGATGGTCTGCGGGCAACCTTCACGGGCGAATTGACCCTGAATCTGTTTACACCGGAAGAGATGACGCCGGCGGTCGAACTCGTGCGCAACGCCTTTGACATTGCAGAGGCGCGCAAAGGCAAAAAGCGCGACAACAGCAATGTGATGAAAACGCTTATTCCTGAGCTAATCGACTATTTGAAGCCGATCGTCACGCCGGCGCGTGTGCAACAGATCGAAGCAACGCTGGCGGAGCGGGTGGCCGAAGCCAGCCAAATCCATTCAACGCAATTGCCCTTTCTGGATCTAAAAAGATCGGCCTTTACCGAAGCTGATGCCGCCGAGACCGAGCAAGGGTTCCTGGTCGCCGCGCTGATTGGGCAGGCATTGCAGAGCTTGAGCAGTGAACTGGACGAAGATGAGCAAGCAGCGTAAACAAATACAATCAGAGAGATGGATAGATAAAAGGCGGAGAGGAGTATAAGCCATGCAATATGCCTTGCCGGAAAAGATCGGCATCCCGGAGTTATTAGTCGGGCGTGAAGAGGAGTTCCAAAACTTTGGCAAATGGATCGCCAATATTCCGCGCAAACTCTCCAAGTCGCGCGTCATCCTGGCGCGGCGTAAAAGCGGGAAGACTGTCTTTGTCCAGCGTCTCTATAATCAAGTGTGGAGTGAGAACGGGCTGGTCGTTCCCTTCTTTTTTGATATGGGCGAAACCAAAATCTGGTATCCGAACTTTGCCTTCAAATATTTCCAGAGCTTTGCGACGCAGTATCTTGCCTTTTTGCTACGCGATCCCAAATTGGTCAGTCAAACACTAACGTTGGAACAGTTACGGGTTGCGGCGGAAGGTCAAGGGATTGATCTGCTCGTGCAGGATCTGGCTGCTTTGCAGGAAGACAATGCCGCAAAACGCTATGATCTCTTATGGGAGCGTACTTACTCTGCACCCCACCGTTATGCGGATTATTATGATCGGCGTGCCATTGTGATTCTGGATGAGTTTCAGAATATCACACAGTACATTTACCGTGATGAAGCTTGTACAAGTCAGCGTGATGAGACAATGGCTGGCAGTTTTCATTACTATTCTGAGTCCAAACTCGCCCCGATGCTTGTCACCGGGTCATACATTGGCTGGCTGCTTAGTGTTATTGACGAATACTTGGAAGCCGGACGGTTGACACGCTGGTTCCTCAATCCTTATTTGACCCCGGAAGGCGGATTGGCGGCTGTTTATAAATATGCCGAAGTGTACCAGGAGCCGATTACCAATGAGACCGCCTTGCAGATCAATGATCTGTGTATGGCCGATCCTTTCTTTATCTCCTGTGTGATTCAAAGCACTTACCCTCAACGCGATTTAACAAAGGCGGAGGAGGTAATCAATACCGTTACCTATGAGATTTCTGACCGGGAATCAGAAATGTTCCGTACTTGGGGTGAATATATCGACCTGACCTTACAACGCGTCAATGATTACAATGCCAAAAGTATGTTGCTCTACCTGAGCAAACATGCGGACCGCTACTGGACGCCGCGCGAGCTAAAGGAGATCCTCCACCTTGACCTGGATGTTAACGACATTCAGCGCAAGTTGCTCACGCTGGTGCGCTCAGATCTCTTGACTCGTGGCGTTGCCGATATTGACTTTCGCGGGTTACAGGATGGTACGCTCAATCTGATTTTGCGCAATCGTTTTGAGAAGGAAATCAATGGCTTTGAGCCGGATTTGAAGGAAGAATTTCACACAAAACTTATCGAATTACGCCAGACAAACCGGCGTTTGCAGGGGATGCTCAATCACCTGTCCGGTCAATTAGCCGAACGCCAACTGGCAACCGAGTTTCGCACACGCAAACATTTTCGGCTGGCGGACTATTTCACTGGTGTTCACGGCGATCAGGAGTTGAATGTTGTTGATGTGCGTGAACGGGTTGTCTTTCAACGACCGGATGGCAAAGAGCTTGAAATTGATGTTTTGGCGCAGACCGATGATGCGCATGTCATTTTGGTGGAAGCACGCAAACGCCAGGAAAAGACCAGTCGCAAGTCGGTTGAGGATTTTCGTGACAAACTTGCCGTCTATGCCACCCTCTTCCCAACCCAAACAATTTTACCAGCCTTTCTGGCATTGGGCGGTTTTACCCAAGAGGCGCAACTGCTTTGCCAGCAAGTGGGGATTGCTACCGCTGAACAAATCATCTACTTTTGGAACACACCAGGAACTACACCATGAAGATCACCAACATCACTCTCCAGACCTTCCGCTATCTTTCCAACACCGTGCGCGACGCTGAGGGTCACGGACACCCCGGCCCAGAGCATGAAGCCACCCAGAGCCTGACCACCATCCACACTGACGAAGGCGTCAAGGGCTACTGCTTTGGGGCCATCACAAAAGGGGTGCTGGAAGGTATCCTCAAGCCCGTACTTGTCGGCCATGATCCCTTTTTCCGCGAACAGCATTGGCAGGAACTCAAGGCGCGTCAGCGGCTTAACCTGGCGACCTTGCATGATCGTGTGCTGACCACCGTCGATATGGCGCTCTGGGATCTGGCCGGGCGCTATCTGGGACAGCCGGTGCATCGCCTGCTGGGGGCCATGCGTGAAAAGGTGCCGGCCTATGCCAGCACCATGTGTGGCGACGACTTGCCCAACGGCTTGGCGACACCGGAAGATTACGCCAACTTTGCCATCTGGGCCGTTAAAGAGCGCGGCTATCCGGCCTATAAGCTGCACACCTGGCAGCCGCCCTATCCCAACGCGCCCAGCGTCAAAAATGACCTGGCAGCCTGTGCTGCCGTGCGTGAAGCGGTTGGGCCGGATGTGCCGCTCATGCTCGACCCCTATCACTACTACAGCCGCGAGGAAGCGTTGTCCTTAGCCAAAGGGTTGGAAGCGCTCGACTATCTCTGGATGGAAGAGCCGATGGATGAACATAGCATGTCTTCCTACGTCTGGCTCTGTGAAAAGACCCGCCTGCCCATCTGCGGCCCGGAAACGGCTGAGGGCAAAATGTTCACTCGCGCCGAATGGATCAAAGCCGGCGCTTGTGATCTAACCCGTGGCGGCGTCTGGGATGTGGGCGGCATCACGCCGTTGATGAAAATTGCCCACCTGGCCGAATCGTTCGGGATGCGCATGGAGGTACATGGCGGCGGGCCGGGCAACCTGCATGTTCTCTGCGCAATGGGCATCAAAGGGGAATTTTACGAACGCGGTCTGCTCCACCCCTTTATCGACTACGAAAAACCCAAACCCTGGCTCAACAAACTCGACGACCCGATGGACAACCAGGGCTTTGTCCACGTCTCGCCCGACCCCGGTTTGGGGCAGGACATCAACTTCGACTATATCGCCAATCATTTAACCGACAGCTATTGATCAATCACGGATTGTCGGTGCGGTTTCTATCTTTTTAAAAAGACTAAGGAAAAGATCATGAGCAATCCTGTTCTGGCGGCGCAGCTTTACACTGTCCGCGACTTCACCAAGACGGCCGCTGACCTGGCGGCGACATTACGCAAGGTGCGCGCCATCGGCTACACCGCTGTCCAAGTTTCCGCCATCGGCCCCATCCCCCACGCCGAGGTCAAGGCGATGGTCGATGACCTGGGCTTGACCATTTGCAACACCCATATCGGCTATGACCAACTCTGGCATGACCTGGATAGCGTCATTGCCCAACATCAGCTCTGGAACTGTCGGCATGTTGCCATCGGCAGTTTGCCGGCGGCCTACCGCGAGGCAGGAGAAGCCGGCTACCAACGCTTTGCCGCCGAGGCGTCACAGGTGGGCGAGAAGCTCCACGCCGCCGGGTTGACCTTTAGCTATCACAACCACAGCTTTGAATTTATCCGCTTTCCCCACGGCCACGGCAGCCGCACCGCCCTCGACATTATCTATGACGAAAGCGACCCGCACTATCTCCAGGCCGAGATTGACACCTACTGGGTGCAACATGGCGGCGGCGACCCAGTAGCGTGGATTCAGAAGGTCAAGCAGCGGATGCCGGTCATCCACCTCAAGGACATGGTCATCGCCGAGCCGGCGCATCCCCGTCTAGGCAGCCAGTGGATGGCCGAGGTGGGCGAAGGCAATCTCAACTGGCCGGCGATCCTGGCGGCGTGCGCCGAGAGCGGCGTCGAATGGTATGCCGTGGAGCAGGACATTTGTCAACGCGATCCCTTTGAAAGCCTGGCGATTAGCTACCGAAATTTGGTGCAGATGGGATTGCAGTGAGCAAGACAAGAAGACAGGAAGATGAGAAGCAAGGGGAAGGGGGAGGGTGATGCAAAAGGCATATACGTTTGTGGATGGAGAGCGGGGTGGGTTGCGCTTGCGCTATCTGTTGCATTTGCCGCCAGGCTATTGGACAGAACCGGGGCGCCGGTGGCCGTTGGTGCTCTTTTTGCATGGGCGGGGTGAACGGGGTGCTGAGATTAATCTGGTGCGCAAGTACGGTCTTGCTAAGGTCATGGATGAAGAGCCGACGGCTGATTATATCGCCATTTCGCCCCAGTGCCCGCTGACCCATGAGTGGCCGGATCTGATCGATACGCTGACGCGCTTGCTCGATCAGGCGACAACGCATCTGCCGGTCGATCCGGACCGTGTTTATCTCACCGGGCTGAGTATGGGGGCGCGCGGCGGCTGGTTGCTGGCGGTCGAACAAGCAAAGCGCTTTGCCGCCCTGGCGCTGATCTGTGGCCGAATCCCCACCCCCGATTTTCTTCAGCGGGTGGTCGCGCTCAAAGACAAACCGATCTGGGTTTTTCACGGCGCCAAAGATCCAATCGTCCCGGTGGAAAATTCAGCAAAGATTGTCGCCGCCCTCCAAGCCGCCGGCGGTCATCCCCGCTTGACGATCTACCCCGACGCCGATCACGACGCCTGGACGGCAACCTATGCCAATCCTGAGTTGTACACCTGGTTGTTTGCCCAACGGCGCGCGTAACAGCCCGAAACAACGGATTCGGGATAGGAACGGATTAGCTACGGCCTTGGCGGGCGACCGATTACCTTGCCGGTTTATCCTTCAGTTAGGGCTATATTCTTCCGGCTAAGGACAAAGGGAATGTTCGTCACATAGGGTGGCTAATCCCTTCCTGTCTAGAATCCGTTGGATCCGGCGGTTGTCACCCTGCCATGACATCATCCTGGGGGGCGTACCCCAGCAATTGTCGGGTGTAGTCAATGTCCCAGCGCATCCCGGTGTTGTTGGACATGCCGTTGACGACGGCAAAACGGACATCCCCCAGGTCGGCTTCGATGCCCCGTTCCATCAGGTGACAGAAATCGCGATTAGAGAGCCACATGAAGCGATACCAATGCTCGCGATCCGCCGGAATGGCGCTGGGCAGGTTTTCACCCCGTTGCACCCAACCGATGCGCACGGCGATCACCTCCATGTTATAGGCATCGGCGAAACATTTGCCCACCCGTTCGCCCAGCAGTTTCATCGCGCCGTAGGGGAGGGTGGTCAGGTGCTGTCCGTCGCGCACGACGCTGGTGCCGGGGCGTTGGGGAATGGTGGTCGTGATTTGGGCCGGTTCGAGAATGTCTTTGTATTGGCCCATGGCGTGGTTGGAACTGGCGTAGATCACCCGCTTGACACCTTGTTGGGCGGCGGCATTGAAAACATTGACAACAGTGTCCATGTTGGATTCTAACAACTCAAACCAATCGGGCATGGGATTGGGGTTGGCGGCCAGATGCACCACAGTGTCAACGCCGGCAAAGTGTTGCACCCAAGCGGCATCCCAATGTTCTAACGGTGCGGTCCGAATCTGGCCGTCATCGTTGCTTTGGCGATCCAGCAAGCGCAGTTCATAGCGACCTTGCAGATGGTTGGTCAATTTGCGCCCCAGATTGCCGGCAGCGCCCGTAATTAAAACGTGTTTCATGCTTTCTCCCTTGGGACTGACAAGATGACAAGGTGACAAGGTGGCCGGGAGCTTGATTAGTTTCTGTGGATCACCCTTATCAGCTTAATCGTTATTTAATTCTCAGTAGATCGCGACGTACCGTGCTTGTCATAGACCGGGTTTGGACTACGCGACTATACGACTGCGGACTACTGATTATACAAACAGCATAGTTTACCGGCTGATGGACGTAGCGTCAAACTTTTGCGCTCTCCCCCCGATTTTCAGCAAGGTCAACTCATGCTACAATAGCAGAGTTGACGTTATCATCCTTTCAACCAAATCAAGTAAAGTCGTGGAGGTAGTGCCGATGAAGATCACCAAATTGGAGACCCTTTGCCTCTCCCGGTTACACGAGCCGGAACGCCAGTGGATCACTGCCCGCTATCGGACGATCAAGGCGGACTGCGCCATTGTTGTCATTCATACCGATGACGGGGTGACCGGCATCGGTGAAGCCAGCGCCTATGGCTGGCCGCTGCTCATCCGTGACTGGGTGCAGTGGCTATCCGCCGAGTTGATCGGCAAAGACCCGACAGATCGCACCATCACGCCGAACCCCAACGGGCGTTCCTGGGCGCATGATTGCGCCGTGGCCGGTATCGATTGTGCACTCTGGGATTTGCGCGGCAAGATCGCCGGCAAACGGGTCAGTGCGTTGCTCACCGCTAAACCGCTCGATACGGTTCGCCTTTATGCCTCCAGCGGCTGCCGCTATGATTGGCGGCTGCACCCGGATCAACTGATCGAAGAAGCGCTGGGGTATATCGGACAAGGGTATACAGCACTCAAATTTCGTATCGGCACTGAATGGAGTTGGGATGGCGTGACGGTAGATCGCTTTTTGGGGCTGGTGCGCGAACTCGTGCAGGCCGTCAATGGGCGCATGGAATTGATGCTCGACGGCAACCAGCGTCTTAGCGTCGATGACGCGTTGACCATTGCCCAGGAGTTAGATTGGCTTGGCTTCACTTGGTTTGAAGAACCAATTCCGCAGAGCGACATTGACGGCTATGCCAAACTCAACGCCGCCGTCGCTATGCCGATTACGGGGGGCGAACAGTACGCCACGTTGGAACAATTTCGCCCCTATCTGGAGAAAAAAGCCTACGGCATTGTCCAGCCCGATGCGGGGTTGGCCGGTATCACTGAATGTCTGCGGATTGCCGCGGCTGCCGAGCGCTATGGCATCGATTTTGCGCCGCACAGTTGGCACAACGGGCTGATGTGTATGGCCCATGCCCACCTCGTCGCCGCTCTGCCCAACCCGCGTATGGTCGAACTCTGTATGATTCAGGGGCCGCTCCAGTGGGACATCCTGGCCAACCCGCCGGTGATCGACAAGGGCCATTTGACGCTGCCCAATCGCGCAGGTTTCGGCGTCGCGTTGGCCGCCGATCTGGAAGATAAGTATCCCTATATCGAGGGCCTCTATGCCGTGACGGTGGAGCGATAGTACGCTACGTTAGGACATCCTCTGTGTAGAGTGCATAAAAGTTATCATGCAGACGCTGTAATTCATAGTGGACATCCTTTAGCTCAATAAATCCGCTCACCACCTGTTCCGCCACCGTCACCTGGACGAGGCTGTCGCGTTGCCCGGACAGATGGCCGATCCAGACAAAATGGCCCGGCCCCTGTTCCTCCACCCGGTCAACCAAGGCGACATAGGTGGTGTCATCAAAGAGCGTTAGGCTAAAACGTCCGGTTAGACGCGTTGGGTCAACGGTGACGATCTGCACTTGATCGCTCACAATGGTCGGCGGCACGCGATAGGCAGCCGGTAGCGTTGCCGGTAGGAGGAGCGCCGGCGGCAGTGCCGCCGGTGTGAAAACACAGGAATAGAGGCTGCGGCCCAGCACCAGGGTTAGCAACAGCAAGCGAATGTACTTGAAAAACCGATTAGCTTCAGCAGTCATAGCGTCCTCTGGCCGTGGATGAATAGTGATGAATTGTTGTGTACGACGGCAATTTGTTTACATAAACTTAATTTATCATTCTTCTAATCACTTGCTCATGTCAGAATACTGTCAAAACACGTAATCACTAAGCGCCTAGCCGGTCCGTGACCGGCTAGGCGCGGGGTTAGCAGTTACCCAAATACAACAACTTGAATCAGTCGTTCCATAGCGCATGTGATCATGACGATGGGCGGTAACGTCTAGTCAAGAGACGTAGTGTCTTGGTGGCTTGGACACCTGGGTTGCCCAAGCGTCACGCCGACGCTGGCGCCTTTTCGATGTTCATCAATGCCGGTGACAACAGACCGGCCAGACAAATCAACGCCGAGAGGACGCCCCCCAGAACAAAGACGCCGACAACCCCCAACGCTTCCCCTAACGGCCCAACCACCGCCAACCCCACCGGCCCAGCCAGCCCGATCACAGTGTTCATCAGGGAAAAGACCCGCCCTTGCATCTCATTCGGCACCACATGCTGGATAATCGCCATCAGCGGCGCGTTGCCGGTCGAGTAGGTGAGGCCGCTGACAAACCACCAGAAGATGCCCAACCAGAACCAATCACTGGGCGCAACGGCGACCAACGCCACCGTAAAACAAGAGACCGCAAAGGAGACCAGGACGGTGACAATGCGCCGCCGGAAGATCGGCCAGAAACCGATCAGCAGCCCGCCCAAAATAATGCCCACGCCGGATAAGCCCTCCATCAGCGCCACCTGGTTGACGCCGCCGGCAAAGTGCTCTTTCACCAGCAGTGGCGTCAGGGAAAACATGGGCATAATGGTCATGACGATCAATCCCATGATGGCGAGCAGCATGGCAATGCCCCGTTCCGCCAGCACATAACGCACACCGGCGCGTAGATCAGCGACCAGGCTCCTCGCCATGCCGCCACTGCTGGCAACCGCTTTCTGTGGAATACGAAAGAAGAGCAGCGGCAAAATCCCGACAAGCGCGGTAACGACATCGATCATCAACGCGCCCTGGGTTGGCAAAAAGGCCAACGCCAGCGCGCCCAGCGGTGCGGCAGCGATGGTCATCACCCCCTGCAAGGTCTGGTTGAAGCCGGCCACCCGTGGCAACCACTCCTTCGGCACGAGCATGGCCGTGCTGGCTGTCGCTGCCGGCGCCTGAAAAGCTTGCATTGCAGAGCGGACAAACAGCAGAGCATAAATTTGCCAGAGTTGAATATTGCCCGTGGCAAAGAGCGCGATCAACACCATCATACATAACGCCGTAATCGCATCGGCAACAATCATAATCACCCGCCGGCTCCAGCGGTCCGCCACGACGCCGCCCAACGGGCCAAAGATCGCCTGGGGCAGCAGCGCCATCACCCCGGCCGTCGCTAGCGCCGCTGCCGAGCCGGTCGTCTCGGTGATCCACCAGAGCAGCACAAATTGGGTCAACGCACTGCCGATAAGCGAAAGCGCTTGACCTGTCCAGATCAGGAAAAAGCGGGGTCGCCAGTTGTCGGCCAACTGCACAGTTTCAACCTGCTCCATTGTTTGCGTCGTCATACTTATGCCACCAGTCGTAATAGTTCGGCTTCGGCGCCTTGCGCAAATTACCGTCCGGATGGAAACTATCATATAGTTCGCTAACCCACAAGCCATCACAAGCCAGACGCACGGCCCAGGCACGCGCCGAGTCAATGCCATCGGTCGCCATTGGTTTGGCGCACTGTCTCTCGCCCCGCCCCGGCGCCCTTGTCCCCAACTTGAAACAGACCGCGGCGGGTCACACCCCGATGAGTGGCGTAGGAACGGAATGGTGGGTTATGGCATAGTTAGGTTTCTAGTGGGATCAAGGGCAAGCGGACATACGAAGGGTGGTCACGATCACAGTAGATCGTATTGCGCGCCACCACCGTATGCGTATGTTTGCCGACCGGCTCCCCGGTATTCGGGTTGACATCCAGCCGGGGGAAGTTGCTGCTGGAAATATCGAGCCGGAGGCGATGACCAGCCTGAAAGCAATTGCTGGTCGGCGCCAGGGTGATCTGGATGGGATAGATTTGCTCTGGCGTCATCAATTCCTCCTGTTCCCAACGGTTGCGATAGCGCACGCGCAACACCGAATCGATGATATTCATCTGATAACCGTTCGGATAGTCGGCATTGGGCGGGTAGACATCAACCAGCTTGGCGGTAAAATCGGTGTCCAGCGCCGAAGAGGAAATCCACAGATGAACCGTAATCGATCCCGTCACCTCAACATCGGCTGTCAACGGTTCGGTCTGGAAAACCAGGACATCCGGTCGGTCGGCCAACAGCGGATAGGGCGGTTCGGCGCCAAAGATGCCCGGTTCTTCCTTCTGGTGCGCCGCGCCTAGCCCGACAAGATGGCGTAACCGCAACACCGGCGATAGGAACCGCCGCCACATATCGTCGAGATCGCCCGTATCCGGCGGCAATTCCATAATGCCGCAGAGGCTGCCGCCGATGGTTGGGACGGGGTGATTCGGGTCGAAGTCGTAGCTTAATGATGCTGCTGCAACGGTTGGCGGTTCGGGGCGCAAGCTGCCGTCGGCGTGCAAGTAGTAGTTGGTGTACTGCGTGCGCGCCGGCGGCCACTCCTGCTCATCGCGCCACTGGCCGCCATGAAAGAATTTGCCCTGCGCCGTGCGATGCCCGTCACCACCGCCCATGACAAAGATGCGCACCGGCGGGTCATCGACTGACTCGGTGGTTACTCCTTTCAGATGACGATCAAAGTAGCGCAACTGCTCGGCAAAGTACCGCTGCACACCCCAGACGCTGGCCGGCCCAAAATCAACATCGCCGGCAAAGGACGAATCGCCCCGCATTCCCACATGCGTCCACGGCCCCATGAGCAATCGTTGTGGTGCGCTGTTTTGGCGGGCCATGCTGCTGTAATAAGCGGTCATGGCCGTGGCGTAGGGGTCGAACCACCCGCCGGAGAAGAGACCGGGGATGTCGGCGTGATCAGCATAAAAGGCTTCAAAGTTGTTGCACTTTTGCGCCCAGAAGTCGTCATACTCGCCTCGTGTGTAGTAATCAAAGAGGATCTGTTCCAGGCGCGGGACGACAGCAAGGGGTGTTTGTCCTGGCTGCCAGGGCATGGCGCGCACCCACTGGCGCATCTGGCGCAACCCTTCCCACACCTTCTGTTGTGCGACTGGGTCGTGCCAGATTGACAACTCATCCTGAGCGTGGACAAAGAGCGCCCAGAACATGTGCAACTGCATGGCGCCCCCTTCGCGCGCCTGGTGAAAGAAGTTGTTGGTCGGCGTCACATCGGGCCAGATGGCGGTGAGATGGGGTGGCCGTTCCAATGCCGCCGCCACCTGCACTACCGCCGCAAAGGAGCTGCCGACCATGCCCACTTTGCCGCTCGACCAGGGTTTGGCAGCAATCCACTCGATGGTATCATAGCCGTCGATGCCGTCATGGGGGTTGGCCGTGTGAAAGTATTGGCCCAATCCCTCCGATTGATAGCGCCCCCGCAGGTCTTGCAGGACGGTGACGTAGCCGCGCGGGGTGAAGAACTCGGCAATTTCAATATAACGCCGGTCGCTTTTGTTATAGGGCGTGCGGCACAGAATCGTGGGAAACGGGCCGGGCAACGGTTCGCCCTCCTGCGCCGGGCGGTAGAGATCGGTCGCCAGCCGCACGCCGTCGCGCATGGGGACCAGGATGTCTTTGGCAATGAGCAGGCTGTAGGGTTTGTCAGTGGTAGCCATTAGTCGATGACCTCCTGGGCGATTACCAGCATGGTATCCCCTTTTTTGATTGGCGCCTGGAAGGGTTGCAACAAGATATAGCCGCGGCGGGGCGCACGCACTTCTAGCGG
This sequence comes from Caldilinea sp. CFX5, assembly GCA_021405325.1. The sequence goes on along the minus strand of QWII01000126.1, from coordinate 56,262 downwards.
CGCTTCGCCCAGCCGCTCGAAATCATAGAGCCAGCCGACTAACTGTCCCCCCTCTACCGCCGCGCCTACTTCCAGCAACGGCGCATAGACACCGGTGTTCGGTGCGGGAATGTACTCATCCAGATGAATGGCGGAGACCAGTTTGGGGGGCGTGCCACGGGCAGGATCCACTTTCACAATCTCTCCCGGCAACATCTTATAATGACGCAGGACATTTTTGATGCCCTCATAGGCATGTTGCAAGCCCCGTTCCGAGACAGCTTCCGAATGGCCGAACTCGCCGCCGATGGTGATTTTGCCCATTGCTTCGGCCTGGTCGGTCAACAGGCCGCGCGCCATCTCGCTGGAATAGATAAAGATGAACGGTGTGTCAAAGAGCGCAGCGACCGTCTTCATCTCGGCATATTGTTTGGGGTCAGGCACCAGATGAAACGAGGAGCAAAAGGGGAAATGGCCGCCGCGACCAGCCGCATGAATATCTAACACAACATCCACCCGTGGCAGAATATGGGTTGTGACAAAGTCGGCAATGCGATAAGTGATTGTACCACGGGGATCGCCGGGAAAGGCGCGATTCATATTAACGCCATCGATTTGCGATTCGCGCGTGCCGCTGATACAGGCCGGCGTGTTGAGCCGCGGCATAAGCAGCACCCGCCCGCTGATTTCGGCGGGGTTAAGTTCATGGAGCAGGCGCCAGACGGCCATCTGCCCTTCATACTCATTGCCATGGGTGCCGCCAAAACAGGCCACGCCGGGACCAGGGCCGGCTGTGCCGTTGATTACCGCCAGCGGCACCAGGGCATTACCCCAAGTGCCGTCATAATGAAAGGCCACTTCATAGAGCGTCTTGCCGGGACGGTCAAAGTCGATCGTTGTTGGATTGTGGATAATGTGAGGTTGGGTCATGATCCGTTGCCTACCCTTTGTTGAAGCAAATGAATGTCCGTGTCACCCCAGTGTAACGCACATTGCGCGGCGGGTCAACCGGCTTTTTTGCCTACCTACAGGAGGCGGTGATCGTTTTCGGTAGTTGTGCTACTGCTTATCGCTTTGTTATGATGGCATCAGCAATTTTTAACCTGTAAAAATCTCAGGGGTGTGGTAGGGGTCGATATGGTTTCCGTAGCCGTCGGCATCAAGAGAAGAAATGGCATCGGAAAACCTGCAAGACCCGCCTGTCATTCTGAAAGAATCTCTGCGGTATTTTGCCCTAGAGATTCTTTCAGAATGACAGACTATCCCTCTTGGTTTCCTGAAAGCCCCCGACTTGAGGTCGATGGCTACGAAAACCACACTGGTCCTTACCTGCTCCTGGGTTTCGGTTGAATAGAAAGAGAATACATCATGAATGGACAAGTTCTCAGTCGCAAAGTAGTTGCTGTTGAATGGGCGATACTGGAGGGCCAACGGCCACGTCACGCCGGTTGCAACGCCCGGTTGGGTGAACATGGCTTGACCGTGCGGGTACCATTTGCGCGCTTGACACTGGATGACGGCAGCAGTGGCATTGGTCATTCACGGGCCACAGCACAGGATGCCCAGCGCATTATCGGTCATTCGTTGGCGGAATTGTTTCTCCCTGGGCAGGGCAGCACGGTGTTGGGACGTCCCTTTGATTTCCCGCTCTGGGATCTGGTGGGTAAGCAATTGGGACAACCCGTTTATCAAGTGGCGGCGGGCTATGTGGGCAAAGATGCACCGGCGGCGTTGCGCGTCCCCTGTTATGACACCTCGCTCTATTTCGATGATCTACATTTAGCCGATCAAGACGAAGGCGTGGCGTTGCTGACCGACGAAGCGCAGCAGGGGTACGCCCGCGGCCACCGCCATTTTAAGATCAAGGTCGGGCGTGGCGCGCGGCATCTACCGCTGGAAGCCGGCACCCAGCGTGACATTGCCATCATCCACGGCGTGTGCGCGGTGACCGGCCCCAGCGGCAAAATCATGATTGACGCCAACAATGGCTACAATTTGAACCTGACCAAGCGAGTGTTGGGCGAAACCGCCGCAGCCAATGTCTTCTGGATGGAAGAAGCCTTTCACGAAGACCCGGTTCTCTACCGCGACCTGAAAGCGTGGTTACAAGCGGAGGGTATCGCCACTCTGATTGCCGACGGCGAAGGCTGGGCCGCCCCGCTGCTCCTCGACTGGGCGCGGGAAGGGCTGGTCGAGGTCATTCAATATGACATTCACAGCCACAGCTTTACCCAATGGCTAGCGCTCGGTCAACAATTGGATGCCTGGGGCGTGCGCACTGCGCCCCATCATTACGGCGGTCATATCGGCAATTACACCGCGCCCCATCTGGCCGCCGCGGTGACGGGCTTCACCTTTGCCGAATGGGATGAGGCCAGCACACCTGGGATCGACGCCCCCGGCTATGTCATTGAAGAGGGTCAGGTCAGCGTACCCGCCACCGCCGGCTTCGGTATGACCCTGGATGAGGCGATCTTCCATCGCGCCGTCACAGAAAATGGCTATATGGTGCGCGGATAGGAGCGGCGAAGGCATAGCTTACACGGATAGGAAGAAGCTCGGATAAAAAACAGTGTTTCTCCCTATCCGTGTAAACTTCTCTGCTTTGGGCTTATCCAGGTGCAGCTCTATAACCAGATCGCCACGCGTTATCGTTTTTGGGGATCATACACATCCGGTCGTCGGTGCTTTAAGGAGGGCAATTCGGCACGCACTTTATCCTGCGTGGCGTAATCGACCGCGGCCACCACCACACACTCTCGTTCGGGCGCACGAGCGAGGACGGTGCCCCAGGGGTCCACAATCATGGTGTTGCCAAAGCACTGTTTCCCATTGCCGTGGCTGCCGATCTGCGCCGGTGAGACCATGTAGACTTGATTCTCAATCGCGCGGGCGCGAATCAGCGTCTCCCAGTGGTCTTTGCCGGTGTAGAGGGTGAAGGCCGCCGGGTGAAAGATGACCCGTGCGCCGGCCAGCGTCAAGGCGCGGTAGAGTTCCGGAAAGCGGATATCATAACAGATCGTCAGGCCAAAGTTGCCCTGCTCGGTTTCAAAGGTCACCATCTCATCACCGGGGGCCACACGGGCGGATTCTTTGTAGTTCTTCTGCCCTTCAATGTGGATGTCAAAGAGATGAATCTTTTGGTAACGAGCAATGATCGCCCCCTCCGGATCAAAGACAAAGGTGGTGTTGCCGATGCGGTCACTGCCGGGGATGACGGTGGGAATGCTGCCGCCGTGGAGGTAGATTTGATGCTGGCGCGCTTTCTGTCGCAACAGTTGACTTGTCGGCCCATCCTCGCCTTCCGCCCCGGCTACTGTCGCCTCATCATCGGCCAACAAGTTGAACATTTCCGGCAGCCCGACCATCTGCGCTCCCTGGTGCGCCGCCTCATCGATCAACCGTTCCGCCGTCGCCAGGTTGCGATCCTTATCGCCCTGCGAATTCATCTGACAAGCTGCAATCCGTAACGTCATTGCGCGCTCCTTTCCCGGTCATTTTTCATGTTTGCTACATCTATTATCGCGCTGTTACACAAGTCTTAACAGAGTAACCGTAGTAAAGACTAATGAACATTACGAAAACAAATCGGTAACTGTAGGTCATCGCCGCCGGCGTGACAAGTTCCTGTAGGTCATCGCCGCCGGCGTGACAAGTTCCAAGGATTACCGAAACAATTCGCTACCCTTCATTAGTCTTTGCGGCGCTGGGGGAAGACTGATGGGAGTTAAAAATTTGTTTCGGTAATCGGTTTGTAACCGCACTTGTTCCCTGAGAACCGTGCGGTTACAAACCGCACCTACGATTACTACGATTACCGGTTTATTTTCCTAACCTTCATAAGTCTTTCCTATGGTTACTCTCATGATTCAGACTGTGCGTATTCCGCTGGCTTCATCAGGCTTTCGGCTCGATACCCAAGGCGCGCAACTGTTCGGCATAGAGCGCCAACAATTGTTCGGCCGCCGCGGCCCGTTGGGTGGCTTGTTGGGCTAGTTGTTCAGCATCGTCGGCGCGCTGGCGTTCTTCTTCGGCATAGCTTTTGAGCAGTTGATAATTGGGAATGACAAACTGGTTATAAATGGGATCTTCCACCAATTCATTCAAGGGCGGTCGGCGGTAAAGATCACCCCAGCGGAATTGAAAACCGGGCAGCACGTCTGACCGCACAATGCCGTCAGCGTCCGGTTGCACGGCTTCATATTCGCCGTTAGCGCCTAGCCGGTAGAACTCCATATACTCGCCCGTGTGATCCAGGATAAAATATTCGCGAATGCCGGCGGCGGCGTACTCGGCCTTTTTGTCCTTGATATCGCGATCAATCTCTTTCTCACTCGATGTGGACAACAGTTCCACACAAAGATCACAGACGCCACTGTACGAGCTATCATCGTCGTGCAACGGGTTGCGGTTGTCGTGGCGCACCACCAACAGGTCGGGCTTGCGTTTTACACTTTTATTCGGCAATTTCATTTGCGCCAGAAATTCAAACATGGCCGATTCGGCAAAGTGGTTCACTTCCAGGTAGCAGGCCAGAATTTGGAGAAACCAGCGGTAGAGCTTAAATTGACCAATCGTTGGCACAGGCTTCTCCTCCAAGATGCCGTTGTTCCATTCATAAGTAAAATCGGGATGTTCGCTGTAGTGGGCCAGGAACTCCTCTGCCGACACAAAGTCGCCGGGGGATGCGTCGCCGGGGGATGCGTCGCCGGGGGACGCAAGGCCGATTTCGGTATGAAAGCCATTCACTTCCAGCGGATGGGCCGGCGTTGACCACGACGCATGGCCCTTCACGGGAATGGCGGGTGCCGGGTGATCAACCACTTGCGTTTTAGGATTTTCTGCCATTGTCGTCTCCTTCCAAGGGCGTTGTACACCCGAACCAGGGTGCAAGAGCAAACAAGCTTCTCCTGCGTGTCATCGCTATTCTACCGCGCATCGGATAACTACAACGAATTGGGGGATCAACGAATTGGGTACGCGCCAATTCGTTGATCCCCCAATTCGTTGTAGTTAATTTGGGTAAACGTTACGCCGGCAGTTGATCCGCCACCCAACCAAGCCCCAGCGCCGTCAACTTGGCGCGACTGGGGACGCCGTTTTCATCCCAGTCGTTCTGGCGGTAGTATTCATCGAGAGCGGCTTCCCATTCGGCCTTGTCCACCTTGATACCATCGCTGGGGCCACCGATGAGCGCCTTTTTGAACATCTTTTCGGGCAATTTGTCCTGGCGGCGGTCGATGCCTTCACGGGCGTTAAAGGCGCGCAGCATGTTCAGCCGCCGTTCGCCCACCGCTTGCAACTCGGCGATGGTCACATCCCAACCGGTGACGGCGTTGACCATCTGCTGTAAATCTTCCATGTCGTAAAGCTGCCAGGCCGGGCCATAGACAAATTGACAGACGTTGACGCTATCAAGCGCGCTGTAGCTGTACTGGGTGACGCGGGCAAATTCAACCTTTTCCGGCCCCAGCGAGCGCACCGGCTGCGGCTTGCTCAAGCCGATGTCGCCTAGTCGTTTGGGGTAGGCCACGGCTTGCCCTTCGTAGCAAGGATCGTGTTCACTGCTCTGGTGGTCAGCGCCAAAGGGGTTGACGGCGTAGATAAGCGAGAGGCTGCATTTCATTTGCGGCATGTGGGCCGGCGCTTCCTGCCCCTTGCTGGTGATGAGATAGTCTGCGGTGTCACGGCCAATCACCTGGGCGGCCTGGGCAGAACCTAACGCCAGGATTTTGCCAAAGCCTTCGCCCTTGGCGATCTGTTCGGTCATCGTCACCATTGCCGCCGCGTTGCCATAGCTCAACTCAAGACCACCGGTGTCGGCGGCGGTGAGCTTGCCGTTGGCCCAGCACTCCATCGCCCAGGCAATGGTGGCGCCACAGGAGATGGTATCCATGCCATACATGTTGCACAACTGATTGGCATAGGCGACCGCGGCGAGGTCGTCAATGCCGCAGTAGTTGCCAAAGGTCGAGGTGGTCTCATATTCGGGGCCGCCGTAGTAGGGATCGACCTTGTAGGGGCCTTCGTCAATGCGCACGACCCGTTTGCAGCGCACGGTGCAACTGTAGCAGGTGTCGCGACCCTTGCGGTCCTGCTCATCAGTCTCTGCGCCGTCGAGAATGGTGTCATACATGGTCACGCCGTCGATCTTTTCCCAGCCGGCAAAGACGCCGCTGTTGAAGTTGAAGGAGGGCAACATACCGACCGCCTGTTGGACACCCGTGGTTTCCGCCGTGCCATATTTGGCCAGACCAGCGGCGTCGGAGGTGGGCAGCGCTTTGGCACCTTTACGGGCGATTTCATTGAGCGTTTTCTTATCGGCCACGGCGTAGGCGCGCTTCCCATTCTTGCCGCGCACGACCACCGCCTTGAGCTTCTTGCTCCCCATCACCGCGCCCATGCCGGTGCGGCCATTGGCGCGGTTACTCATGTTCATAATGGCAGCAAAGCGCACGCCATTTTCGCCCGCCGGGCCACACTGGGCGATTTCAATGGCGTCGTCGCCCAACTCAGCTTTGAGGATATGGTCTACTTCACCCGTAACCTTGCCCCAGAGGTGACTGGCGTCGCGCAATTCGTACTCACCATCATGCACCCAGAGATAAACTGGTTTGGGCGACTGGCCGGTGATGATAAAGGCGTCAAAGCCGGCAAATTTCATCTCGGCCGGGAAGAAGCCGCCGGCCTGGGCGTCGCCAATGGCGCCGGTGAGCGGGCTTTTGGCGGTGGCGGTCATGCGGCTCTGACCGGAGACCGCGGCGCCGGTGGTGACGCCCAGTGAGAGACAGAGCATGTTATCCGGCCCCAGTGGGTCTACCCCAGCCTTCATATTGCGCAGGATATAGTGCATGTTAAGCGCACTGCCCCCCATATACTGGCGGTAGAAGCTTTCCGGCGGCGTCTCCACCGTGAGATCGCCGGTGGTCAGATTGACATGCAGAATTTTTCCTGCGTAGCCGAGTGCCATAAGATGCTCCTTTCTCTTGACTGGTTAAGGATGAAGGATGAGGGATGAAGGATGAAAATCGCGCTCTTTCACGCTTCATCCTTCATCCTTTGAGTTTAGCCGCCGCCCAGTTGGCGAAAGAGTTGTAATTCGTCACCCGGTTGCAGGCGGTGGCTGTGGTCAACGGCAATACCGCTAATGCCGGCCGCAACGGTGCCGCTCAGGCCAAGCTGGGCAATGGCATCGGCCACGGTGGCGTCGTCGGGCAACAGGAGGGTCGTTTTGCCTTTGGCAGCCTTGGGCAATTTATCGCGCAAGGAACCAACCAAGGTGACATTGATTTGCATAGCGCTTGTTGCATGAATGGAAAAAGGGTCGTAGCTGTTCAGGGCAGGGTGGCCGGCGTATAATCTTGAACAGTTACAAACGATGGCAGTGTGTCGGCTATTGTAGCACAAAGTTTTCGTTCTGCTAAAGTTAAGTAGGTCTTACGCAACTACTTTGACGCTGATTCATCCAGCGGCAAGGAGATCAGCAGTGATCGGCGCGCCGCGGGTGACGGCCGTCAGCGGGGCGTTGACGGCAAAGAGTTTGGCGCGAATCTCCGTGATGCCAAACGAAGCTAGCCGGGCCGTATGAATAGCCAGGTAGGCTTCCGCTGAGGGGCGATCCACAAAGAGGTAGATGCCGCCGGTGCAGCGGGTGGCTTCATCTTCAGTCCAAATTTTCCAGAGCAGGCCCGGCGTCTCAGCAATGACAGCGGCGAGTCCGCTATAGGCCGCAGCCATTGCGTCCCCCCACGGGCCGTTCGCCGGAAAATCGATCTGTAAAAGCGTCAGTACCATGATTTACGCTCCTTTGACAATATTTTCATGAGGTTGCAACAGGGATTGGTCCAGCGGCGAGGATTCCCCCAATGGCGCCATTGGCGGATAAAACAGCTAGAGCCGCAACCCAAAGGCTACGGCTCTGCACCCTACCATCGAAACGATAGGGGGATCCGGCTACAGTATACCACTGTTCTTTTATCCCGGCAACTCAGGCGTCTACAGTTCCCGCAAGGTCGGGACAGTTGCCTCATGCTGAGGGGACATGTGATAGGCTATGCTGCCCTGGTAAAGCGGCACAAACAACGCAACGCTTTGCAGCCGTTTGCCAGGATTTGGATTTTCTACCTTTCTTTCACAATGATTTATTAGGAGAGCATGAATGGCACTATGGGCAAGGGCAAAGCCAAACGACCCTGGATTTACTCCCCGGCGACTACACGCTCTGTCTGCAAGCAGCGGATGGCGCCCACATTGCTCTGCCCGGTATGTATGCCATGCAGGTGATGACGGTGACGGTGCAGTAGGTGCGGTTTGCAGCCGAACGAATTTTAATGGAAACCGTGCGGTTTGCAACCGCACCTACCATGTAGGAGGACCCCATGACGAACAGCAAGCTACTTCAACCTTGGCGATTACCAATGCAACAGTGGACCGTCAACCTCAAGCGCCCGGCGGCGGGGTTGGTGAGTGGCGGCCTGTGGGGGTTGCTCATTTTGGGCGGCGGGTCGCGGGTGGCGATGCGGCTGGTGGCGTTGATCATGGGCATCCCACCCTCGGCGACGGCGACGGGGACGCTGGGGTTGCTCTTGATGGGCGCCTTTGTCGGCAGTGTGATTGGCGTCCTGTATGCGCTGCTGGCCCGTTGGTTGCCCTGGCATTGGCGCACTAATGCTTTGCTCTTAAGCATCATGCTGGCCGCCGTGGCTGTGCAACCCTTTGTCGGCGCGCGGACAGGCGAAGCGGCGTTGGCGCCGTCCTGGATTGGCGCGCCGCTCTTTGTGGCCTTGCCCCTGCTCTTTTGCCCGCTCTTAGCCTATACTGTACACCGGTTGACGCCATCCATCGCCGCCAGACCGCGACCGGTTGGTCTCCTTTGGTTGCTGGTCTTCCTGGCGCTTGTGGGTTTCGTCTTTGTCAATCTGTTCGCTTTGAGCAATAATGTACGTATTCCGCAACTGGTGAGCCGACTGGTTGGCAGCAGCGGCATTGCCTTTCATGCCATGCGTGAGTTTTTGGTGTTGTGGGGGGCTTTGGTCATCTTCTGTTTTTGTGGGTTGCATCTGCTGCTCTTCTGGTTAGCCGTAGACCAGCCGGTCGTGAAACTGATCGGCCTGGGGCAGTTACTGTTGGCCGCGATCTTCTTTCGTTCTGAACCCTTTTTCACCTTCCTGGCGCGCGGCCAAAGCGGGAGTTGGGGAGAGTGGGTGGTCTGGTGGGGACTGGCGCTCTGTGTTGTCGGCGCTTTGCTGTGGTCTTGGCGCCAACCGGCGCGGCTCGCGATCTGCCTGGCGTTGGTCAGCTTTGGTATGGTTTTCCTCCTGCTCTGGTTGTTGATCCTTGTAACACCGGCTATGCAGTTGCGTGGTTGGACCGGTGTACAAGCGGCGGTTGCCGTGGCGCCGTATCTAACGATTTGGTTGCTCCTGCCGGTCGGGTTGAGTTGGGTGGCCTGGCGGCGAGTGTAGTTATCAACAAAGCACTATGTCCAGTCAACTGCGCACTTTCGCATCGGCTCTCATGCAACGGCTACCCCACAACCTGTTTGCGACGCTTTTTCTACTCTATGTCGCGGGGGCGCTACTCTGGTTACTGCTTGGCCTGGCGAGTGGGCTGGCCGCGGCGTCAACCAGTTTTTACCAACTGCTGGTTGACTGGTCGCAGAGCGTCGCGCGTGATTCCGCCCTGGCCTATATCATCCGCCTGCTCCGGCTTAGTTCGCTCTATACGCAACCGCCCTATTATTACCTCTTCTACTACCTTTTCAGCGTCGTCAATCTGGTGGCGGCGTTGGGCATGGTCTGGCTACGCCCCCGCGATTGGGTGGCGCGTGCGTTGGCCGTGGGCATGGTGGGGACGGCGGCGGTCTTTAACTGGCCGGCCCATGCCGTACTCGACTTCTCTGCGCCCTTGATCAACGAGTGGCATACCAACTACCATCTCATCAGCGGTCTGGCCTATGCCATCGGCTTAACCTTCTTTCCCGATGGTACGCTCCCCGATCTCCCTTTTGCCCAGCGATTGCCCTGGCCGGATGTGCGCGCTGGCTTGCGAATCGGCTATGTCCTCCTGCTTTTCTTTTTGGGCTTTGGGGCTGCCAATGTTACGGATGGTGAACCGCCCGGCTTGGTTTTCTTTTTTGGGTTGGTCGTTCCCCTGATCGGTATTGCGGCGCAGATTGCCCGCTATCAACGCGCCACCCAGGCCGAAGCCCGGCAACAGAGCAAAGTGCTATTGCTAAGCATGCTGTTGTCCTTAGGGGCAGGGTTACTGCTTTTGCTTATCGGCCTGCTCTTTACCTTGCCGGCACTGGGGTTGACTTTGGCGTATGAGCGCCGCTTTGAGCAGATCACCTTTTTCGTCTTTCCCCTAATCTTTACGACGATTCCGCTTATGCTCTTTGTCACCGTTGTCCGCTACCGGCTCTGGGATTTTGATCGGTTGATCAACCGCAGCCTGGTCTATGGCACGTTGACCGGTTTTGTCGTCGGCGTCTATGTGGTGGCGGTTGGGCTGTCGAGCGCTCTGTTACAGAGCCAGGAAGATTGGCTGCTCTCCATGTTGGTGACGGGTGTGGTCGCTCTGCTCTTTCACCCGTTGCGCCAGTGGCTACAACAGATGGTGAATCGGCTCATGTACGGGCAGCGCGATGAGCCGGTGCAGGTCTTGCATCAATTGCGCCAACAACTGGCCATGACCGTCGCCCCGGAAGAGCTATTGCCGACCATTGCCCGCACGATCACGCAAACCTTGAAGGTGCCCTATGCCGCGGTCGCCTTGCAACAGGAGGAAACGAGTCAGGTCATGGCAGAGTGGGGCAAAGCGCCGGCGCTGTTAGAACGGCTGCCGCTGGCGTACCGCCATGAAGTGCTGGGGCAGTTGTTGGTCGCCCCCCGCCGCCCCGATGAATGGCTGACACCGGGCGATTATCGTCTCTTGCAGGAGATCGCCCATGAAGCGGGCGTCGCCATTCATGCCCTGCGGCTGACCCTCGATCTGCAACGGGCGCGGGAACAGTTGGTAATGGCGCGCGAGGAGGAACGGCGGCGCTTGCGGCGCGATTTACACGATGGGCTAGGGCCGCAACTGGCAACCTTGACTCTCAAGATCGACGCCGCACGTAACCTGATCGCCCATAAGCCGGCGCAGGCCGACCGTTTGCTCGTAGAATACAAAACGCAAACCCAAGCGGCGTTGACCGACTTGCGGCGTATCGTCCACAACTTGCGACCACCGGCGCTGGATCAATTGGGCTTGCTTTCGGCGTTGCGTCAACACCTGGCATCGACCCAAGAGGCCAACTTGCAGATTACCTTGGACACGCCTGACCAGTTGCCGACCCTACCGGCGGCGGTGGAAGTGGCGGCTTATCACATTGTGTTGGAGGCGCTTGCCAATGTTATTCGCCATGCGGCGGCCCAACGGTGTATAATCAGGTTGCAGATCGTCAATGCTCAAATCCATTTGACGATTTGTGATGATGGCAAGGGTCTTTCGTCAACTGATGTAGCCGGTGTTGGCTTACGCTCCATGCGGGAACGCGCCGAAGAGTTGGGCGGCGTTTTTACGCTGGGGGCGTCCACCAGCGGCGGGACACAACTCACAGCCCACTTGCCATTGGTCGTCTCCGCTTTTCCCAAATTGTTTGTTTCAACAAAGGAGGATGCAGTATGAGCCAACGGGCGCAGGAACTTGTCCAACGGTTTGCGGCGGCAAACAATGCCATGATCCAGTACATTGAGGGTTGTTCTGAGGCTGATTTGAACAAAGTCACCAGTGGTGAAGGTTGGCGCGTGCGCGTGGCTGCGCATCATATTGGCGGCTCCCATGAACCGGTGGCCGGGCTGGCCTATCTGATTGCCACAAGTGCTGAACTGCCGGCCTTGACGATGGAAATGTTTAACCAGCTGAATGCGCAACATGCTGCCGACTATGCCAACGTGAGCAAAGCCGATGTGCTGGCGGCATTACAGCAGGGCGGCGCCAAAGCCGCTGGTATGGTAGGCGGCTTTAGTGACGAACAGCTAGACCGTTCCGCCCATGTCACCGCTTTTGGCGGTGTTATGAGTACGCAACAAGTGATTGAAAACATCTTGATTTGGCATATTGACCACCACATGGCGAGCATCAAGGCCACCGTCGGGAAGTAGACGCATGCGTGAACCGATTCAGATTCTCATCGCCGACGACCATACCCTCTTTCGCGATGGCTTACGCGCTGTCTTTAGCTCACGCCCGGAGACCAGTGTTGTAGGCGAGGCCGGCGATGGGCAACGAGCGGTGGCGCTGGCCGAAGAGTTGCAGCCCGATGTGGTCTTGATGGACATTCAGATGCCGGCGCTCAACGGCATTGAAGCCACCCGCCGCATTGTGCAGACCAGCCCCCACATCGGCGTGATCATGGTCACGATGTTTGAGGATGATGAATCGGTCTTTGCCGCCATGCGCGCCGGCGCCCGCGGCTATCTGCTCAAAGGCGCGGATCAAGAGGAGATGTTGCGCACCGTCGCCGCCGTCGCTAGAGGCGAAGCGCTCTTTAGTCCAACCATTGCGCGCAAACTGGTGACCTTCTTTGCCAATATGCGCCCCGACGCCCCCCAAGGTCTCTTCCCCGAATTGACCGCGCGTGAACATGAAGTACTGGCGCTTATTGGTCAAGGCTATAACAACAACGAAATTGCGCACCGTCTGACCCTCAGCCAGAAGACGGTGCGCAATCATGTGTCGAATATCCTCAGCAAATTGCAAGTGGCCGACCGGACGGCCCTAGCACTCCTAGCGCGCAACAAAGGATTAACATAATCGAACATTTATCAAAGATTACGCCGATTGCGCAGATTTTCTTTCTTGAATTTCATCTGCCTAATCTGCATAATCTTTGATGATTTGTAATCGCTGGTTCTATTTCAACCCGGTCGTCACCACGCCTTCCATAATATTCTTTTGGGCAATGAAGAACATAATCACCGGCGGAATCGTGTAGATCACGGCGGCGGCCAGTGTGATCGTCACAAAGATCTGGCCGGTCACGTTGCCTGGGTTGGTATAAGTGGGCGTTGCCAGTTTGACCGCCAGCGTCGTCTTGAGATCATCAAGATAGATGACCGGCGCCACCCAGTCACCCCAAACGCCGACAAAGTTAAGAATAAAGGAAGTCGCCAGCGCCGGTTTGGCATTGGGTAGGAAAATCTGCCAGAAGACGCGGAAGGGGCCGGCGCCATCCACCTCGGCGGCATCTTCCAGATCGCGCGGGATAGCGGTGAAGAATTGGCGGAAGAGAAAGATGTGAAAGGGCGAAGCGGCAATACCCCAGAGCAACCAGGGCCAGTAGCTATTGGTCAAGCCCAGGCGAGCAAAGATGACAAACTGGGGAATGATCGTCACAATCGACGGCACCATTAAGAGCGAGACGACAATGGCAAAGAGTTTGGCCTTCCCCGGCGCTTCCAGCCGCGCAAAGGCAAAGCCGACCATGGCGCTGGTCACGACGGTAAAGGTGGCGAACATCGTCGCCAGGAAGGTGGAATTCCAGGTGTAGCGGAAGAAGGGGATCCAGGTCAGCGCGCTCCAATAGTTGTCCCAGCGGATCGGGTCGGCCAGGATGATCGGCGGATATTGGGTAAATTCCGGCTCCGATTTGAGCGACGAGAGAATCATCCAGACAATCGGCGCAGCCATCACCGCAGCGGTAAAGTACAAAAGGATATAGGAGATCATGACGCGCCAGCGCTTCATCGCGCGATCACGACGCATGGACGAAGTGGCAGCGGCCCGGTGGGTGACAGTGTGGGTGACAGTGGTCATCGCTTTTCCCCTTCAACATCAACTTCATAAAAGACCCAATAGCGACTGGTGCGGAAGACGAGGATCGTCAGGATCACCACCACCACAAACAACACCCACATGAGCGCCAGCCCATAGCCAAAGCGCGAAAAGGTGAAGATCTGGCGCATGACATGAACGACAAAGAAGTAGGCATCGCGCGGCGGCACCGACCCCATGCGTCCGCCGGCCAGCAACATGGGCAGGGCAAATTGTTGTAACGAGCCGATAATCCCCAGGATCAGTTGGAAGAAGATCACCGGCGTCATCAGCGGAATGGTAATATGGCGGAACGTTTGCAATGTTGACGCGCCATCCAGGTTGGCCGCCTCTTCCAGTTCGCGCGGAATGCCTTGCAGACCGGCCAGGAAGATCACCATGCCCACGCCCGCCCCCTGCCAGACCGCCAACATGGTCAGCGATTCCAGTGCATAATCAGTCGTCCAGAGGATCGCGGTGCCGGGGCGGAAGATGCTGATGATGGCATTGACCACACCGTTGTTGGGATCGAGCAACAATCGCCACGCCCAGACCGCGCCCACCGCCGGAATAATGCTGGGCAGGTAAAAGAGCGTGCGGAAAAAGCCGCGCGCCCGAATGCCCTGGTTCAAGATCAGCGCCAGCGTAAACGAGAGCGCCAACCAGATCGGCACATTGAGCGCGCTCCAGAGCAAGGTGCGCTGAAAGGCGTAGATTGCCTCTGAGTCCTGAAAGATCCGGTTGTAATTCCTCATGCCGATCCACTTATAGGCATCGACATTCAAGCCGTCATAGTTGGTGAATGAGGCCATAAAGCCGACAACCAGCGGAATCACCCCCAGCGCCAGAAAGCCAATTAGCCACGGGCTGATCATCAGGTAGAAGGCCAGTCGCCGGGCCGCGCGGCGCGAGCGGGGTTGCCACCAAGCGCGCTTGTGAGTTTGCCGGGGGAGAATGGTTGAAGTGGTTTGTGCTAGGTTTGCCATGCGTTATGCAGATTGGGCCTTAAGATTTGCGCTGTCACACTTTTATGCTGCGCGGTTGGTTTCACAACAAGGAACGTTACGCCTTCCCCCTTCTTTAGGCCACTGAAAAGAAGGGGAAAGACGTAATCATTAGGAATTTACAGAATGTACTCCGCCTCAAAGCACTACTACACGACGGCGTAAATAAACCCATAGTTGCCAGTGAGACAGTGAGACAGGCCAGTGAGACAGTGAGACAGTGAGACAGTGACTGACTTACTGTCCTACTGACCTACTGACCTACTGACCTACTGGCTTACTTAGGCCGCTCTGTACTACTATTATACCTGGATCATAACCAAAGCTGCAACCGGCTTAATTGAGCCGGATTTCGTAAATCCCCCGCCCATAGGTTGCCGCGCGGAGCAGGCGTTGGGTTGGATGAATCTGTAGATCAAAGACGGGGGCATCCGGCAGACCATTCTGCAAAGGGTTCCAATTCTGCCCACTATCCGGCGAATGCCAAACGCCAATATCAGCGCCAACATAAAGATTTTCGGGCGCCGTTGGATCGACAACCAGGGCATTATGCTCAATATCAAGCAGCGCATTCCCGCCGACAGCGCCGCTGCGCGCCGCCCATTGGGCGCTGTCAAAATGCCAAACATGCTGAAAATTGCCCATACCGCCAAAGACAACATAGATCGATGCCAGGGTGTTGTCTGACCAGTCGATGGCAATATCGGTGATCAAGCCGCTAAAGCCGAGCGGGCCGGCGTTGACATTATCGATCCGGGTCACTGTCCATTGATTGTTGGCGAAATCAGCGCGAAAGACGCGCCCGGCTGATGTACCGACAAACAGGCGGTGTGTCGATGCAAAGGCCAGGGCAAAGATGGCGCCGACTTCATCCGGTAATTGAAAGTGCGAAGACCAGGATTCGGCAAAATCGGTCGAGACCCAAACTTGTACACCCGCCCCAACCGCTACCAGACTGGCATCAGCCGCATGGGCCGGATCCGGATCGTATTGGGGGCTGACAATTGGTTGGGTCATGGTGGCCCACGGAAAGTCCCAACTCGATGACCAGGCAAAATGCGAATTGCCACCGGTGAGCGAACGCAGCACGGTGCCATTGGCAAAGACGAGAACCTGTTTGGGATCATGCCAGTTGACAAGACAATAACCGCCGTCGCCACCGCTGACATGACTCCAAATTGGCCCGGAGGCGGTCCAGGCTGTGCCATTATCTTGCAGGCCGGTGAAAAGAATGTTCGGATCAGTCGGATGCTGACAAAGAAAGTTGCTGCACAGGCAGGCGAGACCGTCATTGCGGCTGCCAAATTGACCGGTTCCGCGCGGTGCGCGATTCAAAAATACACCCCCATCACACCCGCACCAGAGTTCTTCGGAAATGCCGGGGGTGTGAACCAGTACATGAACGTCGGCGTGGGCATGGGCGCCAATCGAGGCTGATTTATCGACTTTGTACCCCGTACCATCGGCTTTGATCAGACAGCGCCACACAGAGCCAGACCAGGGCGTGACATCGATGCGGTCGCCGCCGAGATAAATCAGATTGCTGTCTTGCGGATCGACGGCAACGGTCAAGTCATAACTGCCCTGGGTGCCGGGGAGGACATCCGGCACATTCGCAATTTTTTTCCATTCACCGCCAATGGTGTCCAGGCGGTAGACGCCATGCAATGCGCCGTCGCTATCGGCGACAAAGGCATAGACGCGGCTGGGGTTGTTTGACTGCACGCCCAGCGCAATCCGGCCGACATTGTTGGTTGGAAATTTCTTACCAGTTTTACGCCACGCCACGCCATCGGTGGAATGAAAAACGCCAACGCCCCATTTGGCGGCAAAGAAACGTTTAGTATTGCCGGTGCGGGCGACCACCATGCTCGAATATAGCCCCTCGCTCCGCCGCACCCACGCAAAGGAGCCATCGGTCTGCGCGACGCGCTGATAAATGCCATTGGTCGTTGCCGCCAACACATTCTCCCGATCTTGGGGATCGACGGCTAGGGCAAAGAAAGCCTTGCCGGCCAGATCAACTTCCGGTGAGGCATCGGCGGTTAGTTCGGTATGCCAGGTTTGCCCGCCATCATCGGTGCGAATTGGCCCAATCCCGCGATAGGCCGGTAGGGCGTTCACGATGCGGTGGCTGAACATACTGTGGGTGTCGCCCTCACCCGTACCGACATAGACCCGATTGGGATCATTCGGGTCGATGGCAATGGCGCCGCAGGCCAGGCTGGCGCTGGCAAAGTTCATCGGGTCGATGTCAAAGCCATCCATTAGCGAACGCCAGCGCGCCCCGCCATCATCGGAGCGGAAGACCCCGCCGGCGGCCGCCGCGGCATAGACAATGTTGCCGCCAGGGGCAACGGCCAGGCCGACGATGCGTCCGGCAACAGGTTGATTACCGACGGTCTGTCCCTGCAGGACAACGGTGGGACCGAGCGGTCGCCAATTGTTGGCGCCGGGTAGCGCCGGTGCGCCGGGCGGAAGCGCCATGGGGAGGGGATGCAGAAGCGCCGCCGCTTTGCGTTGTTTGTATTCGGCGAGCCGATCACGCCAAACGGTCGGGCTAACTTGAGCGAGAACTGATTCACCCTGCCCTGGTTGTAAGTTGCTGGCAAAGGCTTCGCCGCCCAATGGCATCGCCGCCGGGGTTGGCGGCGGCGCGGCGTCGCGCGGCGCCAAGCGTGAATAGGTCTCCTCAATGCGTGGCAGAAACCAGCCCAGTGGCCCGCGCTCTGCGCTTAAAACTTCGACGCCATCCCCTGTTGACTTAATGGGTTCTTGTGCCATGACTTCACCTCTTTGAATGACAATATAACACAAATTGTGTGACTACTCTCCACGGCTAATGAAGGTTACAAAAATAAATCGGTAATCGTAAAGTTTTGTGAAATAAGTCATAATCGGTAAGGTGGCAAATCCGCTTCCCGGCTTGCCACCTTTTCCGGCTCGATTGGCTCCCCAAAATCACACACAACAGCGTCTGTCCGTTGTGGAGCCGACCAAGGTTGAAATAACCTGATTGGCTCATCGGCGGGAAGTGCGAACACCTGTCAGGTGTGGCGGGTCGAAACCGCACACGTTCTGGACACGCGCGAACCTGATGATGCACCCGCTTATCTGCGGCTAAATCAGTTGCATCTACCCACCAATCTGGTCAATCCCATCCTGGATCGCCACATTCGTCTCGTCTTCCAGTTTTTGGAGCAGTTCATCAAAGCTCATCTCGCCTTTGAGCGCCTGTTCATAGAACTGGAGGAAGAGCGCGGCGACTACGCCCGGCTCGCCGCCTTGCAGATAGGGATTGAAGCGGACGGCAGTGTCGGCGAATTCCATCTCTTTTTCCAACACGCCCCAGACCTGCGAGCGATAGGTGCCTTCTTTCGGGATCTTGTCATACATTGACTTGAGCGCCGGCACGCCCCAGCCGCTGGCGGCGCGATTGTCGGCTGGTTCGCGCGCGTTGTACCACTCAAAGACCTTGTAGGACTCATCCGGGTATTTGGTCGCGCCGGTGACAATCGAGGCGGTGGCCGTAATGGTCGGGCCGCGCTTCTTGCCCTTCCAGGTGGGGGAAGGCAACATGACCAACCGTCCTTCGTCGATCTTCGGCTTGATGGCGTCGTTGGCCCAGAGCGGGATGCCGCCGCTGAACCAGAAGCCATATTGCACAATCGCCAACTCGCCATTGGCAAAATCCTGCCCAGGCCAGGAAGGGCTAGGGCTGATCGGGCTGGCGCTAAATTTGGCTTCGGCCAACTTGTAGTGATATTCGACCGCTTCACGGGCCAGCGGATTTTGCACCAGGTCGATCTTGGTGAAATCCTCATTGAAGAGCGAGCTATCCAGGCTCTCCAACCAGACCATCCAGAAGCGTTCGACCCAGGGCATGTTCGTATCAAAGCCGCGCATGGCGACGCGATCACCGTCAAACTTGGTCAGCTTTTCAGCATAGGCGGCGAGATCGACATAATCCATCGGCTCCTCAAAGCTGGGGACAGCCAGCCCCGCCTCTTCAATTGCATCCAGGTTGGCCCAGATGGTCATGTCGGGTGACCAATCCTTGACCATGCCATAGACATCGCCATCGCCGATTTCCAGGGCGCCGCCGCTGGAACGGTAGTAATTATTCGACGACGCCAGATCATCGGTCTTGATCACATCGCTGACATCAATATAGGATTGCAGATTAAGCGGAACCTTGCGCGCCAGCAGGAGCGGGAACTGGGGCGCTTGCAGACGGAAGAGATCGGGCGGGGTGCCGGCGGCCAGGGCCGCGAAGTATTTGGTGGCGTCCGGCTCTTCACGGGTGATCTTGATGCCGGGGTTGGCTTCCTGGAACTGTTTGATTTCGGCTTCGGTCAATTCGGCGTCAAACATCTGATAGGTGACGGTCACACCTTCACCGGCGGGGGCCGCCGCCCCCCCGCCGGCCTCAGCCGCCGGTTGCTCGGCAGTCGGCGCGGCACAGGCAACCAATACACCGGTTGCGGCCGTCATCCCGGCCAGCCGCAAAAAGGCGCGACGACTCAGATGACCCCGCTGTTTTGTTTCGTCCTGCATAAAGTTCCTCCCTTAGCGTAAAAGAAATCGGGATTAAAAAAAATGGAAAGAATGGTTGTTGACAAGGAAAAGGGGTAAGCGCTACTGCTAGTAAGCATAATACCATTTCGCGGCTAGGCCGTCAATGGGCAAAAAAAAGCGCTTCCCAACGCCTATTGGAGCAGCCAGGGGAAAGTGTAAAGAGGAAAGTGCTTCTGGACTTTGAACTGCACGGCTGCGGACTACTGAGTATACACAGATAGGAAGAAACACTGATTTAATGTGTCTATCCGTGATCTTCCCTATCCGTGTTAACTAATTTGTCCTAGCTCAGTTGCCCTTAAAGGCGTCCTGCCAGTGGAGCAGGCGCCGTTCGAGCCGTTGCAGGAGCCAGTCACTGGTCTTGCCCAGCAGCGCCAGCAGCACAATGCTGAGGACAATAATGTCGGAACGCCCGGTGTTCTGGCTGTCAATGAGCAGGAAGCCCAACCCGCGCGACGCCGCGATCAACTCCGCTGCCACCAGGAAAAGCCACCCCTGCGCCAGCCCAATGCGCAAGCCGGTGCTGAGGGAGGGCAGCGCCGCCGGCAGGAGGATGTGGCGGATCATCTCATGGGTACGCAAGCCATAGGCGCGACCGACTTCGATCAGCTTGCGGTCAATGCCTCGGATACCGGCCACCAGGTTGGTGTAGACCGGGAAGAAGGCGCCAATCGCCACCAGCGTGATCTTCGGCGCTTCATCAATCCCCATCCACAAAATTAGCAGCGGCACCCACGCCAGCGACGGCACTGCCCGAATCGCTTGCAATGTCGGCGCAACAAAGCTTTCCACCTCGCGTGAGAGACCCACCGCCAAACCTAAGAGCAGGGCAATGGCCGAGCCGACGGCAAAGCCTTGGAGGACGCGCAAAAGACTGGCGCCAATGTGAATATGCAACTCATTGCGATTGATCATCTCCCGCATGGCGCTCACCACATCCAGCGGCGCCGGCAGTTGGCTACGATCAAAGATGCCAACCGTCACCACCGTCTGCCAGAGCGCCAGCAAGAGCAATGGCAAGATCCACGGACGCCAACCGCCACTCTGCCACTTGGGCGCTTGGGGCAGAGGGATGCGTGGTGGGATAACTGACTGTGTCATAGGCGCTTGCACCAATGGCTCTTCTATTTCCATCTTCATTTCCGGCCCATCTTCATTTCCGGCTACTTGATCACAGCCTCAATAAACTTGGTATTAAACAGCTCGTCCAACACGGCGGCGACATCGGTCCCTTCCTTCACCTGATTTTCGGCAGTGAAGATGGGGATGATGGCCGTCAACGCCGCATGTTGCGCTTCACCGGGAACGGGGCTTTCGGTCAGCACAATGCGCTCAAAGAGTTCCCGCTTAGCGACATCAAGCGACAATTTGGCTTCATCAGCCAGAATTTGCGCCGCCTCTTCCTGATTGTCCAGAATCCACTGGCGGGCGCGCTCATATTGAGCCAGAACAAGTTCGGTATGCTGCGGGTAGGCGCTGGTAAATTCGCTGCGGGCGTTGAGGAAGCCAAAGCTGTTGAAATCAATGTTACGATAAAGCAGGCGCGACCCCTGCTCCAACTCGGTCTGCGCCATAAAAGGATCGAGACCGGCCCAGGCATCAACTTCACCCCGTTCCAGAGCGGTGCGACCATCGGCATGTTGCAGGTTGATAATTTCGACATCGGCAGCGGAGAGGCCATTTTCATGGAGCGAACGCAGCAGGAAGAAATAGGGGTCGGTGCCTTTGGTGGCGGCGATCTTCTTACCCTTCAACTCGGCCACACTCTGCAGCGGCGAATCCTTGCCCACGACCAAGGCCGTCCATTCGGGCTTGGAGAAGATGTAGACGGTTTCAATGGGCGAACCGTTGGCCTTCGCCAGCAGCGCCGCCGCGCCGGCGGTGGAGCCAAAGTCGATGGCTTCCGAGCGCAGGAATTCGTTGGCTTTGTTGCTGCCGGCGCTCAATACCCATTCGACCTGAATATTCTCTTTCGCCAGTTCCTCTTCCAGCCAGCCAAACTTACGTAACACAAGGCTGCTGGGGTTGTAATAGGCATAGTCGAGGCGGATCACCTCCGGTTTGGCCGCCCCTTCAGCGGCGGCCGGTGCGGCGCCTGGCGACGCGGGTGCAGGACAGGCGGTCAACAATAAGGATAGGCAGAGGAACAAGGGCAGCAAAATCCGTAATTTCATAACGTTCTCTTTCTTGTCGGTTGCTTTGTTGGTTGTGGGTCACAATAAAAAATAACGCCCCAAAAAACCGGCGTTAAAAAACCACTGTTAAAAAATCTCTGTAGGCGGCGCGACTTTATGGTGCGCCAGACCAAAATGCTCTAGAATTTGACTACGCAATCCTGCTAACTCCGGGTGGCTGCGGTCGCGGGGACGGGGCAGGGTGGAGTGGTAGCTGGCGACAATCGTGGCCGGACGCTGGCCTAAAATGACGACGCGATCGGCCAGGTAAACCGCTTCGTCAATATCATGCGTCACCATAACTACCGTCGCGCCGGCGGCTTGCACCGTTTCGATCAGCAAGTCCTGCATTTGCAACTTGGTCAGGGCATCGAGCGCAGCAAAGGGTTCGTCCAACAGCAAAACTTGGGGGCGTCCGACCAAGGCACGGGCCAACGCCGCCCGCTGCGCCATGCCGCCGGAGAGTTGGTGGGGCAGGGCATCGACAAAACCCTGCAAACCCACCTGCGCCAGCCACTGTTCCGAATGGGCCTTCGCTTCCCCACGCACGGCCAGTTGCACATTCTGGCGAATCGTCTTCCAGGGCAAGAGGCGCGGCTCCTGAAACATGAGGGCGCAGCGCCGATCCACCCCTTGCACGGGGCGGTCGCCAATCGCCACCGTCCCGCCCGACGGCTGTTCGAGACCGGCGATCAGGCGCAGCAAGGTCGATTTGCCGCAGCCGCTCGGCCCGACAATGGCGACAAATTCACCGGCGCGAATTTGCAGATCGATTTTGGTCAAGACCGGTGTGACTGCCGCACTTGATGAGCCGCCGATGGCTTGCACTGGTGTAAAGCTTTTGTTGATGCGCGCAAAGGTAACTGATTCTGACATAACGTTCCTCGATCTTTGACAGTGCGCCCCACCCCAGCCCTCCCCAACAGGGAGGGGGCTATCACGGCGCCAACGGTTCCTCCCCTTTTGGGGAGGCTAGGAGAGGGCCAAATAAAAAGCGCCCAGGTCAGCGTGACCTGAGCGCTCGTTGCTCTCTTTTATGGCCACCATCCCTGTTTGCGCAGAGACAGTGGCGTTTTCGTTCGTTCTGGCTAGGCAGTGCCGCGCGCCAGCGACGAAGACCCCTGTCTCCGCTCTGGACAACAGCAACAACAGCAGCAAACAAATTGGCAACAAACCGGGCGCCGGGCGAACATGATTGATCCTTAGATGCAATGGTAATGAAAATAACAGTTGCAAATCATAGTTGAGTAGCGTCAAACTGTCAAATCTATGGTGGGTCAGTGAGACAGTGAGACAGTGAGACAGTCGGTCAGTCTGCTATACCCTGATTGACTGTCTTACTGTCTCACTGTCTCACTGTCTCACTGTTCAACTTGGCGGCTTTTGCAGAGAATATCCCAGTTGCCGCGCTGGCAGACTTCGTTGTTCTGGTTGATTACTTCCATCTTGAAGTTGACCAGACCGCCGCCCATACGCCGCATTTCCTTTTTCTCTTCAATGGTGACGCGCAGACGGATGGTGTCGCCGATCAAGACTGGCTTGACAAATTTCCATTCCAGGCCGCGAAAGGCCATGATCGTATCTTCCATAAAGCCGAGGCGCACCGCCTGTCCGCTGGCAATGCTCAGGATCAAGAGGCCGTGGGCCACGCGTTGGCCGAACATCTGCGTTTTGCTATACTCAGCGTCGGAGTGGATCAAGTTCCAGTCGCCGGAGATGCCGGCAAAGTTGACAATGTCGGTTTCGGTGATGGTGCGCCCGACGCTTTCCACCTGGTCGCCGATTTCAAATTCATCAAAATAGAGGCCAACCGGTTTGGCCAGTTTCCGTGTACTCATCCAGTGCTTCCTTCCAGCTTTGCATTAGAGTGTCTGTCAGTAGCAACGATTATAGAAGCAATTCAACTCATGGTAAAATCAGTAAAGCGATGTGTGTAGGGTTGAGCCGGCGCCAAAGAGCGGATTGAGATAAAAAGGGAGTGACAAATGCGGTTTGAAAATCCTTTTAAGCGGGTTGAGCGATTAAAAAAAGTGACCAACGTCCCCAAAGAAAACCAGGATGCACGCGTGCCGCCGGGACAATTTGTGACGGAACGCTTTCCCGTCTTGCACTATGGCGATACACCCCACTATGAAAATCTGGACAACTGGACCTTTCGCGTCTTTGGCCTGGTGGAAGAAGAGAAAACCTTCACCTGGGGCGACATGATGGCGTTGCCGACCAACCAACAGACGGTGGACATCCACTGTGTCACCCGCTGGAGCAAATTGGACACCACCTGGATGGGTATCCCCTGGCGTACCTTTCGGCAATTGATCCAGGTCAAGCCGGAAGCGACCCATGTTATGGCCCATTGTGAAAACAACTTCACCACCAACATCGGGCTGGATGTACTCGACGATGACGACACGATGTTGGCCTATCGCTATGAAGGGCAGCCGCTGGAACCCGATCATGGCTACCCCATGCGGTTGCTGGTGCCGAAAAAATATTTTTGGAAGAGCGCCAAGTGGATTCGCGGGTTGGAATTTATGGCTGCTGACCGCCCCGGTTTCTGGGAGCGGTACGGCTATCACATGGAAGGCGACCCGTGGCGCGAAGAGCGTTTTGGTTGGTAACATTTTACACAAAACCTTACTCATTAAAAGACCTGCTTCTCATGGAGTAGGTCTTTTAGTTTGGGAAACTTACAATTAATATTTTCTGGAAATCATTATGCAATTCATTTTGCACTTTTTCGGCTTTATGATATGATACCCAGCAATTTTCCGGTTAACAACAAAGTATGCTTTGCCGCCACCGAATGACCACCGTAGGCGTGTGGGATGAGAAAGCCATTCCCCGGAGGTTTGCCACTATGTGTATGGGTCTTGTTGTTAGCATTCTTCTGCTCATTAGCCATTTGTTGACCGACCAACAAGTGGCGCAATTGATTGCGTCGATCCACGGTTATAATCTCTATACCGCATTTACCGGGTTGGAAGGGCTGCGTCTCTTCTATGGGCAGAAACCTGATCTGCTCATTCTCCATGACGCCCTGACGGATCTTTCCTGTGAACAGGTGTGCCAGCGCATTCGTAATTTTGCCGATACGCCCATTCTTCTCCTGCGCGAAGTAGGGGCGTATGGCAGTGATGCACTTTTAGCGACCGATACGGCCATCACTACGTTGGCGCGCCCCATACAACCGGCAACGTTATTGGCCCATATCCAACAAACGCTACAACAGCAGCAGCAACTGGCGCCACAGCCGGCGCTGCTGACGGCAACCCCCTCTGCGCCGGCTGATCTCATCGTCGACCATCTTCAGTATCAAGTGATTCTGGACAAAGTAGTTCATCAACTGAGCGCTGTCGAATACCAACTCTTGATCTATCTGATCGCCAACGCCGGTCGCATTCTTTCCCACCAACAACTTTTGACGGCGTTGGGAAACGCATCAGACCACGATCACCTTCCTGATCTACAGACCCTGGTCTGGCGTTTGCGCCGGAAAATCGAGCATGATCCCCGGCGGCCACGGCGCCTGGTCAGCCATTATGGCGTTGGCTACGCCTTTGATTACACCGGTATTACTGAACAGCATAGAACTGAACGGCACAGAACGGAACGGCACAGCACAGATAAGGACGTGTTGATATAAGGCCATTGCAAAGCCTAAATTGTGAGATCCCTCATGGCAACGAATAAACACGCCGGTAGCGGCGAGCAGACGCATCAACTTCTCTTTGTACACAAAGATGTGGAGTTGTCGCGCCTTGTCCAACAAAGCTTTGTCGGCACCACCATCACGGTACATACAGCAGAAAACGGCCGGCGAGCGCTGCGCCAACTGTACGACCATCACCCGGATCTGATCTTGCTTGATTTTGGGCTACCGCCATTGGATGGGCAACCGTTGCTCACTTACATCCGGGAAATCACCAATACACCAGTCATGGCCCTTGTTGAACGGGATGATAGCGATAGCTTGGTCAATGCCCTGGATCAAGACCTAATCGTCGATACCATTATGCTCCCCTTTTCTCTCAGGTTCCTGCTTGCGCGTGTAAAGGCGTTTTTTCGGTTGCGCTCCCTACCGAGCGCCAAACCGACCGTTGCTTACGCTGATGCTTACTTGACCATTGACAACCAGCGGCAACGAGTGCTGGTCAAGGGGAAATCCGTTCATCTGACTACTGCCGAGCGTAAGTTGTTATTATATTTAGTTGCCCACGCTGAACAGATTTGTAATTATGCTGAGTTGCTCGATCACACCTGGGGGTGGGAATATCGCGAGAGTATTCAATATGTCCACGTCTACATCTCACGTCTCCGCCGCAAAATTGAACCTGACCCCAAACATCCCCGCTATCTGCACACCATCCACGGCATTGGCTACCAATTTCAGAAGCAACGATAAGCTGCGGCTATTTACACCTGAATCGTAAGTTTTATTGTTGCATTATTAATGGATCGCTAGCGCACAGCGGATGACGGTTAAAAAACGCCGTAAAGAAATTGATATTTAACGGTAAATATCGAGTTAATATTTAGAACTTTTTAGATTATGGTGAGAATTGGCTGTTATACTTGTAAGAGGTATGTGCTATGGTAAGAGCCGCACAGAATCGACTTACATCATCATAACTTTGCCACCAACATTTGTGTAAGCCTTACTAAATCCAACACGCAGAAAAATCAATAGGGCGGAATCATCGTAACAGGGCTGTTCCTTACCTGGGCAACTAGTGGTTCAGGCAAAACAGAACATAGGTTCTATTGGGTTTACAGCTTTTTGTACCCAAATAGCACGCTTATCCCTCGTTTCCAGACTACGCTTACAGACAGAAAGGAGGTAAGTTGTACGGATGGAGTATTTTATCTAGCAGGGGACTCCATTCCGTAGTCAGGCTGCTGAAGAACAATCATGGTTAATAAGGAGACTATCATGAAAAATGTAAGAAGAATTTCCTGGCTGGTCCTGACGCTGGTGCTGGCGCTAGGAATAACAGGCGCGGCACAGGCGGCTTCGGTTACCCCGATCCATGTTGGGGGCGCAAATAACGATGGAAAGGACTGCAGTGACATCATTCCTGGATCCGTGGAACTCAGGGTCCCTGGGCCGGCTGTTGGCGGCACCTTCAGCAACGGCACGCTAACGGTTAATATCACTCAGCCTAGTTCATTGTCCCCAACAATAACCGCGAGTTTCGACTGGACATCCAACATCAGCGTCCTTGCCGTTATCGCCAAGGATGGCGTTGACGGAGCCTTCGTTTACAACTATAGCCCCACCGGCAGTACAGGGGATATTGGTCTCTCAACGCCGGGTCCGGCCCCCTATGGCACCTACAAAAACATCAGCCATATCAACTTTTGCTATGTACCGCCGACTGCCGTTGACCTCATCGTAGAAAAGACCGCCGTAGCTTCCTACACCCGCACCTTCGATTGGACGATTGACAAGAGCGCCAACCCCACAACCGTATATTCGGCTGGTGGGGGCGAGAGCGCCCCTACCACCTTCACAGTAGCTGTGACGAAAGATGGGGGCACGGACAGTGGTTGGGCTGTGTCTGGCAAAATCACCGTGCATAACCCCAACTCTTTCGCGGTCAATGGTGTGAGCCTGTCGGATTCAACACCCGGCGGCACATGCACCGTAACGCCCGCTTCTGTAGATGTGGCAGCAAACAGCGATACAACTGCTGATTACGTCTGCACATTCGGCGTCAACCCTGGCAGCGGCACCAACACTGCCACCGCCACCTGGCCAAACATCGGCTCGCCGCATACGAGTGGAACCGGCACGGCGGACTACACCTTCGGCGCGCCGACGACCAAGGTCAATGACGCGATCGACGTCACCGACAGCAACGGTAAGTCGTGGCAGTTCACCGACACCGGCTCACAGACCTATCAGACGACCTACACCGACCCAGCCGGCACCTGCACCCCGCATACAAACACCGCCAGGATAACAACAGCCGGTGCTTCAGCTAACCCGTCGGCCAGCGTAACCGTCAAGGATTGCCAGGGCGCGGATCTCACCGTCGAAAAGACCGCGACGCCGTCCTACGACCTGACCTATGAATGGACTATCGAAAAAGCCGTCGTTGGTTCGGACTCCGCTACGGTCGATCAGGGCCAACCCGCAACCTTCAACTACAACATCGCTGTGTCACACAATGCCGGCACGCAAAGCAACTGGCAGGTAGCCGGCACGATTACGGTCGCCAACCCGAACGATTGGCAAGACATTGTTGCCGACGTGAGCGACTCCCTGCCTGGTGGATCTTGTTCCGTTACCGGTGGAACCCAAGTCACAGTTTCTGCAGGCCAGTCGGTCACACTAAATTACTCCTGCACCTTTAACAGCGACCCCGGCAGTGGCACCAAAACCAATACCGCCACCGCCACCTGGGATGCCGATGCCGCCCATACCCCCAATGGCGCTGCTTCAGGCACGGCTAACTTTGATTTTGCCACTGCAACCGTCAACGCCATTGACGAGTGCGTGACTGTGGTCGATGATAAGGCTACACCCGGTGACACGAGCGACGATGTGACACTGGGAACCGCCTGTGTGGGTGATCCCAACCCGAAAACGTTCAGCTACTCTTTGACCTTCACTGGCCCGGCGGCTGGCGCCTGCGCCGATTTCATCAACACGGCCACATTTACCACAAATGACAGTAGCTCAACCGGCTCCGACAACGCGACGGTGCGTGTGTGCAGCTTCAAGGCTGCCCTGACCGTCGGGTATTGGGGCAATCACCTGGCCCAGACCGGAGCCGCAGACTGTAAGAGCCTCCCGAAGGGAACTGGTTGTAGCAACAATGGCCCATGGGCTGTGACGTACCTGGAGCGGATCATCTGCACTGATTGTGTTGTTGGTAAGCTAGGCGACTACTCGGTCGGGACGGACATTGTAAAGGCGGCTAAAGTCTTTGCGGCAAACAATTGCAGTAACGCAGCGTCCTCGGACGCCAATGCGGCTGGCTGTCTGGCAGCCCAATTGCTGGCGGCCCAACTGAATGTTGCCAATGGCGCGAATCCATGTATCTGCCCAATCATCAAGGATGCGGTTGCCTTCTTAACCGCTGTCGGTTACCAAGGCCCAGGCTCCGCCTTAAGCATTGGCTTTGGCGGAACCAACACCCGTGCTTACGCTATCCAGCTCAAGACGGCCCTGGATAACTATAATAACGGCATCCGGAGCATGTGCAACTCTGGGGCCGGCGGTTTCGGCGGGGAAGCGCTGGACAAGCGCGTCTTCCTGCCAACCGCTCGCAATCAGTAATCGCAACCCGTAAGTTGTCTACCGGCAGTTGCTAATAACTGCCCTATCTTCCACTGACCCCTGTCCGCACAAGGCCCTTAGCCGGTTGGCTAAGGGCCTTGTGTTCCTCGCCGTGGCAGAACTGCTCCACTGTTGCGCCTGATCGCGATTTTCCTGAATCGTTCAAATCGATTACAATCTCTGTTACTTCTTCAGCTATATCTAGCTATTCAAGCAGCGACCGGCGATTTTCCTGAGTAAGATCACTGGCGCACTGTAACCGATTTTACCGGAGGGGGAACGAGCAATGAGTAGTAACAATGGCAGCAACGGAAAAGTTCAGGGCGCCGACACCGGCACCTTTGCCGTCAAAGTCGGCCTGGCGCAGATGCTCAAGGGCGGCGTGATTATGGATGTGGTCACGGCGGAACAGGCGCGCATTGCCGAAGAAGCCGGCGCCTGCGCCGTCATGGCGTTGGAACGCGTCCCGGCGGACATCCGCAAAGATGGCGGCGTGGCCCGTATGAGCGACCCGCGCAAGATCAAGGAGATCATCAGCGCCGTGACCATCCCCGTGATGGCGAAGGCGCGCATTGGCCACATTGTCGAGGCCCAAATTCTGGAAGCGCTGGGCGTAGACTATGTGGACGAAAGCGAAGTCTTGACCCCCGCCGATGAAGACAACCATATCAACAAGCACAAGTTCAAGGTGCCCTTTGTCTGTGGTTGCCGCAACCTGGGAGAAGCGTTACGCCGCGTCGCCGAAGGCGCGGCCATGATCCGCACCAAGGGCGAAGCCGGCACCGGCAACGTCGTCGAAGCCGTTCGCCACGCCCGCACCGTTATGGGCGAAATTCGCCGCATCAAGTGCATGGACGAAGACGAACTCTTCGCCTACGCCAAGAACATTCAGGCGCCCTACGATCTGGTCAAGCAGACCGCCGAACTGGGCAAATTACCCGTGGTCAACTTTGCTGCTGGCGGCGTCGCCACCCCGGCGGATGCGGCGCTCATGATGCAACTGGGGGTCGATGGCGTCTTTGTCGGCTCCGGCATCTTCAAGAGCGGCAACCCGGCCAAGCGCGCCCTCGCCATTGTCCAAGCCGTCACCCACTACAACGACCCCAAGATCCTCGCCGAAATCAGCGAAGACCTGGGCGAACCGATGGTCGGCATCAACCTCGACACCCTCTCGGAACAGGAGAAGATGGCCCATCGCGGCTGGTAACCTGGTAGGTAGATAGGTAAATAGGTAGACAGGTAAACACGTACAGACGCGTCTACCTATTTACCTGTCTACCTGTCTACCTGTCTACCTGTCTACCTGTCTACCTATGTCAACATTAAAAATCGGCGTTTTGGCGCTCCAGGGCGCGTTTATTGAGCATATTGAGATGTTGCGGCGCCTGGGTGTAGAGGCGGTGGAAGTGCGCAAGGCGGCGCAACTGGCGGATCTGGATGGCTTGATCATTCCCGGCGGCGAAAGCACGACGATGGGGCTGGTGGCCGAGCGGTGGGGATTGGTCGAGCCGCTGCGGGCGTGGGTCAAGGCTGGTAAGCCGGTGTGGGGCACCTGTGCCGGGATGATTTTGTTGGCGGAACGGGCCGTTGGACAGAAACAGGGCGGCCAACCGCTGCTGGGCGGTCTGGATATAACGGTCAACCGCAACTACTTTGGCCGGCAGGTTGATAGCTTTGAAACCGATCTGCAAGTGCCGCTGTGGGCCGATGCGCCCTTCCATGCGATTTTCATCCGTGCCCCAGCCATTGTCGAAACCGGGCCAACGGTCGAACCACTGGCGCAAGTGACCACGCCAACGGGCGATACCGTCATTGTGGCGGCGCGTCAGCGGCACTTATTGGCGACCGCCTTTCACCCTGAACTGACGGCAGATTTGCGCTGGCACGCGCTTTTTGTCGAAATGGTGGGTGAACGGCAGGCAGCAGTAACAGAAAATGGCGAAAAAGACAAAAAAGGGACTTGACGCGCACCGCTTTTCAGTGCTATACTATAGACTCATTTTGTTTATACTTTTTTGATTCGAAGGAGTCCGACCATAGGAAGAAGCGCTGCCCCTTACCGAAGTGCCCAGATTGAGACGCGGGTGAATCATCAGATTCGCGCGCGCGAGGTTCGAGTCATCGATGGAGACGGTTCACAGCTTGGGGTGATGCAGGTGCGTGATGCGCTGAACATCGCCATGCAACGGGAACTGGATTTGGTGGAAGTGGCCCCGAATGCCAATCCGCCGGTTTGCCGTCTGATGGATTATGGGAAATATCTCTATGAGAAGCAGAAGCGCGAACGGGAATCCCGCAAAGCGCAGAAGCAGATCGAGATCAAAGAGCTGAAACTGAGTCCGCGCACGGACGAGCATGATATTCAAGTTGCGCTCACCAAAATCCGCAAATTTGCCAAAGACGGCGCCAAGACTCGTGTGCGCATCAAGTTCAAAGGGCGTGAAATGGCCCATCCCGAAGTAGCGCAGGAGTTGTTACAACGCGTTGCTGAGGAAGTCAAAGATGTGACGACCGTAGAATCCATGCCGTCCTTTGATGGTCGCAGCATGATCATGCTGCTGACGCCATCGTAGCCTGGGTAACTTGACCCTGTTTTCCTGGGTCCTACTTTGTTATCCACGATCGTCACCAGATAGACCGTATAAAAGACATGAGTACGGGTTGGTAACGTCTGCGGATGGACAAAAAAACAGTTGTACATAAAAACGGGCAAATGCCCGTTTTTATATGTCTGCCAGTTGCGAAGTTTTGCCGGTTGAGTTGTATAGAAGAGGACGATTATGCCAAAGTTAAAGACACACAAGGGCGCGGCCAAGCGCTTCCGCATTACCAAAAATGGGAAACTGATGCGGATGCGCGCCGGTCGCACCCACTTGCGCCGCAAGAAGCGGAGTAACGTCAACAGCGACTTCCGCCACGCGATTCCCAGCACCGTCAAGGCCAATGTGAAGTTGGTCAAGAAGATTGCTGGCAGCGCCGCTGAATAGCCATGGAACAGTAGGTCAGTGGTTCAGTAGGACAGTACAGCAGTGTAAACTGTCTCACTGATTTACTGTCTTACTGAACTACTGTCCGACTGATTTACTGTAAATAATCCAATTGACCAGCACGTGATCGGCCCAGAAGAGGATCTGTCAGCAGATTCCGCCCTCACGGAAAGGAATAAGAAAAAATGCCACGTTCACGACCAAAGGTTTATGCCCATCGTCGGCATAAAAAAGTTTTGAAATTTACCAAAGGCCAACTTGGCTCCAAACATCGGCTGTTCCGCCGCGCCAACGAAGCCATGCTCAAGTCGCTCTTCTATGCTTTCCGCGACCGCCGCAATCGCAAGCGGGATTTCCGCCGCCTCTGGATTGCGCGTATCAATGCCGCTGCCCGCCTGAATGATCTGAACTACAGTCAGTTTGTTCATGGCTTGAAGCAGGCCAATGTCCAGGTGGATCGCAAAGTGTTGTCGCACCTTGCCATCCACGACGCCGGCGCCTTTGCTAAATTGGCCGAAGTCGCCAAGGCGCAATTGAGTTAAGCATCCTTTTCAACTGGCAGACAGATGACGGCAGGGGCATTGGCTCCTGCCGTTCTTATTTTCTCGACATTGGTTAATTCGGTGGTTTCGACAAGCTCAACCACCGAATTAACCAATCAACGAACTAGCCAACCAACCCAGCCATGATCACCAGTCTCGACAACGCCCGCGTCAAAGAAGCGCGTAAATTGCAACGACGGCGACAGCGCCACAAAAGCAACGCCCTCCTGCTGGAAGGGGTGCGCCTGGTGCGCGATGCGTTCCAGAGCGGGGCGCCGGTGCGCGAACTCTATTTTGCGCCTGAACTGGTCGCGGAGCATGGAGAAGCCCAACAGTTGCTGGCAACGCTTACGGCAGCCAAGGTTGACCTGTTGGCCTGTAACGTCGCTGTGCTGGCTTCGCTGACCGAAACGGTGACGCCGCAAGGCGTTGTCGCTGTGGTGACGTTGCCTGTGTTGCCACTACCGGCGCGTGTCGATTTCGTCTTGATTCTCGATCAGGTGCGCGACCCCGGTAACGCCGGCACACTTTTGCGCGCTGCCGAGGCGGCGGGGGTAACGCTGGCGATCTTTGGCCCGGAAACGGTTGATCCCTACAACGACAAAGTCTTGCGCGCCGGCATGGGCGCCCATTTTCGGCTGCCGTTGCGCCTTTGCCCGAATTGGCCGGCCATCCAAGCCTTGTTACCGACGGACATGACGGTCTATCTGGCCCAGGCTGGCGCGTCCCTGGCCTATGATGCCGTCGATTGGCGCGCGCCTGCGGCCCTCGTTGTGGGGGGCGAAGCGGCGGGCGCCAGCCCAACCGCATATCAAGTGGCCCAGTCAATTGCCATTCCCATGCACGGCCAGGTTGAATCACTCAACGCCGCAATGGCGGGTACGGTGATTCTTTTTGAGGCGGCGCGCCAACGCCGGCAGGTAAACTGGTAGACCAGCGAGTGCGTTGCACGGGTCACCACCATCCTGTAATAGCATTATGGGCTGACCCGTGCAACGCACTCGCCTTAGCGCTTACGAAACTTTACACCCTGCGTTGACATCTATCCAGCTTATGGTATGATAGAGCCGCGACATTCGTTGTAATTTGCTGGCGCAAATAGGTACGACAATTTTTCTGAGCAGAGACATGAGGCAATCGTGGCGGGTATAGAGTTCCTCTCCTTTCAAGGGCTGTGGTTGGTGCTGGCCGGTTTTATTCTCGGCTTTGCGGCTTCCACCCTCTGGGAGTGGCTATATTACCGGGGTAAACGACAGGCGCAAGGAGGACAGGCGGCGGCGACCACTGCTTATCCCGCGCCTGTTGACAACCCGCGCCTGGATCACGATGACGCAGCGCAGGACGAATCGAATCCGGCTTGGGCCTTTTCCTATCGCAGCCCGGGCGTCTACCTGGAAAGTGAACAGCACGCTACGGCTGATAGCGTCGAAATGGGCGCTGAACCACGGGCCAAGGTCATCGTGGCGCCCCCCCCTGAACCCGTTGTCACGACCCCGGCCCGCATCAACCCGGCGACACTGGCGGCTTTACAGAATGCCGTGGCCCAGGCGCCGGTTGCTCACCCGTCAGAGCTATCCACCACAGCGCCCGTCGCCACGCTGACCGCAGCGCAAAAGCGACCGGATCCGCCCCTGGTTGCCACGACCTTGTCTGGCGCTGAGAGCCGGAATGGCACAGAACAGTCGGCCGCGCCGCTGAACGGGGTGGAAGCGCACGCACCACGCGCCACGTCAGTCGCAACGCCGCCGCCGACCGTTCAATCAGCCACAGTGACGACGACCGCCGATCCAGCCCTTGATCACCCCGACAACTTAGCAATGATTCGCGGCGTTGGGGAAGCGTACAAACGGCGCCTCTATGGCGTTGGCATCTACACCTGGCGCCAGATGGCCGAAAGCGATCTTGAAACCTTGCGCCGCGTTACGCGGGCCAAACCCAATGCCGACATCAACGCCTGGCGCACCCAAGCGCGTGAACTGGCGGAAAAGTATCAACGCTGGCAGACCACCTTCCGTGGGCCGCTCGATGATTTCACCCGCATCGACGGCATCGGCGCCATCACCGCCGATCTGCTCTACAAAGCGGGCCTCTGCACCTATGAACAACTGGCCGGCGCCCTGCCCGATGAACTGGCGAAGATCGTTCCTGCGCCCACCGTTGGCGAAGAGAATGATTTTGAAGGGTGGATCGCCGCGGCTGTACGGTTGGCGAATATGAAACGGCGCAACGAAGGACTGCTGGCATGAATGACCAAAGACCGCCTTATTTTGAATGGCCGCTGGATGGCTGGAAGTTACTCGTGCTGGTTGTCTTGTTTCTGCTGTTGTTGGTGGGTGCGCTTTGGGGGCCGCTGTAAGGTTGCAAGAATAAAAATGTGTGTTTGCAACCTGAGATGGGTTGACATTTCTCTCAAAACAGCATACAATGGGGCTAGATTTGGGTCGGTGGCGGAATGGCAGACGCAGCGGACTTAGCACAATTGAGCACCAGGGTCGGAAACGCTCTGTGTGAATTCTGTCAAATTCGGGGAACCCTCAGCACATCCTGGTGGTGGTAATCCCGAGCCAAGCATCTTACTGGTAACTGTCAAAATACTCTTGTGGCAAAACCTAGAAAATAGACTGATGAACGGTTAGCCCAAGCAGTTAAAACTAGTTACTCGATTAGCGCAGTATCTCACTGCACAATGTCGAACTCTGATGTCCTAATTGTCATGCAATGACTGACAATTATCGAGGCAGTAAGAAGAAGGTGTAGAGACTTGACGGCAGAGACCTACGCCGGACATGTAGGGTCAAGAGAAAGTCCAGACTACAAACAGCTTTACAGCAGCGATAGGTAGGGGCGTCCCCTTGCGATCACCCTGCTGGTGAGCCGGTGACGAAAGTCATGGTAGTACGAAAATCCGCCGGGTAACTCCGTGTGGGTTCGAATCCCACCCGACCTACTTCCTTGGGGAGTTATACAGTTATTGGATAGCCGAACGTTGACGACTTCAATGACTGTATAACTCCTTTTTCATATCTGCAACCGTATAAACGACCCGGTATGGTTGTAGCCATTAATGCTTATCCTACTTTTCACAGCGAAAACGGCGCACGCTCATGCTGGAAAAACCGGATCTTTCCGATGAAAAGATAGTTGCCTGTCTGCGGAATGCCTATGGGATGGAGGCCGACCAGCTCGCCTTTCTGCCGGTTGGCGCCGATGTCAATGCCGCCGTTTATCGGGCCGTTACTGCGGCTGTCACAGCCTACTTTGTCAAGTTACGCCGTGGACCTTTTGATGAAACGGCTGTGGCCTTACCCAAATATCTGAGCGACCAGGGCGTTCCTCAAATTATTCCCCCCCTACCTGCCAACAACGGTTGCCTGTGGACGACGCTGGACGACTTCAAAGTGATTCTCTACCGGTTTGTCGAGGGGGGGAATGGCTATGAAGTGGCGCTGACCGAAGCCCATTGGCGCACACTGGGGACGGCGCTGAAACGAATTCACACAACAACCTTCTCCCCTGCCCTAACGAGCGCTATTGCCCGAGAAGCCTATTCTGCCCAGTGGCGCACCAGCGTTAAAAACTTTCTGGCCCAAACGGCGGTTGAGACCTTTACCGAGCCGGTCGCCCAGCAAGCGGCCCAGCTTTTACAAAGCAATCGCACCACCATTCTCGAACTTATCGCCCGCACCGAGCAGCTTGCCCAACAGTTACAGAAACAACCGCTGACCTATACGGTTTGCCATACCGATCTGCACGCCGGCAATTTTCTGATTGACGCCGGTGGCTTCCTCTACATTGTCGATTGGGATGCGCCACTGTGGGCGCCGAAAGAGCGCGATTTGATGTTTGCGGGCGGCGGGTTAGGCGGCGGTTGGCATAAACCGGAAACAGAAGAGGCGTTTTTTTATCAGGGATATGGCCCGACCGAGGTCAATCCGACGGCGTTGGCCTATTACCGCTATGAGCGTATTATTCAGGACATTGCAGCCTTTTGTGAACAGTTGCTGCTGACCGATGAAGGCGGCGATGACCGCCCGCAATCATTGCGCTACCTGGCCTCCAACTTTGGGCCTGATGGCGTACTCGCCATTGCCATGCGCGCTGATCAGACAAATTGGGCCAGTATGTATGTTAGTTAAATCCAGGGGCTGATTCTCAGTAGACCGCAACACAACCAGGATCGCAATAACCCGACTCTGGACTCTGGACTATACGACTGCGGACTACTGATTCTGTTTTTATTGATGAACCAATACATTCCGCCGAACGTTCATCTACAAAAATTGTTTTGTTGAACGAAAGGTTGCTATTATGCGAATTAAGCTTTTGTTCCAGCCAATCTTCCAACAAGCGCAGTGGGCAGCCGTTTTCAAACAAGCCAGCGTAATTCGTGTTTTTGGCGCGCTGCTGGTTCTACTCGGCGCAACGCTTTGGACGCCGGCGCTCTATGCCAATGATGGCGTTCACACGGTTGCACGGGGAGAAAGCCTGAGCGTCATTGCCAAGCGCTACAATGTGAGTATGCGCACCCTCATGGCAAGCAACGGCATCAGCAACCCGGACTACATCTATGTCGGTCAGCGGTTGGTGATTCCGGGATTGGCCGCAACGCCCAATGAGAAGGAAACGGCCGCGCAAAAGCCCAGCGGCAACCGCTTACCCAATGGCAATGGTTACTATGTGGTAGGGCGTGGCGATACCCTCTCGCAGATTGCCAAAAGCAATGGCCTGACCACCAACGATTTGCTGCGCCTGAATGGTTTGAGCAATCCCAATGTGGTCTGGGTCGGCCAAAAGTTACGCCTCACGGCGCGGGTCGCCGTAGTGAAAGACGAGAAAGCTGCCGAGCCGAAGTTAGCAAGTATCTATGTCTTTAAAGCCGGTGATACCTTAGCCGCGTTGGCGGAAGAACATAATACCACGGTCGAAGCAATCCTACGCGCCAATGGGCTGCCCCATGAAAAATTTGTCTGGGTCGGCCAGCGCTTGCGCATTCAGCCGGAAGCAAAACCGACGGCGCCAACGATCAACCTGGCCTCAGCCCCGAAGGATGGGCGCCGTTGGATCGAGGTCAACCTGAGCAATCAAACGTTGACGGCCTGGCAGGGCGATGTTGCCGTTCTGCACACCTACATCAGTTCCGGGCTATCGGCGACGCCCACCGTCACCGGGCGCTTCTCTATCGGCCGCAAGTACAGCAGTCAACGCATGGTCGGCCCCGGCTATGACCTGCCCGGCGTGCCTTGGGTCATGTATTTCTACAGCGGCTATGCCATCCACGGCGCCTATTGGCACAACAACTTTGGCGCCCCCATGAGCCACGGCTGTGTCAACATGACCCCCGGCGAGGCCCAAATTCTCTACAACTGGGCACCGATAGGGACGGAAGTGTACGTGCATTATTGATGGGATAGGTAGATAGGTAGACAGGTAGATAGGGACACAGGGACACAGGGTAATAGGTCGTATCTACCTGTCTACCTGTCTACCTGTCTCCCTGTCTACCTGCCTACAGGCTCGCCAGATTGGCAAAGACCGGCTTGAGGAGCGGGTAGAGGTCGCGATATTGGACGTAGGCCCGGTTGTAGTAGGCGACGGCGGCAGGGTTCGGGGTGGTGCGGCCGGTGGTTTGGATGGTGGTGGCGCAGGCATCATCAACGCTGTTCCACACACCGGCGCCAACACCGGCGAGGAGGGCAGCGCCATAAGCGGCCCCTTCGGTGGTGTTGACGGTGACTAATTCGCTGCCCAACACATCGGCCAGAATCTGGCGCCAGAGGGGACTACGAGCGCCGCCGCCGGAGACCCGCACTTGCTGGATGGCGCTCAGACCAACGCCTTTCATTAGTTCAAAGCTATCACGCAAGCCAAAGGCCACCCCCTCCAACACCGCACGGGTCATGTGGGGCAGGGTGTGACGCACGGTGAGACCGACAAAGGAACCACGAGCCAACGGATCGGGGTGCGGGGTGCGTTCGCCGGTCAGATAGGGCAAGAAGAGCAGCCCTTCGCAGCCGGCAGGGATCGCAGCGGCGGGTTGCAACAATTGATCATAGTCAGTGCCGGGGGCAACGGTATCGCGATACCAGCGGAGACTGCCGGCGGCAGATAACATCACCCCCATCAGATGCCAACGACCGGGAACCGAGTGACAGAAAGCGTGGAGCCGGCCTTCCGGTTCAAAGAAAGGATGGTTGACACTGCCAAAGACGACCCCCGATGTTCCCAACGTAAGCGCAATAATGCCTTCCTGGACAGCGCC
Organism: Caldilinea sp. CFX5; assembly: GCA_021405325.1. The sequence continues at coordinate 17,657 of QWII01000126.1, read as the reverse complement.
GACGCCCACCGCTTGGGCAGCCTGATCGCCACCGCCGGCAATCACGGGGGTGCCGACCGGTAAACCGGTGGCCGTAGCGGCGTCAGCGGTCAGGCGACCGGTAATGGCCGGGCCTTCAAAGATGGGCGGCATCCAGTCGCGTGGGATGGCGAGGGCGTCCAGCACCTCAGTAGACCAGTTACGCTTTTTGAGGTCGAGTAACAACGTACCGGCGCCGTCAGCGCAATCCATGGCCGGTTCACCGGTCAGTTGGTAGCGGACAAAGTCTTTGGGCAGCAAGATGTGCCGAATGCGGTCATAGACATGCGGTTCATGGTCACGCACCCAGAGAATTTTGGGGGCGGTAAAACCAGTGAGGGCGTCGTTCCCCGTGTATGCGATGAGTTTGGCTTTACCCAGCCGGGCGCGAATTTCATCGCACTGGGCGGCGGTGCGTTGGTCGTTCCAGAGAATAGCGGGCCGCAGCACCTGGCCAGCGCCATCCAGCAAGACCAGCCCGTGCATTTGGCCGGTTAAGCCAATGCCATGAATGGCGGACGGATCAACGCCGGATTGTTCAAGAACCGCACGAATGCTACGAATGGCGCCGTACCACCAGAGCGCCGGGTCTTGCTCACTCCACAAGGGTTGGGGCGTTTCAAAATCATATTCGGTGGCGGCAACGGCAACCACGGCGCCGCGTTCATCGATCAAGAGCGCTTTGGTGGCGGTGGTTGAAACATCAATGCCAAGTAAGTAAGTCATTGTTTTGTTCCTTTATCACAAAGTGGGTTGGCGCGTAGGTTGGCAAACAGATCAACGGTACTGATTGTATGCTATTTAGCCTATGATTGCCTACTTTGTCAATCTCTTACAATACTGATTGTTGGAAAGGAGTTTTCGCTTGAGTGGTAAGATTTGGTGCATGACCCGGCGACCATTGTGTCATACACTTCTGGGCACCCTGTTCTTTTTTGTCTTATCCCTGAGTACGCCGATGGTACTACTGGCGCAAAGCCCGGTGGGTGTAGCCGTTGATGGGGTAAGCAGTGGCGCCAGCCAGGCCATCGACGCTTCTTCGACGTTGGCGACTTCTCATAATAGCGACACCGATGAGGCGCCCGGCGCCACGCATCTGGCCGTCAAACCGCCGTTGCCTTTTACTAAGCCGCTGGTAGGCCCGCTCATTAAGCGCGCTTACCAGGATGATGTTGACCGCCGCACGACGGCGTTCTTACCCCAATCGTTGGCGCATTTGACCCCGATCAAATCGCCGAACGAGGAGCGTTGGATTCGAGTCGATCTCAGCGAACAGCTTGTCATCGCCTATGAGGGTGAAAAAGCGGTGCGCGCCTTTATCATCTCATCGGGGCTACCCGGCACCCCCACGGTCACTGGCGAGTTTCGCATTCGCACCAAAGTTTCCGAACAGGTGATGTCCGGCGGCGAAGGGCGCAACTACTACTACTTGCCGGGCGTCAAGTGGGTGCAATACTTCTACGAAGATTACAGCTTTCACGGCACCTACTGGCACAACAACTTCGGCCATCCCATGAGTCATGGTTGCCTGAACATGACCAATACCGATGCCAAATGGCTCTTTGACTGGGCCGGGCCGGAATGGGATGGCAAAACCACCTGGTATAAAAGCAGCAAAGAGAACCCTGGCACGCTGGTCATCATCACTGAATAGTTTGCCTAACGCCGCCGCCCGCGCCTAATGGCTATACAAACTTTTGCTGTAACTGCCAAGCCGCTGCCCGCTCGCCGCCGGTCATGGACCGGCGGCGAGCGGGTTAGTAGTTACCTTTTGTGTACGCAGCTAGGAAGGAACGCGGTTTTACCCTGTTTCTTCCTAGCGGTGTAAACTAAAACTTGCTTTGGTTACACAAATTTTTGGTGCTCACACCTTCTCTAGCACCAACAGATGGCTGATGCCAAAGCTGGTCAAGGGCGAACTTTCCAGTGCATAGGTGAAGCGGCGCAACCACTGGCCCAACGCCGGCCGGCGTTGGACAAGATTATCATAGCCGGGGTAAATCTGGGTATGGTGAATAACTCGCACCGGCTGGCCGATAAAGAGGCTACGCAGTCCGCGTGCGGTGTAGGCACGAACGTGGGGCGCCAGTTCATTGCGGATAAAATCGGGCAGGTAGTTGATGAGCGGCGTGTTGCCGAAATGGTACTCCCCTTGCCAATAGTGACCGTGAGTCTCAAAGGGATAGAGCCGATTAGGCGCAAAGACGATCGCCCGGCCCCCCGGTTTTAACACACGCACCATTTCAGCGGCAGTGGCCCGGTCGTCGGTCACATGCTCGATCACTTCGTGGCTCAACACCAAATCAAAGAAGTTAGCCGGATAGGGCAGCGCTTCACAGGCGGCCAGTTGCAAATGCGCGCGCGCGACATTAGTGGCCGCGCGCCGGAGATGCTCCGCCTCAATATCGAGACCATAGATCTGCTCACTGTAGGGCTGTAACGCTTTGACATACATGCCCACCCCACAACCATTAACCAGCACCGCCGCCAACTTGGATTTAGCCGTTGGCGGCGCCCAGTGTACAATCATCTGTAGGCGGCGATCCTGCCCGGCGCGCCAGACAAAGCTGGGGTTACCGCGCAGGGCCGCCCGCGCACCATGCAGATCGAGTTCGTCAACGGCTTGGGTAGTCACAGCATTGGCTCCTTAGTTTGGTAAATTGGTAGACAGGTAGACAGGTAGACAGGTAGACAGGTAGACAGGTAGACAGGTTCCGTTCTGCACCTGTTTACCTGTTTACCTGTTTACCTATCTCCCTATCTACCCCATTATACACACAAACCGGCAAATCAGCACATGGACGATACAACCTGGCTTACAAAAAACCGGCAAGCCATGATGGCGCGCCTACAACCGTTACAGGAAGCAGCGGAGGGTACGCTCTATGCTGAGTTGCATGGTGCGTATTTTGTCATTGTCACCAAAGGGGAAGGCAACCTTCGCCTTTGGCTGCTCGACCCGCAACATCCGGATTCGGGGGTGATGCAATCGGAGATGCGGCTGGATGACCCGCTGGCGCTCTATGATGATTATACCCAGACCGCACTGTTGGGATTACTCTGGCAGCCGCAACCCAAGCGGGTTTATGTGGCAGGATTGGGCGGCGGCTGTGTCCCGTTGGTGTTGCATCACTATTTTCCCACGGTAACGATTGATTGTACCGAGATTGAGCCGGCCATCATCGACATGGCGACGCGCTACTTTGGCTTGGGGCTGGATGAACGCCTACAGGTGGCGCTGGCCGATGGCCGGGAATGGCTGGCCGCGCAACGAGAACCTTATGACTTTATCTTTGTCGATGTCTTTCTGGATCGCGGTTATGTTCCCTACCGCATGAGTACAGTGGAGTTTTATACGCTCTGTCGCCAACGCTTGACGACTGACGGTGTGCTGGTGGCGAATTTTCTGGCCAGTGATCCTTATCTGTTATCCCGGATCAAGGGCCTGCAACGAGTTTTCCCCATGATCTATGTCAACCCCTTACCGGTCGGCAATATTTTAGTCTATGCCAGCGCCAACACCGCCCTTGATCACGATGCGTTGATCGAACGGGCCACCCAGGTGCAAGAAACGCATCACTTCGCCTTTCCCTTCGCCATCCGTTCACTCGATCTGCGGCAAAACCTCTACGCCCACTTCCCTGGCTTGGCGCAGGCCGAACCCTTCTTTGACCAAACCCCGCCGGATGGTTATTTTAACCTTCTCCCCGGCCCTGACGATTTCTTCGCCCCAGTGGCGGCGGATGCGCCTTGCTTTTGCGGCTCCGGCTTGACCTTTGGTGAATGTCATGGGCTGATAATGAGTGGCTCGCTGCCTGTTGAACCGTAGTAAAGACTTATGAACATTAAGGTGCGGTTTGTAACCGCACTTGCTCCCTGGGAACCGTGCGGTTACAAACCGCACCTACGATTACCGAAACAAATTCCTAACTCCCATTAGTCTTCGCGGCGTCGCGAAGACTAATGAACGTTACGAAAATAAAGCGGTAACTGTAGGTCATCGCCGCCGGCGTGACAAGTTCCTAACCTTCATCAGTCTTTACTACCGCGCAAAACCCTACTGTTGCACCGTTGCAACAGCACCGCTTACCCAATCCCAGGCAAACACCTCGGCTAACCGTTGGTAGACAGCCGTCACATCGGTGATAACGACAACTTCCCGATTCAGCTTGTGACTAATCTCGCCGCCATTGAGACTGCCCACCGCTGACCAGTAGCGATCACCTAGCCGCACCAACACGACCTTGGCATGAATGCCACCGAGGGTTGGGTTGCCGGTGCGGGCATCGATGTCCAGCCCTTCGGCTTTGGCCAGGGCGCGGACATAATCGACCGTGGCGCGGTTGCTGCGAATCGCCTCCGGCTCATCGAAAAAACTGTCCAGTAGGATACGCACTCGTGCGCCCCGGCGCGCGGCGTCGATCATCGCTTGTAAGCGTGGGTTCGGATCGGCGACCGGGTTACTCACGCTATCACCCCAGTTCTTGTGTTCATAGAGCTGTATCACCAAAATTTCATCGCCGGCGCCGGCTTGGGCCAGCAAGGCGTGAAGGCCGGCATCGGGGCGCATGGCGTTTTCCGGTGTACTGACGACAGTGAATTGCGCTGTTGCGTTGATGGTGACAGCATCACGAAAGGGTGACACCGTGACGGTATAAACGGGTGTCGGCGGCCAGATAAAATCAGCCGGCGGACCGCCATACTTGGCATGGCTGGGGTCGAAAGGGTGGAGATCGAGAAAACGCTCCGGCGCCCAATCATAGGCAAAGAGCCGTTGCAGCGCAGTGACGACCGGCGGCGCATCGGTGAGCAAGTAGAAGCCGCGCCGACCGCCAACCGGTCGATCCGTCGCCACGGGCATGGCATCATAGGTGAAATTCTCGGTCCCATTAAAGACACGTTGTCCGTCGATCACGCCATATTTGGCATGGAAGAAACGGTAGCGCGGCCGGTAGCCGTTGGGCGCGCCGGGGGCGGCCGCTAGATAACGCACCTCGGCGCCGGCGCCGGCAATGGTTGCCACACACCACTTCTGCAAATCGCTGATCCCGCCGGGCGGACTACCTTCCAGCAGCAAACGAACCCGTACACCCCGGCGCGCCGCATCGGCGATGAGCTGAGCCAGATCGCGATGTTCCAGGGTATAGAGACTCAAGTCGAGCGTGGTGGTTGCACTCGCCAATAGCGCCGCCAGCGGTTGATATAGCCCTTCGGGGCCGACGGCAACAGTTACATTCGCGGTGGCAATTCCATCTTGGGGGCGCGCCAATTCGGACGGCGTCCAGCCCAGCCACCCTGGCAGACGCGCCTGGCGGCCCCACCGTAGATCGGCTAGATCGCCGGCCCAGTCGCTGGCGCGATTGCTATCGAGCGGCCACCCGGTGATGGGGTTGCGCTTGCGTTGCCAGATCTGTCCTTCTGTCACCACATCGCCACGCGTGTAAATCTGCGCAGCGGCGCCGGTCCACCCGGTCGCCGGTTGTGTACTGTTGCCATAGATCAAGGTATCCACTGTTTCACCCTGAGCGTTGCGCAAGTAGAGGTGGCCGCCGCCATTGGTCAACGACAACTTACCGGTCAAATTGGGAACGGCAGGATCGCTATCTTCCGCCCATTCACAGGCCGGCGCTTCGCCAAAGGAGTGGGCAAAGGTGACAGCCGCGGCGGCGCACCAGAGCCGTTCTCCCGGCGCCAGGGTGAGTGTACTGGTGAGCGGAAAGGTACTCTGGCGCGTCAGCGTGGCGAGTTGCCAGCCGGCCAATGCCTGACTGGCGCCGCCAATATTCCAGAGCAGAATCGCTTCGTCACCTTCACCGCTGATCACGCTGTCGATGTGGGCGGCGGCGATGACCAGCCGCGCCGGGGGCCGACCAGCAACGAAGGGAAGAAAAAGTTGGGCAGGCAGGGTGGTGGTCAACGGAATGCCGGCGACTTGCGTATGTTGTGGTGGCGTTGCACTAAAGGCTGGGCGTGGTTGCGCCGCCAGCAGATGATAACCGAGCCAACCAATAAAAAGTGCAAACGCAATCAGCCAGCGCAGGTTGCGCAACCAGTGGCAGAGTAACATGGGCATCTCCTGTTGCCGTAGCCGGTCAAGGGCCGGCCAAGGGAGGTAAATCAACGGGTTGGCCTCTATTATAGTCAAACCTTACCGGCGCCACCTCTGCCGATTGATGGAATTCTTGCCCCTTGTCATTCCGACCTGTGCGGTAGCGCACAGGTAAGCTGTCGTGTAGCGGACAGCCAAAAGCGGCAGAAACCATTACAATGCAGGCAACCAACAGCAGAACTGCAAAATAAACCAGAGGAGACCACCCATGCACACAGCAAGCAAAATTCGCATGAATATTTGGAGCGTCTGGGTTCCCCGTTTTAGTGACAGGCGCAAAACGAAGTAACGCTGCCGACCGGGAACTGATTGGCCCAGTAAAACGGTCCGCTACCAGCAGAGGGTCCGGCTATTCATAGAAAACCAGTAACTACTCAGCCTCAGGTGCGCGGCACTGGTCAAACAATCGTAGGATGAACAATCTACTCCTGACCAGTGCCACGCACCTGAGCAGTTACGAAAACCACAGCACAATTTTCCCTACAACCCTGATTCTGTACATCATCAAAGATTACGCAGATTGACACCTAGAAAAATCTGTGAAATTTGCGTAATCTTTGATCAAAATCTGCTTTTCATGATTATAGGTGTTCCCACTTCATAAAGGCGGATTGGCATTCCCACTGTTATCGGCTATCATAGACAAGACAGCGTTCTGCTGTCGCGTTGCTGGTCGCGTTTTGACCACAGGGGAGCCAACTCATGAATCAACCCTTCCGCCTCGGTTTTTTAACCCATCTGGAAGGCGCTGATGATCCACGCCGGATCTATCAAGAAACCTTAGACCTCTTTGTCGCCGCCGACCAACTGGGCTTTGATGTGGTCTGGGTCGCCCAACATCACTTCAAGGAACGGAGTGGTTGTCTGCCCTCGCCCTTTCCCTTCCTGGCCGTCGCCGCCGAACGGACGCGTCGTCTACGCCTTGGCACCTCCATTGTCATTTTGCCCTTAGAGCATCCTTTGCGCGTGGCGGAAGATGCTGCCGTGGTCGATGCATTGAGCAATGGCCGGCTCGAATTAGGCGTTGGCAGCGGTGGTGATGCCGCGGAATTTCAAGCGTTCGGCGTCGATACGGCCAGACGCCACGCGCTAACCACCGAAGGTTTACAGCTTCTCCAACAAGCCTTGCGCGGCGAGCCCTTAGGACAGAGCGGTCAACGGCTCCAACCGCCGGCGCCGACTCTGATCGACCGGCTCTGGCAGAGTGCTTTGAGTGTTCGTGGCGCCGAGTATGTTGGGCAACAAGGAGTCGGGTTGATGCTGGCGCGCGCCGCCTGGGGTCACGCCGAGCCAACCGATCTCGTCCAACTGCCGGTCGCTGACGCGTACAGGGCGAGTTGGCGCGGTCGACCAACACCACCGCGCATTGGCCTTTCCCGCGGTGTTTATCCGGCAACCGACCGGGCAACGGCGCTGCGTGAATTGCGCACCGGTGTGATGCAATCGGCTGAACTGATGGTTAAACAGGGCAACCTGCCGCCCGGTCTCGACCTGGCAGGCTACTGCCAGCGGATGCACATTGCGTATGGTCATCCTGAAGAGGTCGCCGCAACCTTAGCAACCGACCGTGTTTTGCCCTATACCACCGATTTGATCCTTCAATTCAATCCTGTCAAACCGCCGTTAGCCCAGTCGATTCAAATGTTGGAAGCGATCGCCACCCGGATCGCGCCGGCGCTTGGCTGGCATCCCCAACCAGCGGCGTCACCGTGAGAACCCCTGCATTCAAAGAGACGAAACAACGGCATAATGAACCAATAATAAAGAGATACAGCGATTGAGCGATTGTTGCTTAGAATCTCTCAACCTCTTTATCTCTCAATCTCCTGAAACATAGGTTATTCAATTTTTTGCCAATTTACCAAAAGACCTTGAAAGGAAAGTGTCATGGCTGTAACAAAGGAGCGGTTTGCCCAAGGGCAAACCTATGCCGAATACAAGGCGCAGATGACGCGCAACCAGGAGCGCTTGTTGGCCAATGAAGCGGCCGTTGTGCTGGAACCATCTGATCTGGCCTTTTTTAGCCAATTGCCGGCGCCATTTCATGTGCTGGTGCTGGCCGAGGATTGGTGTGGCGATGTGATCAACAACCTGCCGGTGTTGGGGCGCATGGCGGAAGCGAGCGGCAAGCTGGATGTACGCATTTTCCTACGTGACCAAAATCTGGACATTATGGATCAATATCTGAAAGAGGGGCAATTCCGCTCAATTCCGGTCTTTGTGGTCTCTGATCCCAACTTCCAGGAGCTTGGTCACTGGATCGAGCGCCCGGCAGTCATTAGCAAGATGCAAGCGGAGATGCGCGAACACCTCTTCGCCACCGACCCCATCCTCAAAGATGTCCCGCCGGACACCCCCTTTGGGCAATATCCTGAGGAAGCGCGCAATCGGTTGATGCAGGCCTATGGCGCCTTCCGCGAAGAGCATCGCGCCTTCGCCGACCGGGAGGTGATCCGTGATCTCCGCAAGTTGATCGAAAAGGGTGTTGCCCCCGCGGTCGCCACCAATGTAGCCAGCGTCCCGACGGCGGTCAATGGTCACAGCAACGGCGCCGCGCCCACGCGTCGCAGCCAGGCCAAAGTCAGCATCACCTATTGCGCCTCTTGTGGATACGAACCGCAAACGCTTGAATTGACCAGCGCGTTGATGCACGCTTTCACCTATGATCTGGCCGCCATTGAACTGATCCCGTGGCAAGATGGCACTTTTGATGTGGTCGTCAATGGCGATCTGGTCCATTCCATGTACCGCGACGGCGGCTTTCCCGAATCAGAAACGATCCTACAAGCAGTGCGCGAACGGTTGGCGTAAGGACACAACACACAACAACGGATTTAGGAAGGAACAAAAATCCGTTCCTTCCTAAATCCGTTGTTGTGTTCCCACCATTGCATAGAAAGGAAGCACGAATGGCTCAAGAGGAAGTCGGCGCCCTTGATCTGATGAACCAGCTTGCGGGACTGGCCGCGGACTCACCATTAGCGGGAGTTCGGGCGTTGCGACCGGAGGTGGTGCGCCACACGCAGGGTAGCTATGAGAAACTTTTTGCACCGGCTGATACGGCTGACCTGACGGCGGTTGAGCGCGCCCAGGTGGCGTTGCGGGTGGCGGCCTTGAACGCCACCCCGACCCTCTTGGCGCACTACCGGCAACTACTGGCGGCGCTGGGCGTTACACCGGAACAGGTGGCCCTTCTCGAACAACGTGACCGCAGCGTCACCCTGGACCCCCGCACGACAGCCATCATGCGCCATGTCGATCTGGTGACACGCACCCCCGGCGCCGCCACCCCAGCCGATTTGGCCGCATTGCAAGCCAGCGGGCTGAGTGTCACGGCGATTGTCACCCTTTCGCAACTGATCGCCTTTCTCAGTTTCCAGGTGCGCACGCTGACAGTATTAACCGTTTTGGCGGAGGAGGCATAATGGCAGAGAAACTCAAATTTACCGCTGACCCCGTCGATTGGCGCGCCTGGCTTGACCCGATTGCCCTGGAAACGGCAACGCCCGCACAGATCGCCGTGCTGGAAGAAAGCACTCCCACAGCCAAAACGTCGCCATACTATCTGCTGCTGGTGCGTGATGTCGATGTGCTACGGGAGCGGTCGCGGCTCTACAATGCCATTATGTATGGCCCCAGAGGGTTGCCACGAGCGGATCGCGAGTTGGCGGCGGTGGCAGTTTCACGGGTCAATGGTTGCGTCTACTGTGCATCTGTCCACATCCAGCGCTATATTCAATTAACCAAACGCCCGGAAATCATGCAACGGCTGATCGCCGAAGGCGTCGAAGCTGGATTGCCGCCACGGGAACGGGCCATTGTGGACTTCGCCGTCAAATTGACCCGCGCCCCCTCAGCTTTGACCAGCGACGATCTCACCCCCTTGCGCCAGTTGGGGTTGACCGACCAGGAAATCCTCGATCTCACCCACGCCACCGCCATGTTCGCTTGGGCCAATCGCTTAATGCAAACGTTGGGCGAGCCGGTGGCAACTACACGTCAATCGTAAATATCCCACGGCTGAAGCACGTGGGCTTTTAGAAAAACCTAAAAGTTCGAGCGCTTCAGCCGCAAAGTAATTTACCAGGATCAGCGAAAGCTACGTTAGAAAGGTCATAGCACCCAGCGGTGACGCCCTAGCTTCTGGCTCTGCTGTCCAACATTAAGCGAGGTCTTTGGGAAGACAACAGTGTGTTGGATGCAAAAAGCTTTTCTACCATTTCCGAGGGGAACATTACGCCCGCAAGGGCTGAAAGGCTATCAATGCCGAACCGAGTTTTTGTACTAGATACGAACAAGAGACCGCTAACGCCATGCCGGCCAGTGCGAGCGCGTCAAATGCTAGACGACGGAAAAGCCGCGGTCTATCGTAGATTTCCCTTCACTATAATTTTGAAGGAAGCCAAGCCAGATGCAGAACCGGCCCCTGTCACCGTCAAGGTTGACCCCGGCAGTAAGACAACCGGCCTTGCATTAGTCCAGGGCGATACGGTTGTCTTTGCGGCTGAACTGGAACACCGCGGGCAACAGATCAAGAACGCGCTAGAAAGCCGCCGTGCAATTCGCCGCGGTAGACGCCAGCGCAAAACCCGCTATCGCCAACCGCGATTCAACAACCGCGCCCGGAGGCGGGAACCCCCTGGGTGCGACCCAAAGGGTTGGTTAGCGCCATCCTTGCAGAGTCGGGTCAACAACCTACAAACGTGGCTAGTACGCTTTCTCAAGCTGTGCAATGTCCAGTCGATCAGCATGGAATTGGTGCAATTCGATACCCAACTCATGCAGGATGCAGAAATTAGCGGCGTTGAATATCAGCAAGGCGAATTGCAAGGCTACGAAGTGCGGGAATATCTTCTCGAAAAGTTTGACCGGAAGTGCTGCTATTGCGGGAGTACCGACATCCCGCTAGAGATCGAACATATCACGCCGAAAAGCCGGGGCGGTTCCAGCCGAGTGAGTAATCTCTGTCTGGCTTGTCATGGTTGCAATCAGCGCAAGGGCAATCAAACCGCTGCTGAGTTTGGTCATCCCGGCGTGCAAGCCCTTGCCAAGAAGCCGCTAAAAGACGCCAGCGCGGTTAACTCTGTCCGTTGGGCTGTCTGGCGGATGTTTGATGCAACTGGTTTACCCGTCGAAATTGGAACGGGCGGTCGGACAAAGTTTAACCGCACAACCAACGGCTATCCTAAAGCCCACTGGATCGACGCCGCTTGCGTCGGCCAGTCTGGGCAATCGGTCAGTCTTTGCCCAGAACAAAAGCCGCTGGTAATCAAAGCCGTTGGTAGGCAGTCCAGGCAAATGTGCCGACCGGACAAGTACGGTTTTCCGCGCACAGGGGCAAAGCAAAACCGCATTGTCAAGGGCTTTCAGACGGGCGATATTGTCCGGGCGATTGTCCCAACCGGCAAAAACAAAGGCGTCCATACTGGTCGGGTTGCGGTACGTGCCAAAGGAAGTTTTTTGGTTGGCAAGACAGATGGCATTAGTTGGAAATATTGTCAGAGGTTGCACGCGTCGGACGGGTATAGCTATGCTAATTGAGCGTAGCCCCTGTTCGCGCCTAGTAGGCCACCGGAACAGCCTCCTATCCCTCCAACGGCTGAAGCCGTTGGTTTCCCGGAGGTAAGATCATGAACGCTGTTGTTGCAAGGTATGAAGAAGGGTTACAGCAAGCATTGCAAGACCCGGCTGAGGCGGCTGCCTATCTCGATGCAGCACTGGCAGAGGGCGATTTGCCAGGGTTTCTCTTGGCATTGCGCGATGTCGCGGAAGCAAGGGGGATGAGCAATGCTGCCCGTGCAGCAAACCTAAACCGCGAAAATTTGTACCGCATGTTAGGCGCAAATGGCAATCCGCAACTGTCAAGCCTCACGGCCTTGCTCCACAGTTGTGGCTTGCGACTGGCGATAGAAGTCGATCTGGTTAACCCGAATGCCCATGACGCCGACGTTGCCGTTTGGTGATCTATTAAAACAACTACGCAAACGCGCCGGCATGACCCAGCGCGACCTCGCCGCCGCGCTCGGTTACAGCGACTCGCTGATCTCCGGCTTGGAAAAGGGACAGCGGCAGCCGGATCTGGCGTTGGTACGCACCCACTTTATCCCGGCGTTGGGGTTACAGGATAACCCCGCGCTGGCCGCCCATCTCATCGAAAGTGTCGCCATTGCCCGTGGCGAACAGCTACCTGCGCCGTCACCGCTGCCAACGCCTGCCGCCACGCCTGGAATGGCGGCACAGTCGGCCAATCCCGCGCGCTTGCCGGCGCTGCCGGTGGCATTGGTTGGCCGCACCACACTTGTCGATCAACTCAGCAATCGCCTGTTGGGCCACGGCGGACGGTTGTTGACGCTGGTGGGGCCGCCGGGGGTGGGCAAGACGACGCTGGCCTTGGCGGTGGCGACGCGGGTTCAGCACCACTATCCCGATGGCGCTCGCTTTATCCCCTTGGCGACTGTGCCGGATGCACTGTTGCTGGCGACCACCTTGCTGACCATCATTGCACCGGGCGATGCCAGCAGAAACGCACCGGAAAGCCGCTTGATCGAGCTTTTGCGCCACCAACAACTGCTCCTGCTGCTGGACAACCTGGAGCAGATCGCAGGCGCCGGCCCGTTGATTGCCACGTTGCTGGCCGAATGTCCCACGGTGACGATCCTGGCGACCAGCCGGGAACGGCTCCATTTACGGGCGGAACAGCGCTGCAAGGCGCCGCCGCTTGACCTGCCATCCGCCGTGGAACTCTTTGCCCAACGCGCCCGGGCCGTGGATGAGGACTTTCGGCTCACCGCAGAAAACCGTTCCACCATTGCCGCCATTTGCACCCGGCTCGACTGTCTACCGCTGGCGTTGGAACTATGCGCGGCGCAGGTTGAACTCTTCGCACCAGCCCAATTATTGCGCCAATTGCAAGCGCATCCGCTGGATCTGTTGGTCAATGGCGCACACGATTTACCGCCGCAGCATCGCACCCTGCGCCATGCCATCGAACGCAGTTACGCCTTGTTGAATGCAGAAGAACAGATGCTGTTCCGGCGGTTGGGCGTCTTTGTCGGCGGCTTTGATCTGGCGGCGGTTAAAGCAATTGGCGATTCGCCCGCGTTGGTCGCCGATCTCCAGTCGCTCATCGGTAAAAGCCTGGTGCGCGCCGAAACTCTGGCCGATGGCGAGCAGCGTTTTGCTCTGTTGGAGACCATCCGCGAGTTTGCGTTGGAGCAGTTACAGCGGCATGGGGAAGTAGAAGCGGCGCGCCAACGGCACTATGCGTTTTATCTGCAATACTTCCGCACGGTTGATGAAGAGTTGCGGGGGCCAAAGACTGCTGTCTGGTTTGCGCGTCTACAAAGAGAGCATGACAACCTGCGCGCTGCTGTCCAATGGACACTCGACCGAAACCGCTATGATGATACCGCATGGTTGATCCTGGCAGCCGGTTGGTATTGTCGGATGCGTGGTCATTGGTATGAAGAACTGGGCTGGATCGAAGCTGCGCTTCCTCATCGTCACCGCTTTTCTCTTGAGTTGCGCTTGGCGCTATTGATTAATTTTTTCAGTGTTGCACGCGCATTGGAGGGATTTGAAACCGTCAACCGCTATACAAGCGAACTCATCGGCTTGACAGAACAATGCTCTGTCAAGCCACTGTGTGCAGGCGCCTGGCATTTTGCTGCGGTAGCCACCCCTGATTTCACCCAAGCTGCGGCAATGTGGGAAAAGGCGATGGCCTTCGCACGTGAAGCAAACGAATCATCAGGATTGGGTAATGCATTTGGTGTTAGCTCAGATTATCTTTTTATACGGAGTGCTGTGGCAGACAATTATGCTGCCCGCTTGATCGATTTTGGGCGTTTTGCGCAAGCGACTGCGCTAGTACAGGAAAGTCGCCACTGTAGTGAGGCAAGAGGGTTCGGCAGTGGTGTGGCGGCTTGTTTAGGGAATCTAGGCCGGCTTGCGCTTTTACAGGGCGATCTCACACAGGCACACTCCTTTCTGCAGCAAGCCGTAACAACTGCCACCATTGGCATTCATCCGGCAGTGATAGCCAAGACAAAACCTATTTTGGCGCTTACGGCCTTATATCATAACGATGCTGTAGAGGCACGCCGGCTACTGTTGGAGAGTTTGGCAATCTGGACGACGATAAGAGACAAACTTTATTTATCTCGCATCTGCATTTATCTGGCAGAGACTGCCCTCTGGGAGGGCAAGCCAGAAGAAGCTGAACAGTGGCTGGTGCAATGTCTGAACTACCAGTTTGATCCACGTTGGATTGGAACTGCGTTGGTGAACTGCCTCTTTGTCGCTGCGCGATTGGCCGTGGTGCGCCAGCACTACCAACACGCGGTTGCGCTCTTTAGCTTTGCTGAAGTGACACGCCAACGCGTCTATTGCATACTCGTGGAGCCAGTTCGCGCCCAAGTTGATGCGGACCTGACAAAGGCACGGGCAATGCTTGACCCCTCACTCTTTACCGAGGCATCTGCAATCGGTCAGCAAATGGCACTGAATGACGCTTTTACGCTACAACTTGTACAAGCGCTACCGGTTTTCTCCTCACGCACCGGCACTGCACCAACCCAACCCTTCGCAGAAGCTCATCGCAAAGAAGGCATCCGGTGATTCTCCCCACGCCCGATAAGCCGCGGCAATGGCTTCCACCTCGGCTCGATCCGGCTGGCGGGGGTTGCCTGTCTGCGTACCAGCCCGACCCGCCAACAGCCCGGCGGCCATGGCCTCTGCTAACTCACGTACCTCATCTGCTGTGCCATAAGAGTCGTAGGAGGCAGACGCTGCCGTACGGGCAAAGCCGGCTTCACGCAGCATGGCGCGTATATTCTTGCCGATACGTACACTCACCCCTTGATCCTTCTTCCATTGCTCACCCCATGTGCTATCTTTCTCAATCAGCGGATTTGGGGGAACGAACAGATAGCCATCTCGATCTGCCGTGCGCACGCCAAGCACCCCATTCGCTTTCAGCACCCGTCGCATCTCGCGTAAGGCAGCGACCGGATCACGGAGATGATCGAGCAGTGCGTTTGAGAAGGCTGCATCAAAGCTGGCATCGGCGAAGGGCAGTTCGTACACATTGCCGGTCTCGAACTGTACGTTGACAACGCCCTGTTCGGCAGCCAGTTGTCTGGATCGTTCGACCTCGCCTGGACTGATGTCAACGCCGACGACCGCACCCGGCGCGACCACTCTTGCCAACCCGATGGTGATCGATCCAGGCCCACAACCGCAATCGAGCAGACTCATGCCCGGACGCAGGTGCGGCAACAAAAATGCTGCCTGCTTCTCAGCGCTGCGTCTCACCATGCGCCGTTGAAAAGGGGTGTTGCGCGGTCCATATTCTTCCTGACGAACTTTGTTTGATCTGGGTTCTTGTGACATGGTTGAATCCTTTGCAACTTTACTTTGTATAGATGTTCATCTGTATCATCTGTCGATGTACACACGCTGCCCCGTCTGATGGGATTCCATCGCGGCATTCAGCACCTTTTGCGCTTTGACCCCCACGTCAAAACCAGGCTCCGGCTGGTAATCGCGCCGGATGGCGTCGACAAAGAGCCGGGGACCGACCATCTGTTTGTGAAAGACGCCCATAATATCGCCAGGGTCAATGCCCTGCAAGAGATGCTCTGGAATTTCCAGCTTCTGGAACTCCTTCTCGCCGCGACGAACACCGCGCATAACAACCTGACCCATTCCGCCAAACTTCCCCCACCACCAATCGACTTCCACTCGGCCTGCTTCGCCGTGTAGTTCGGCGCGATAGTCCCGTCCCCGCTCCCCCATGTGGGTATGCTGGTTGAGTTGGATCACGCCGTGGGCGCCATCGGCAAAGTCGATGAGGAGTTGGGCCGATTCATTGGCGCCAACAAGCGGTTGGCCTGCGGGATTCAGGCGCTGCGAAAAGGACGCCAGATGTGCGCTGACGCTACGAATCTCGCCGCCCAGCCACAGCGCCAGCGCAATCGTATGCGAACCCGTATCGCCCAACTGGCCCAGCGAACGGGCGGCATCCCAACGCCATTCGTAGCCGTCGTCTAAAGCGCGATCCCCATAGTGATGAAAGTAGTACTGGGTGGCCCGGCCAATATAGCCTTCCTGCACAAGTTGGTGCAGATAGCGGCTGTGCGGCATCCAGCGCACCGTGAACTCAACCAGATGTTTGACGCCAACTTCTTCTGCCATTTCAAACATTGCCTGGGCTTCAGCCACCGTCAATCCCAGCGGCTTTTCGCACAGCACATGCAGCTTGGCTTTCAGCGCCGCCATCACCATTGGATAGTGGAGGTCATCAGGGCTGGCAACGATGACGCCATCCAGTCGTCCGCTTTTGATCATCGCCGTATAATCGGTAAAAACTTGGGCAACCTGATACTTAGCTGCCAATTCCTCTGCTCGTGTACGCGTGCGGCCACAGATCGCGGCAATCTCAGCGTCTTCACAGGTGGCTAGTGTCGATAGCAGAAAACTTGTATACCCGCTTGTGCCAATCACCCCAATCCGAATTTTGTCTGCCATCTTGCACTTCCTCCTTGTGTGGGTTGTTCGCGATTGATTGTCAATCTATGCGCCAGTTTAGTAGGAACGTTTTCCCAATGCAAGCGATTTTTCCACAAAAATTCCACAAATCTCATCGTTTCCTAACAGGTTTTTGTACACCGATTACTAGAGCATTGTGTGGTGGGCGATGCTGTCGCCAGTTCGCTTTCAGACCGTTTACACACGAGCGTTGATGGGCGGATGGGCAGGTGCATTGTGTTGGAGAATCTCGGTTGATGGCTGACGATAAGGGACTACAGATAGGTCGCACACCTCCGCCCATCCGCCACTTTCATGCGATGTTAGCGCCGCATCGATCACCCGTTGCGTTTGCCAGCCATCGTAAAAACTTGGTGCAACGGTCTGCCCGGCCAGAATGGCATCGACAAAGCTGCGGCTGCCCATGCCAGCCTGGCTGAAGAGCGCCCCCATCTGCGGACCCACCGGCTGCGCCGGCTCAAGCCCCAGCCGATAATGATCCGGAATGGCGAGTTCCTGAAAACCGTTGTCGCCAGTGGCAAGTTGCACTTTGGGTGGAGCCGTAAAGAGGCCAAAAGTCATGGTCAGCGAACCAGCTTCGCCGTGCAAGACAACCGCGTGTTCGAGCGCGGGATCGTGGGTGCGCGCCACCGCGCTGACCGCAATTGTAGCCTGACCGCCGTAAAGAAATTCGATCAGCAAGGTCGCCGCATCGTAAGCGCCATAGCGCGGCCGACCATCGAGTCCGTTGCGCGGGGCATGGGTCGCTAGTCGGGCGTTGACTCGTGCAATGTCCCCCACCAGAAAGCGGGCCAGATCGATCATGTGGGAGCCGTAGTCGCCGAGGGCGCCGCTGGCCCGTTGCGGGTCAAAGCGCCAGGCGTAGGCGGGGTTACGCCCATTGCCGGCCATAAAGTGGAACTGGGCATGATAGAGGCGTCCCACCGCGCCTTGTGCAATCAGATCGCGCAGATAGCGATAGTGCGGCAACCAACGCCAA
>QWII01000200.1 GCA_021405325.1 Caldilinea sp. CFX5 | reverse complement strand
GTTTGTAACCGCACTTGCTCCCTGGGAACCGTGCGGTTACAAACCGCACCTACGATTACCGAAACAAATTCCTAACTCCCATAAGTCTTTACTACCGATGATGGCTATGCTTGTTCAGCCGTTGGGATCGCCGGTGTCGGCTGAACGGCCGGTTGACGCACGGCCCAAATTGCGACTGCTCCCAGCGCCCGCGCCACAAAGCTGATCACCAGCGCTTCGACCAGACCAAAGGCGTCGGCCAGGAGCGGGCCGCCCAGCGAACCGATCAAAACGGCCAGGTTGAGCGCCAGGTTATACCAGGCCAGGTAGGCCGGTCGATCGGTGTCCGGTACATTTTCCAGCAGATAGTTGCCAATCGCCGCGCCCACCAGCGACCAGGCCAGCCCGCCCGTGACTGAAACGATCAAGTAGACCGGCAGGTTGGTCATCACCGCCGTCAGCAAGGGATAGAGACTGAGCAGCAGCCCGCCGACCACCGTCACCCGATGGTTGCCAAAGCGTTGCACCAGCCGGCCCACCTGCAACGACCCAAGCAAGACCGCCAGATGAAAGGCCGCCGTGCCAAGACTGATGTCGCCATCGGTAAAGCCCAAGCGATCCACCCAGTAGAGCGGCATCAACGGAATGGGCAGGAAGAGCGCAATGTGGAAGAGCAGCAGCGCGGCTACCACCTGGCCGTAGGCGCCACGTAAAACTTCAAAGCGGAGTAGATTGAGGCTACGCGCAAAGGCGCGCGGCGCGATGCTGGTGCGCAGCGTGATGCCCAAAATGCGAATATCACCCGGTCGCGCCAGGTCATTCAAAATGCCACGAATCTTGGGTGGCCCCGGCTCAGTCTCGCCGGAGATATGACGTAGGAACCAAAGGTGGAAGGTACTCATGATCGCTCCCAGCGCACCCAAGGCAAAGATAACGATATACCCGGTGGTAAAGGGCAGCCGATTCAACAGCCAGCCGGAGAGCAGCGAGGTAATGACAAAGACCAGCGCCAGCATGGCATTGCGAAGGCCGGCGACATGGGCGCGCCACTCCGGCGCCACCGCCGACGCATAGAGCGCATTAAAGCCAATCGACAGCACGGTGTTGGGAATCGTCATCACCAATGTCACCAGCACCAGGACCAAGACCTGATGCGTTGCCGGGAGCAGCAATGGCAAGAGCGCATAGAGCAGATAACCAATGCGCGCCAACGCCGCCGACCAGAAGACGGCGCCCCCCACCGGTCGCCCTTGCAGCCAGCGCCCGGCCGGCAGGGTAAAGAGTAAGCCGACCACTGCCGGTCCGGCGCTCAACAAGCCGATCTGAAAGGCGTCGGCGCCGATGCGCGTAGCATAAATCGATAAAAACGAAAGCGTACTGCCGGAGAGAATGCCAAACCAGGCAATATCCCAATAGAGATGAAAAAAGACGCGGCGCAGGGCGGGCGAAGTTGGCCCTTTGCTTTGCAAGAGCGAGCGCATTGGTGTAAAAATAGACATACTTTTCCTGATCATTAACGTATAAACAACAGAAGACCGGGCTTCCCCAAAGAAACCCGGTCTCGACCTTCCTGTCACAACAAACACCTTATACTAAACCACGACATTGGACAATCATGCAAGTTTCGGTGTCGCTTATCAACCATGCTATACTGTCAGCGTTTATAACCGTCTTCGCTCATCTACAGAAAGTGTGAGGTTTCGACCCGCCACACCTGTCAGGTTTTGGAAGCCTGACAGGTGTTCACACTTTCCGTAGATGAGCCAACCGTCTTTACCCTAGTCGGGCAGGGGCTTTTTGAATTTGGCGATGGCGTGGGAGCAACGGTACGGCGCTTTTGCCCAGGCGCAGGTGTTTGCGCCGGCAGGCTTGATCATCGCCAGGGATCGACTCTAGATTACTGATAGGAGTTACGCAGTTGACGGGCGCTACCAGAGACCTGTCAGGTTTCGCAAACCTGACAGGTCTTGTCCAACTGCGTAACTCCTAACTGATACAGACAATCACTGCCTGCCGGTTGCCGATCTGACAACGCGCCAGCTTCGCCTCTTGCGTTTGCGCTAAAGACTAAGCAAATTGTAAACTTTAGGTAGAGTTATTGGTGTAAATTTTTGGTAGAATCGTAGCAACCATAAATAGCTTACTAGAGCGCAATATTATTGCAAGGATTGGGCCTGTGCATGGCGGGTGACGCATCCCTCATGAGCAGACTCAATCCAAATATAGGGAAAGGGAACCATTGTGGCGATCTGTTTAGTAACGGGCGCGGCAGGCTTTGTCGGCTCTCATCTATGTGAGAAACTTATTGCAGAAGGGCATACGGTCCGTGGATTGGATGCCTTTATTCCGTATTACCCCCGCTCCTTTAAAGAGCAAAACTTGTCTGATATTCAGGGTGCAGCGGGTTATACCTTTCATGAAACGGATCTCCGCACCGCCGATTTGAAACCTCTGTTGGCTGATGTAGATGTGGTCTTTCACTTGGCGGCCATGGCCGGTCTACGCCGCAGTTGGAGCGAGTTTGACAGCTATATGACCTGCAACATTCAGGCCACCCAGCGCTTGCTGGAAGGGGCAGTGGCCGCCAGGGTGGGCCATTTTATCAACATCTCCACCTCGTCGGTCTATGGGCGCTTTGCCACCGGCAACGAAGAAGCGCCGCTGGCGCCAGTCTCGCCCTATGGCATCACCAAATTGGCCGCGGAACAGCTCTGTCGCGCCTATGAGGTGAATTACAATTTGCCGGTCACCATCTGCCGGCTCTTCTCGGTCTACGGCCCGCGCCAACGCCCGGACATGGGCTATCATATCTTCATCCGCGCCCTGCTCAATGACGACCTGATTACCATTGACGGCGACGGCACCGATAGCCGCAGCAACACCTATGTCCATGATTGCGTCCAGGGCTTGCTGCTCGCCATGCAACAGCCGGCGCAGAGCAAAGGCGAAACCTTCAACATCGGCGGCGGTGAGGAGATCAATGTCAATCAAGTGTTGGCGCTCTTGGAAGAGTTGAGTGGGCGCCGCATCCGCACCACCCACGGCCCCGCTCGCGCCGGCGACCAACGGCGCACCGTCGCCGACATCGGGAAGGCGCGGCAGCTTCTCGGCTACAACCCAACCACCACCGTCCGCGATGGGCTGCGCGCTCAACTAGTGTGGCAGCGCACGCTCAATCAGTAACTGCCAAATCCGCTCGTCGCCGGTCACGGGCCGGCGGCGCGCGGGTTTGGTAGTTACGTAGTTTCTAGACAAAATCGTTATGTCATCCCAAACTTACCCCATTACCGTATCAACGTCGTCAATGGTATAAAATCACCCACCACCTCGCCACCGGCGGAAAGTAGCGGCAGGCGTTGACCGGTCGCCGGATCATACATGCCTGTTACCAGGGTATAGGTGGCGCCGGGGGCCAAAGGGTCAAGCGGCGCCGTGTATTCGTCGCGCAGGTATTCGCCCGGTTGCCAGCTTTCCGTCGGACAGGTGCGGCGACAGGGTGGGTTATCCCAGCCCCAGACTAAGGCGCCATTAGCATCGAGCAATTGTAAAAAGACGGTATAACTGGCGCTGGGTTTTTGTTCGCTATGCCAGTACAGTCCCACTTTGGCAACTTCGGCGCCGTCCTGCTCTTCCCGGATCAGATCATAGCCGAAGAGGCTGATCCCATCGCCCAAACGTTGTTCCTGTTGCGTTTGCGGCTGGGGCGGCTGGAATTGGGGCGGGAAGTAGAGGTGTAACACGTCGCCATAGGGACCGAAGCTTTCAATGGTATACCACCAGCGGTAATGGTCGGCCAGGAGCGCAAAGAAAAGGTCACGCTCGCCGTAAATCTGCCCCAGATCAAATTCGGTAAAGGCGACGGCGCCCTGGCCGGCAGCCAGATCAGCAAAGAGCAGGTCGTTGTTGATTGCCTTGTAGGCGCGCGCCTGTTCGGCGCTCCAGGTTGGGCGGTAGCTAAAGATCGCCATTTCATAGCCCGGCGGCGTTGGCCGGTTGGCTTCCAGCGCCAGATGCTGGTTAAAGGAGAGCAGGGTGGCGTCGGGTGGTGTATAGCGGGCAATGATCTGCGCCGCCTGTCGCACCACTGCAATCTGGTTTTGGAAAGGCACGGGCAAGGCGCCATCGCGCCAGGTGGCATAGCCCTGCGTCCCCCCGTTGAGCAGAAGCAGGCCGACGACCAGGCTGTAGGCCAGTCGCCGGTTTAAGTGCTGGTGCAACAGCGCCAAGACGACCCCCCCAGCCGTACAGAGCATGGGCACTTGCAGCGAGTTGTAATAGCTATCGGTGGTGCGCGGCACAATGTGGGCGACAAAGAGGGCGACGGCACAGGCCATCAGCGCGGTTGCGACCAGGAGCGCACTCGTTTTGATTGCTGACCAACCTTGACGACCTAGCCGCCACATCACCCAAATTGCGGCCCAGCCCCCCAACAAGATGGGAACGGCAAAATCAATGGCGGTCTTGATCGTGCGCAAACGGATTTTTTCCAGCCGCCATCTGGTGCGCAAAATGCGATCAAGATGAAAGCCCCAAATGTCATAGATCATCAGCTCGCCCCCCAGCCACCAGTAGCCCCCCAACAGGAGACCGAGCGTGACCGCCGCCGTCAACAGCCCCAAAAGCAAGGTGGTGCGCCACGACCGGCTACGTAGGGCCAAATAGAGCAGAAAGGGTGGCAACGCCACGATGGCCGATAGCCGCACCGTCACCGCTAGACTCATCAAGCAAGTGGCGATAATGGTTTGCCGGCGCGTCGGCCAGTCGCGTAGGGAGACATCAATCGCCCCGGCCATCAGACAGGCGGTGAGCGCATAGGTGGCGGTATAGGTGTATTGGGTGGCGGCAAAAAAGGAAGTTGCCAGCAGGGCCAGGCAATAGAACGCCGCGCGCGCGCCGCCGAGGCGGAACGCGCTGACTACGCTCAAACACCAAGCGAGCAGGCCCAACAAGATCGTCAGCAGTCGCCCCTGGTAAAGACCCAAGCCGAGTAGCGGTTCTAGTAAGCCATAGACATAGGGCAGCAGCGGCGTCTGGGTATAGGCGAAGTCGCGATAGAGGAAGTGGCCGTCGTAAACCCGCTGGGCGGCGCCCAAATACCACCCTTCATCCAGGTTGACCCGCCGAAAGAAGAGTAAGAGCAAAAAGGTGGCGAGAATGCTCACCACGAGCAGACTCGCCACCAGCAGTGGAAAAAATGAATGGGTGTGAATAACAG